>NZ_JAGLBB010000029.1 GCF_018260555.1 Deinococcus sp. | reverse complement strand
ACCCTCCTGCTCTGCCCACTCGCGCAGCGCCCGGTGCAACTCGGCAAACGTCCCGCCCGACGCGACCACGTCCACCAGCGCCGCCCGGCGCCCCGAACGCACCAGTTCGCGCGGGTGCAGGCCCGCCCCGGCCAGCAGGGGCCGCAGCGCCCGCACCTGCCCGGCGTCCAGGGTGGCGTGCAGCAGCGACACGTTCAGGCCCGATACCCGCCACGGCACGCCCACGCCCCACAGCAGCCCGCCCAGGTACGCCCGCAGCGGCTCGGGCGAGCGGCCCACGAACACCAGATCCGCGCCGCCCGCCGCGACCAGCACGCCCGCCAGCGCCGAGCGCAGGTCCGGCCCGAACGCCTCCAGCGCGTCCGGACAGGCCGGGAGCACTCCCAGGCCGTCGGCGCGGGTCACGTCCCACACGGGCGGCCCGGCACTGTGGAGCGGGTGGTGCAGCGGGCGCGGCGCGGTCATGCCCGCATGCTGCGCCCGGCCGGGTAGCCCGCGCATCGGCCAGCTGGCGCACGGCCCCCCCGCCATTGTCAGTATGCTGACCCGCATGAGCCTGACCTTCGAGGACGCCAGCGCCCGCGTGGACGCCTACATCAGCCAGTTCCGGGAGGGCTACTTTCCGCCGCTGCTGATGCTGGCCCGACTGACCGAGGAGACCGGCGAGATCGCCCGCGTCATCGCGCACGCCAACGGTAAGACGCCCAAACCCGGCGAGGACGCCGGTGACCTGGAGATGGAACTCGCGGACCTGCTGTTCGTGACCATCTGCATGGCAAACGAAAGCGGCCTGAACCTGGAACGCGGCTTTGAGCGCATGATGGCGAAGGTCGAGAAGCGCGACGCGACCCGCTGGACCCGAAAGGACGCCAGCGATCACGAGGTCAGTCCATGACCCGCGACCTGCGCTACCCGCTCGGGCCGATGCCCACACCGCAGACCCTCACGCCCGCGGAGCGCGTGGAGGCCCTCGGGCACCTGCTCGCCCTGCCCGCCGACCTGTTCGGCGCCGTGCAGGGCCTGAACGACGGGCAACTAGGCACCCCGTACCGCGAGGGCGGCTGGACGGTGCGGCAGGTCGTGCACCACGTCGCCGAGAGCCACATGAACGCCTTCATCCGCCTGAAACTCGCGCTGACCGAGGACAACCCCACCATCAAACCCTACGAGGAGGACCGCTGGGCGGCCCTGCCCGACCACGAACTCGCGCCTGATGTCAGCGTGAAGCTGCTGGACGCGCTGCACTCGCGCCTGGGCAGGCTATTCGCCTCGCTGGACCCCGCCGGACCCGACTGGGCCAGACCCTGGACGCACCCTGCGCAGGGCCGCACGTACACCGTGGATACCCTGCTCGCCATGTACGCCTGGCACGGACGCCATCACACGGCGCAGATCACCGCCCTGCGCGAACGGAACGGCTTGTAGGTGCAGTTCGGCACTGAACTCCATACTCCCATTAGCTGGGGCACTACCCGGACGGCGGGCACGCCCTGCGGTGCGCGTGGCTGGCCGAGGCCCAGCCGGATTCCACCTTCCGCCCCGCCCTGCCGGACGAGGTGACCGAGGTGCGCTTCGTGCCGAAAGCCGAATTCGGCGCCCTGTACGACGCCCGCCTGATCCGCATGCACCACACCAAACCGTTCCACGAGGACGCGCTGCGGGAACGGGAGCGCTGACCCCCCAGCCAGCGGCGGGGCGGAACGCGCTGACCTGCGTTCCACCCCGGCTGGTGCCGCCGTCAACCCTGGCTGCTTACTCGTACCCGAGTTCGCGCAGGGCTTCCTCGTCCTCGCGCCAGTTGTTGATCACGATGACTTCCAGGCCCAGGTACACCTTGCGGCTCAGGAACACTTCCAGTTGCTTGCGGGCGGCCTGACCGATCTCGCGCAGTTGCTTGCCGCCCGCGCCGATGACCATGCCCTTGTGGGCGTTCTTCTCTACGACGATCTCACCCTCGATGCGTTGCAGGCCGTCCTGGCGCTCGGTCCAGGAGTTCACGCGGGTCGCGACGGCGTACGGCAGTTCGTCGCGCAGTTTCTTCATGGCTTCCTCGCGGATGATCTCGGCCGCCCACTGCTCGCGCGTCTGGTCGCTGGCGGCGCCCTGCGGGAAGAAGAACGGGTTTTCCGGCAGCACCTCCAGCAGTTGCTCACGCAGGGTCGCCACGGCGGCCGGGTTGTTCTGCGCGCTCAGCATGGTCTCGCTGGTATCGTGCTCGCGGCCCTCCAGCAGCGCGCGGTACAGTTTCATGGCCTCGTCCGGGTACTTGGCGGCGTCGGTCTTGTTGCCGACCATGAACAGGGGTTTGGGCAGTTCGCGGATCTGCCGGGCGACCAGCTGATCCTCATCGGTGGGCGGGTGGCGCAGGTCCACGACCCACACGACGGCGTCCACGTCGGCCAGGGCGCTGTGTACCTCGTGGTTCATGTACTTGCCCAGGGCGTCTTTGGCCTTGTGCAGGCCGGGCGTGTCCACGAACACGATCTGGCGGTTCCCGTTGGTGTGGATGCCGCGCACGCCGCGTCGGGTGGTCTGCGGGCGGGGGCTGGTGGGGGCGACCTTGGTGCCCAGGAAGCTGTTCAGCAGGGTGCTTTTGCCCACGTTGGGTTTGCCGATAATGGCAATGAAGCCCGAGTGGGTCTGCTGGTCTCCGGTGGAGGAAAAATCCGTCATCGTTTCTATTCTCTCATGCCGCGCGCCGTTCAATGGTGCCGGGGCAGGTTCGGCGGGCGCTGCGACCCACCACGCCCAGGCGGGCGCCCTCGTCGGCGCGCAGGATGGCCAGCCGGTCCGGGCCGCTCAGCCGGGCACTCCCGGGTAGCTGATACGGACTGCCGTTTGTTTCGCTGACAATCCGGAATAAAACACGGAATCCGGGTGAGAGGCCTGGGTGGCGCCCTCCAGTATGACGCCGCGCCGCCGCGCCCGTGCCGCCATGCCCGTGCCGCCATGCCCGACGCGTGCCTGGCCCAGTTTCCATGAAGGCCTGGTCTCCATGAAGGCCTGGTCTCCATGCAGGCTGTTGAAGTGAACGGTCGGTCAGGGGGACGCAACTTCCCTGACCTGACGCCCGTACTCTGGGGCATGCGAAACCCCGTCACCGGACCAGAAGTCAGCGTGCAGAACATGTTCGCCCAGAGCGCCGCCGTCCTCACGCAGCCCAGCCCTGCCACCTTCGAACGCTACGAGCGCGGCGGCGGCCTGCGCAGCGCCCTGACGTACGTGATAGTGGCCGCCGTCGTGTCGGCCGTCATTGCCGCCGTGTTCTCCTTCCTGCACAGCGACGTGACCTTCTTCGGGCAGCTGTTCAGCCGCCTGATCGGCGTCCCCGTGGGGTTCCTGATGTTCACAGGCGCGGTCTACCTGATCGGCCGCACGCTGTTCAAGGGAACCGGTACGTACCCGGAAGTGGCGTACACCTTCGCGCTGTTCTACGTGCCCATCAGTATCGGCATGACCCTGATCGGCATCATCCCGGTTCTCGGCTGGCTGGTCAGGCTCGCCCTGAGTCTCGCTCTGGTCTATTTCGGATTCCTGGCCGTGCAGAGCAGCATGAACCTGCGCGACCAGACCGAGGCCGCCGTCACCCTGGTCCTCGCCTGGATCGCGCAGGCCGCCCTGGGCCTGATCGTGACAGGCATTGTGGGCAGCATCTTCGCGGTAGGCCGCGCTGCCACCGGTCAGTAACGGCCTCCGTCATTGCCGCTGGCAGGAGGGGCACAAGGCGCTACGTTCACGCCTGTGCCCCTCCTGATGTTGCGGTCCTGTCTCTGCTGCTGGGTCTACTGTTCCCGTCCGTACACGTGAACGGCCACGTCCATGTGGCCCTGCCCGCCGCCGTAGTACGTGCCGCGCACGGGTGACACGTCACTGTACTCGCGGCCGTGGCCGATCTTGATGTGCTTCTCGCGTGCCAGGCAGTTGTTGGTGGGGTCCAGGCCCAGCCACCCGTACCCCGGTATGAAGCACTCGACCCAGGCGTGCGTGGCTTCGGCCCCGACCATCTCACCGCCGCTGTACAGGTACCCGCTGACGTAACGGGCCGGAATGCCCAGTTGCCGCGCGATTCCCAGCATGGCGTGCGTGAAGTCCTGGCAGACGCCCCGCTGGTGAGTGGCGAACTCCACCAGGAGCGTGTTGACGGTCGTGGCTTTCGTGTCGTACGTGAACTGCCGAGACAGGGACGAGTTCAGGTTCACCAGGAAAGACGGCAGGTCGTCCGTCCCGGTGGGCCGCGTCACGCCGAACAGTTCCGGCCAGCTGCCTGCGGGAACCCGCGGACTGGACACCAGGAACTCGGTGTACTGTCCACGCTCGGGCCACAGCGCCGCGAAGGGCGTGGCGACCGGGTCGGGCACGGCGTGCGTGTCGACCAGGGCCTGCGCCTCGATCAGCAGGTGCTGGTGGTGTTCATGCACGTGCACGTGATGCACGATCGCCCCGAAGTAATCCTTGTGCGAGGTGACCTCGGCGTCCGGCGTGACGTGCAGGTGAAAGGACCGCACAGTCTGCCGGGCCTCCTGACTGGGGTGCAGCCGCACCTGATTGAACGAATCCCAGGCGGGTTTGGGGTAGCGGTACTCGGTGGTATGACGGATCTCGCAGCGCATCAGTTCTCTCCCCGGTCCTGGTGAGCCGGTGTTCCTGCGCTCAGGCAGTTCATCATTCCTGCTGGAAGTACGCCGTGTCGATCGCGGCGCCCACGCGGTTGATCTCGATCAGCAGTTCCGGAAGCGAAGGAGAACGCTGCTCCAGAATATCGTCGATCCGGGCGTACTGAAGGCGCGCGACCAGCCAGCGGGACAGGCGCAGAATGTCCGGGTGCGCGCCGGGGTGGTGATGGTCGATCTGCGCGAGCGCGTCGTACAGATTCTCGGCGCTGTAGCGCAGGCTGCGCGGAAAATACTCGTCGAACAGCAGGAATCCCGCCACGCCGCGCGGGTCGATGCCGCTGTGCGCCGCCTTGCGGTACGCCTCGAACGCGCTCGCGCCCTTGAGCACACTGACCCACTGCTGCTCCTGAAGGGCGCGGGCGGTCGGGTCGGCCGGGCCACCCATGGCCGCCGGGTCCTGCGGGCTGTCCAGCCGCGCCTGCAACACCCGCACGGTGTTATCGGCGCGTTCCAGCAGTTGCCCGCTGCGCAGGAACGACCAGCCCTCGTCGCGCGGCAGGGTGGCAAAGGCGATCCCGAAGAAGAACTGCGCCGCCTCGCGGGCCGCCACGCAGTACTCGTACAGACCGTCTCGGTCCATCACGTCGCCCGTCTCGAAGCACAGGTTCAGGTACGAGCGGTTCACGGTTTCCCACATTTCACTGGGAATCCGGTCCCGCAGGCCCCGCGCATTGTGCCGGGCGCGCGCCAGACTGCTGGCGATACTCGAAGGGTTCTCCAGATCGAACGCCAGCCACGCGGTGGCGCTGCGGGTGTCCAGCTGCCCGTAGCGTTCCAGCAGGGGACCCTCGCCGCCCGTGAGTGCCAGCAGGGGCCGCCAGTGTTCATCGACCCGCCCGGCGGATTCCAGCGAGGCGTAGTAGTTGACGTTCAGCAGGCGGGCCGTGTTCTCGGCGCGTTCCATGTACCGGCCGATCCAGTACAGGTTCTCGGCCAGTCGTGACAGCAGCAGCATCAGCGGTTCTCCCCGGGCTGTTCAGCCCCCCAGGTGCCTGTTTCCGGCGCCTCTCCCAGCTGATCGTGTGACAGCTGCTCCTTTTCCAATTCCTGCTGGTAGGACCGCGCCGGGCCGTCCCCGGACGACGACAGCATGCCCTGCACCTGCGACTGGCTCTGCCAACCGCTCCCCTGGGATTGACTCTGGCTCTGGCTTTGACTCTGGCTCTGGCTCTGCGGCGGCCGGGCGGCCCGCAGCGCTTCCTGGGCGTGGGCCGTGTCGTCATCCTCAAGCACCCAGGTGTCCTTGCTGCCCCCACCCTGCGAACTGTTCACGACCAGACTGCCGCGCGTCAGGGCCACGCGGGTCAGGCCGCCCGGCACGATGGTCACGTCCTGCCCGAACAGCACGTAGGGACGAAGGTCAATGTGCGACCCCTCGAAGGTCCCGGAATCCGCGTACAGCGTCGGGTGCCGCGACAGGCCCACCACTGGCTGCGCGATGAACTCGCGGGGTTCCAGCCTCACCTTCTTCAGGTAGGCGTTGATGTCCTCCTGGGTGGCCGCCGGGCCGATCAGCATGCCGTACCCGCCGGCCTCGCCCACGCCCTTGAACACCAGGTCAGCGGCGTTCGCCAGCATGAACTCCAGGTGATCGGGATTCCAGCCCAGGTAGGTGGGCACGTTGTTCAGCAGCGGTTCCTCGTTCAGGTAGTAGCGGATCATGTCGGGTACGTAGGCGTACACGGCCTTGTCGTCGGCCACACCGGTCCCGACCGCGTTGGCGATGGCCACGCGCCCCTGCCGGTACACTTCCATCAGGCCCGCCACGCCCAGCGAACTGTCGCGCCGGAACGCCAGCGGGTCCAGGAAGTCATCGTCAATGCGGCGGTAGATCACGTCCACCTGTCGGCGGCCGCCGGTGGTGCGCATCCACACGCGCCCGGCGTCCACGAACAGGTCGCGGCCCTCCACGAGTTCCACGCCCATCTGCTGCGCCAGGAACGCGTGCTCGAAATACGCGCTGTTGTACATGCCCGGCGTGAGCACGACCACCGTTCCGTTCGGTTTGGGACTCACGGCCTGAAGGTTCGCCAGCAGCGCGGTCGCGTACTGCTGCACGGGGCGCACGCGCTGACCCTCGAACATGCCGGGGTAGATACGGGTCATGGCCTGCCGGTTGGCGAGCAGGTAGGACACGCCGCTCGGTGAGCGCAGGTTGTCTTCGAGCACCAGGTACTCGCCCTGCTCGTTGCGGATCAGGTCCGTGCCCACCACGTGAATGAACACCCCGCCGGGCGGCGTGACCCCATGGACCTCGCGCCGGAAGTGCGCGGACGTGAACACCAGTTCCGACGGAATCACGCCGTCCATCAGGATCTGCGCGCCACTGTAGATATCGGTCAGGAACGCGTTGAGGGCCTTCACGCGCTGCTTGAGGCCCGCCTCGATATGCGACCACTCGCCCGCCGGAATGATGCGCGGCACCGGGTCGAACGGGAAGGTCCGCTCGGTGCCCATCGCGTCGCCGTACACCGTGAACGTGATGCCCTGATTCCGGAACGCCGCGTCCAGCTGGTGCCGGCGCCGTTCGAACTCGGCCGTGCCGAGCCGCTGGATGTAGGCCTCTACACCCTGGTAGTGGGGACGGACCTGCCCGTCCCCCCTGAACATCTCATCGAAAAACCTGGTGCCTGGATCGTACTTCATGCCATCCGCCCTCCCCCCGCGTTCCGTGAGATGCAACAAGATACGGGTTTCGCTCGCCCGGCGCGGGCACCGGCACAGACAGGAAAGCATGTTAAAGGCACGCGGCTGTCACGGAAAGTCCGGGAACGGCGCGCAGCGCAGCGGGCCAGCACGGTCAAAGTCACGCCCAGCGCCACGGTGACCCCCACCTGGGGACTACACTGCCACGCATGAGCAGCCCCGCCGGAACCCCTATCAGCGCCGACGACCGGGCCCGCCTGGACCCCGTGTTCATGCAGGTCATCCTGGACACGCAGGCGCAGGTGCAGCAGACACAGCCCGCCCAGACCGGCCCGCTGGCCGCCATGTTCCACCGGGAAACCGTGACCGAGGCCCTCCAGGGCTGCGCCATGCTGATCGCCGGCTGGAACCAGGGCCGCGTGGACGACGCCGGCCTGACCCGCGCCGCCAAGGCCCTGCGCGCCCTGCAACTTACTGAACTGGCCGACCGACTGGGCAACCTGCGCAACATCGCCGGCCCTGAATCCAGCCCTGAATCTGGCACTGAATCCAGCCCTGAACCCGGCACTGGACACTGACCTGCCCCCGCCGCACTCTCGCCGCGCCGCGCGGGACTGGGCACGGGGTCCTGATGCCGACTCCGGTTGAAGGGTTGCCGCCCACCAGTCCAGCGTCCGGATGCCACTGCCCTAGACCGCCGCGCCGCTCCCCGCCCGGGCCGCGGCCTACACTTTCCTCATGACCCGCCGCCCCATGACCCGTTGCGGCGCCTTCTTGTCCTGGTTCGGTTCACGCCGGGCCTAGGTGCGCTGCGCCCCCGCCGCCCGGTGAGTCCCCAGAGGCCACCGGGCCGTTTCATTCCTACCTTCCCCACTTGCCCCCAAGGACCCCCCCATGACCCACCCGGACCCCATCATCGAAGCTGGCCGCACCGAGAACCTCAACGTGAGCGGGTTCACGCCCCTGATCACGCCCCGCGCCCTGAAAGCCCGCTGGCCCCTGACCCCGCAGGCCGAGGCGACCGTGCTGGCCGGACGGCAGGCCGCGCAGGACATCCTGCATGGCCGGGACGACCGCCTGCTGGTCGTGGTCGGGCCGTGCAGCGTCCACGACCACGATCAGGCCGTCGAGTACGCCCACCGTCTCGCGGCGCTGCGTGAGCGCGTCAGGGACCGGCTGGAAGTCCACATGCGCGTCTACGTGGATAAACCCCGCACCACCGTCGGCTGGCGCGGCTACCTGCTCGACCCCGACATGGACGGCACCAACAACATCAACCGGGGCCTCGAACTGACCCGCCAGCTCATGATCGCCGTCAGTGAACGTGGGTTGCCGGTCGCCACGGAACTGCTCGACCCCTTCGCGCCGCAGTACCTGTTCGACGCGGTTGCCTGGGCCTGCCTCGGCGCCCGCACCACCGAATCGCAGACGCACCGCGTCATGAGCAGCGCCGTGTCTGCCCCCATGGGCTTCAAGAACGGCACGGGCGGCGGCATTAAACTCGCCGTGGACGCCATCGTGGCCGCCAGCGCCCCGCACGCCTTCTTTACCGTTGACGACGACGGGCAGGGCTGCATCGTTCACACGCGTGGCAACCCAGACGGGCACGTGATCCTGCGCGGCGGACGGGGCGGCCCCAACTACGCCCCGCAGTTCGTGAAGGAGGCGGGCGACCTGATGCGCGCCGCCGGGCTGACCCCGGCCGTCATGGTGGACTGCTCTCACGCCAACAGCGGCAGCGACCACACCCGCCAGAGCCTCGTGTGGCGCGACGTGCTGCACCAGCGCGCCGCCGGCCAGCGCGCCGTGCGCGGCCTGATGATCGAGAGTAACCTCCGCGCCGGCAAGCAGGGCATTCCCGCCGACCGCCGCGACCTGATTCCCGGGCTGAGCGTCACGGACGCCTGCGTTGGCTGGGACGAGACTGAGGCGCTGCTGCTCGAAGCGCACGCCGCACTGGGCCGCGAAGTCGTCCCCGGCTGAGCCGGGCCACCGCTGGAACCCACCCAGGGCCGATGCGGGAGCGGCGGAACAACCCCCACCCTGGCGTGTGTCCAGGGTGGGGGAGAGTGCGGATCATACGGACTCCGATTGAACAGTTTGCAAATCCGCCCAATCCGAGCGAAGCGAGTGGGGGCAAAACGGGTTCCGGACATGGCGCTGGCAACCCGGTGAAGTTGCTCAAAAGGCTTTCAAGAATAGGGAGTCGTCTTCCTCACGCATCATGAAGGCCATTCCTCACGCGCCGCACACTCTGCCCCCACCCGAGCAGGCACACTCGGAAGCATGAGCCCCACCACTGCCAAGCGCCCCGGCGGAGGCCGCCTTCCCAGCCAGCGCCCCAGCAAACCCTGCGCCCACTGCGGCCTGCCCTTCACGTGGCGCAAGAAATGGGAGCGCGACTGGGACCACGTCCTGTACTGCTCGGACCGCTGCCGCGCCGCCGCCAGACGGGACCGCCCGTGACTGCCACCTCGAATGCGGGCGGCCCTGCCTACGGCCTTGTTTGCCTGAGCAGCGGCCCCGAGGTACGCTTCCGGACCATCACCCTCACCCGGTACCGCGCCCTGAGTCCCACCGCGCGCGAGGGCACGCTGCTGGACCTGTACGCCGACAACGTCGCCCGGCTGCGCGGCGCTGCCAGCTTCTGTCAGGCGCGCGGCATCCGCCTGTACCGCCTGAGTTCCAGTCTGTTTCCCATGCTGGACCTCGAAGGAGACGACACGGGCGCGGCTGTCCTGAGCCACCTCGCCCCGCAGTTGACCCGCGCCGGACAGGCCTTTACGGACGCCGGTATCCGCGTGTTGATGCACCCCGAGCAGTTCATTGTCCTGAACAGCGACCGCCCCGAAGTCCGCGAGAACAGCCGGCGCGCCATCAGCGCCCACGCGCACGTCATGGACCGCCTGGGCCTGAGCCGCACCCCCTGGAACCTGCTGCTGCTCCACGGCGGCAAGGGCGGCCGCGCCGCCGAACTGCGCGACCTGATCCCCGACCTGCCAGACGCGGTCCGCCTGCGCCTGGGCCTGGAAAACGACGAACGCGCCTACAGCCCCCGCGACCTGCTGCCCGTCTGCGAGGCCACCGGCACCCCGCTGGTGTTCGACGCGCACCACCACGTTATCCACGACCGCCTGCCCGACCAGGAACACCCCAGCGTCCGCGAGTGGGTGCTGAGCGCCCGCCGCACCTGGACCCCCCCGGACTGGCAGGTCGTGCACCTCAGCAACGGCATCGATGGCCCCCAGGACCGGCGCCACAGCCACCTGATCACCCACCTGCCCAGCGCCTACCACGACGTTCCCTGGATCGAGGTCGAGGCCAAGGGTAAAGAAGATGCCCTGGCGGCCCTGACCAGCCCGGTTCCACTCTGAGCCCACTTATGCTGATTCCGATTGATTCAGAACAGTACCCAATCAATCGGAGTCCGTATTAAGTACCTTGTAGCTCAGTACCTTGAAGCTCACATGGCGCCATGCCGGGAAAGCACCGGAACCTCTCCATTCCCGCTCCAACGTACGTTCTTCTGCTCCGCGCTCCGCGCGGTTTATCGACAAGATAAATGCAGTGTACTTAGCACGTCGCCGCGCTGCGTTCCAGGGCAGATGCGCCGCCAACCGGGCCGGATTCCGGGTACGCTTGGGGCATGACTCAGCGTTCAGCCCGATCCCTGACCCTGACCGCCCTGCTGACCCTTCCCGTGACGGCGCACGCCGCTGGCATTCTGGGCACCAGCGTCACGCAGGCGCAGATTGGGCAGTCCGCGTTCTGCCAGACTTACAACTGCGGGGAACCGTTTGTGCGCGGCCGGGAATGGCAGTACCCGTTCAGTCGCTACCAGGGTCTGGCCATCACACGTGAATCTGCCGAACCTGGCAGCCGCGTCATGGACGTTCGACTGTGGGTCCGGAACGATGGCCTGAACGCCGCAGCCGACCGCGCCGCCTTCCAGCAGATGCAGAAACTCGCGCTGGGCTACGTACCGTACAGCGGCGCCGTGGAATCCTGCTACGGCGCCAGCTTCACCCGCACGCTCGTGGACAGCCCGGACGAACGCACCCAGGGTGTCACCTGCGAGCAATGGGACAGCTCCACCGATTTTAACGTCACGGCCAGCCCGGCGTTTCTCGCGCGCACCGCGCCTGCGCCCGCCACGCTCACGGTCGGCCCCACCAAACTGAACACCTGGAAGTTCACCACCTGCGCCTCCCAGAGCGGATCGAAGGCCTACCTGCAGATGGGCGAGGCCGCCCGATGCACCCTGCGTATCGAGACCAAGGGCGCGCAGAGCGCCGTGGTCCGCGCAGACTTCCAGTACGAGATCGAGTACGTGCAAGGCGGCCAGTACGTCAAGAAACTTCTGCCGGACGTGGAAACCTGGGTGGTCGGCCGCACGCCCGGCACCCTCGACCCCCGCCTCAGCCAGAGCGGGCGGGTCATCACGGCGTCCGTCAGTCTGGCCGTGAAGAAGGTGCCGGGCCGCACCGTGACCAGCCTGAACACCATCGCCCGCCTGACGTTCGCCAACGGCGCTGTGAAGACCGCCTACGAACCCCTGCTCGTCCGCTGACCCGCCGCCCCACACGCGCCCCACACGCGCTACGCTGCGGGGCGTGAATGTTGTCGTGTTCGACCTTGAAACCACGGGCCTCTCACCGGAACGCGACGGCATCGTGGAAATCGGCGCGGTGCGCATCGTGGACGGTCAGGTCCACGAGCACCTGAAATACGAGACGCTGGTGCGCCCCACCACCCCGGACGGCCAGACCCTGATGATCCCCTGGCGGGCCGAGCAGGTGCACGGCATCAGCAACGCCATGGTCCGCGCCGCCCCGACCATCGCGGAGGTCCTGCCGGAATTCATCGAGTACGTGAACGGCTGGCCGGTCGTGGCGCACAACATCGGCTTCGACGGCGGTTTCATGCGTGCCAACGCCCAGCGGTACGGCCTGACCTGGGCGCCGGCCAGCGAGCACTGCACCGTGCAACTCTCGCGCCGCGCCTTCCCGAAAGAGCGCGCGCACAACCTGACCGTCCTGGCCGACCGCCTGGGCCTGAACTTTGCGCCCGGAGGCCGCCACCGCTCGTTCGGGGACGTGCAGGTGACCGCGCAGGCCTACTTACGCCTGCTGGACCTGATCAACGTCCGGGCATGAACGGCGACGAGATAACCGGGCCCGGCGCGCCCTGCGGACTTCGCTGCATACCGCAAAACCCTTGCGTTGTTCCTGCCCGCATCCGCTCGGCTTGATTCGCTGACAATCCGGAACTTGACCGGATTGCCAGCTCCACGTCCAGAAACCCGCTTCGGCTCCCACTCGCTTCGCTCGGATTGAACGAACTTCGCAGCCCATTCAACCCGGAGTCCGTCTAGGTACGGTGAAGCTCACATGGCGCCCTGCCGGGAAAGCACCGGAACCTCTCCATTTCCGCTCCAACGTACCTTCTTCTGCTCCGCGCTCCGCGCGGTTTATCTACAAGATAAACGCAGTGTACTTAATGCTTCGAGGCGGCCGTGCCGGGGCGCGGCACCAGCACGAGCGCGTTGGGCACGGCGCGGCTCCAGACGGTATTCAGATACCCGCCCAGGTCGGCGTACCCGCCCGTGACGTAGGCGGTGGCGCTGCTGCCACTGTCGAGTCGCACGGCGTCCCGCACGCCCGCCCCGGCCAGCGCGGCGGCGAAGGTCTCGGGACTGCCGTACTCCAGGAACGCGATGGTGGGCCGGCCTCCCAGCATACCGAACGCCACCTGCCGGGTGGGCCGCCAGATGCTGGCGTTCGTGTTGAACCCCTCGCGGGCCGGGTCCAGCACGACCTTCCCGCCCTGCACCAGCAGCGGCCCGGCGCTCAGGGCGTCGACCGCGCCGGCCCAAGGGGCGTCGGTGGCGCGCCAGTCGAGGGCCACGTTCAGGGGCGCCCCGGCCGCGCGCGGAAGGTGCGGGAAGCGGGTGGGGTCGAAGGTCACGGCCAGCGTTCCGGCGGGCGGCACGACAGGCCCCGTGAAGGCCCGCAGCACCCGGCCCGCACCGGGCGTGACGTACAGGGTGGTCAGGTTGTCCGCGCCGACGCCGCTCCGGCCATCCCCGACGAACGCGGTCAGCAGGTCCGGGGCAGGGCGGGCGCGCACGCTGTTCACGGTGACGCTGTACGGCGTGCCCAGTGCGTCCGCGCCGCTCAGGACGTAGCGGGGGCGGGGGTAGCCGAACAGCGTGTCCCCCTGGGCGGTGATGCCCAGCGTGGCGCGTTTTTCCAGGCTGCCGGCCGTCATCAGGCCGTTCGTGGCGACCAGGTCCACCGGCAGGTGGGTGGCCGGGTCAAAGTAGCCGCCGTTCACGCCCGCCACGCCGCCCGCGCTGCGCACCAGGTCCGCCACGCCGCTGGCCCGCCCGGCCGGGGCGCTCACCACCCGCGTCTGGTACAGCGCCGGGTCGAAGCTCAGCAGGTGCAGTTTGCCCTGCTGCTGGTACGTGACCCCGGCGGGCAACGTGTCCGGGTTGACGGGCGGCGGCACGCTGGTATCGGTGTACGTGGTCGTGTCGATCACCACGCGCGCCGGGCTCTCCAGCGTGAAGATTTCGCTGCGGCCGCCGCCCGTTCCCAGGAACAGGGCGCTGCCGGTGCCCGTGAGTTCCAGTTTCAGGGCGTCCCCTGACTCCAGGGTCTGCTGCACGGGCGAGCCGCTCACGCCGGGCAGCGTGACGCGCAGGCCATTCGCTTCACGCGTCACGCTGTACGCGATCACGCGCGGGTCCGGCACGTTGAATTCCAGGACCACGCGCTGCACCTCCACGCTGCGGTGCATGCTGCGGCTCACCCGGACGGTATTCAGGTTGGCGGTCGGCACGAAAGTCGGCGTGGGCAGCGCAGATTGCCCTGCAACTCCCGGAACCGTAGCGGCCTGGGCGGCACCGGTTGGGGTCGCGGCGGCCGTCCCGGCAGCCGCGACCGGCGCGGCGCTGGATGGGGCCAGACTGGGAGGCAGGGTCACGCTGGGCACGCGGGCCGGCGCCGCGAAGTCCAGCAGGTCTGGCGTGTCGGCCAGCACTGGCACGCCCAGCGCCAGGAGGGCCGAGAGCGGCACGAACAGACTCCCGCCGGCCAGTTCCGGCGCGGGTAGCCGCGCGCCCAGCGTGAACCCGGTGGCGCGCCATCCGCTGCCCGGCGAGAACTGCAATTCCCGCGCGCCCAGCCTTAGCCGCAGGTCCTGCGGATCGTTGCGCACCGCGACCCCCAGGCGCGGCAGCGTCCACACGGCCAGCGCCTCGCCGCTCACGAACTGACGCGAATCCAGACCCGCGCTCTGCCGCAGTCCGCCGATGGCCACGGGCCGCGCGGCCACCACACCCGACGCCAGCAACGCCGAGAGCAGCGCCGCTCTGCCCAGCCAGCCCGGCCGCCGCCTGACTGCCTGAACTTCCGTGCCTGCCTGCCGGTCCCTGCCCTGAACGCCCCTGATCTTCACGCGGGCGAGTGTAACGCCGCCGCCTCGGCTGCGGGTGAGCAGCCCGTCAGGTGCGCGGCCCGCCCCCTCGGATGAATACGGATTCCGGTGGAATGACGTGCCACGCCGTTTCCTGTCTGGCTAATCCAGCCGGTCGGTCGCACCGTCGTGCGTGGCCAGGAGTTTCGTCCGCTCCACAGCGCTGTTTTCCGGTCTTCCGGTCACTCGGCGCTGGGGGCCAGGGCCTCCCGGCTTTCTTCGGGCAGCTGGCGGCGCACCTCGCGCATGGCCGAGTGAATGATGGCCAGGGCCAGGCTCATGGTCAGCATGCTGGAAAAGCCGTAACTGACGAGCGGCAGCGGCACGCCGGTGACGGGGAAGATGCCAGCGGCGACGCAGAGGTTCACGAAGGCCTGCCCGACGATCATGAACATTGCCCCGATGGCCAGAGTGCTGGCCCCATGAATCTCGGGGCTCATGGGGCGCACGCGGCTGGCCAGTTGAGCGACCTCCAGGGCGGTGGCGACGATCAGCCAGTACGCGAACAGCAGCATAGCCACGCCCAGCAGCCCGGACGTGAAGCCGACAGACGCGACGATCATGTCGGTGTGCTCGCCGAAGTAGTTGAAGCGCAGTCCGTCGGGACCCTGACCCCACAGGCCGCCGAAGTTCAGGTCGCGGTGGGCCATGCCGATCTGGTCGAGGCCGATCTTGCGGATCTGATCGGAATTCCGGTGCGAGGCCAGGCGCGGTAGGATGTACGGGTTGCGTTCCAGGTACGTGCCGATCAGCGGCAGGGTCATCATGGTAATGGCTAGCACCAGCCCGCTGATATTGCTGATGCGCACCCCGGCGGCATACATCAGAATGATGCCCAGCCCGAACGTCAGGACGCTGGTCCCCAGATCCGGTTCGATCAGAACCAGGAAGGTGGTCAGCACGATCATGCCGGTGGCGCTGATAAGTTTTTTGTGCACGCCGCGCCGCGCGAAGAACGACGAGAGCATCAGGACCAGCCCCAGCTTACCCATCTCGGACGGCTGAAAGCGGACCGGGCCGAACTCCAGCCAGCGGCGCGTGCCTTCACTTTCGGCCGTGCCGACCCCGATAAACGGCACAAGGACCAGCAGCAGCAGCGTGAATCCCCACACAGGAGGCCCCAGCCGCAGGAACGCCCTGGGACGCAGCCGGGCCAGCGTGAGTGTCACCGCGATGGCGATAAGGACCTTGCCGCCGTGATCGAGGATCTTGTCCGGTTCGGTCGTCGCGATGCCCAGCAGGCCCAGGCTCATCAGGAGGAGCTGCGCGATGATCAGTTGAACGCTCACGCGCGGCCCCCGGCACTCTCACTGGCACTGGCACGGTCACTCTCACTGGCATTGGTCAGGGCCTGCGCGGCGCGGCTGAAGCTCTCGCCCCGCGCCCGGTAATCCCGGAACTGATCGAAGCTCGTCCCGATCGGGGCGAGCAGGACCGTCCCCCGGCCGCCTAGGGCGTCCAGTCCAGCCTGCACGGCGCGGTTCATGCTCTCGTCACCGGTGGCTCCCGCCACGGTGCGGTAGGGGAGGCCCAGCTCGCGGGCCAGGGCCTCGCCGTCCTCTCCGAACGCGATGACCTGCGCGACCCGCCCGGCGGCGGCCGCCCGCAGCGGCGCGAGGTCCGCGCCCTTGTCGCGGCCGCCCACCAGCCACGCGATGGGCGGCGTGGCCCGCTCCAGCGCCGCCTGCACGGCCAGGGTGCGCGTGGCGATGGAGTCCTCAATGAACCGCACGCCGCCCACGCGGGCAACCGTCTCGAAGCGGCCCTTCACGGGCGCGGCCGTGCCCAGCGCGCCGGCCAGCACGCCCGGATCGACCGGGCGGCCCAGGTGCCGGAGCAGCGCCTCGGCCGCCAGGATCGCCGCCGCCGCGTTCGCCGGGTGAATGCCGTCCGGCAGCGCCTCGGCGTGCAGCACGGTCGTCCCGTCAGCCAGGGCCAGTCTCGCGGGCGTGAAGGGCAGAAGGCGGGCGCGCGTGCGCACGGTCAGGTCCGGCGGGACGATCAGCACGTCCCCGGCCTGCTGCGCCGCCGTGATGTTCAACTTGGCCGCGTGGTACGCCCCGACCGTGCCGTGCCGGTCGATGTGATCCACCCCCAGGTTCGTGATGACCGCCACCGGCAGCCGCACGCCCGGCACCCGCTCCAGCTGAAAGGAACTGAGTTCCACGACCGCCACCCCCGCCGTATCCACCACGTCCAGCAGCGGCGGGTCGATGTTCCCGCCCTCGCGGGCGTTCAGGCCGCAGGCGCGTAGCAGGTGCGCGATCAGGACCGTCGTGCTGCCCTTCCCGGCCGTGCCGGTCACGCCCACCAGCGGCAGCGCGGGCCGCAGCCGCGCCGCGAGGGCCACCTCGCCGATCACCTCGGCCCCCGCCGCCCGCAGGGCCGTCAGGTCCGGGTGATCGATGGGCACGCCCGGCGCGGCCACCACCGTCCGGTAGGGCCGGGTCACGTCGCCCCGCTGCCAGCCCAGTTCGTCCATCAGGGCGTGATCCTCCGGGGCCGGGCGCGCGTCCAGCCACTCGCCGCGCACGCCCTCCCGCGCCAGGAACCGCGCGGCGCCGCGCCCACTTCGCCCCAACCCGTACACCAGCACCCCGTCAAGCTTCACGCCACCCACCATAGAACACCCACCATAAAACAGGGCCGCGCCGGTGTGTCCTAGCAGGCAGCTCAGGAACACCCGAAGGGGTCCGCGCTGCCCGAAGGTTCTTCCGCATGCCCATCCGCGACCCGCCCTGACCCGCTCTGATCCACCCCGTTCTGATCCACATAGAAGAAGGCATGCAAGAGGAACGGGTGCCGGATTGCCAGTGGAGCAGGGGGAGTTCGCCTTACGCTCCGGCGGCCTCTGCTCCTGATGGCTGGGCCGCTTCTTCCAGTTCGCGTGCGGGGGGCGGCGTGACTGTCAGGCCCGCCTCGGTCTGCGCCCACTCCATGAAGGCGTTCAGGCCCCGGCGGAACATCACGGGGCGTTTCTCGCGCTTGCCCAGCTTGCGGGGTTTGCCGGTCTTTTCGTTCATCTGCGGGGGCAGTTCCGGCACCAGCGCCCAGTTCACGTTCATGGGCTGGAACCCCCTGGGGTTCGCGCTCGCCAGGTAGCGGGTCAGGCCGCCCAGCATGCTCTCGGCGGGCGGCGTCAGCGGCGGCAGGCCCAGCGCCAGTCGCGCGGCGTTCGTGCCGGCCAGCCACCCGGTCGCGGCGGACTCCAGGTACCCTTCCGTGCCTGCCAGGACGCCCGCCACCAGCTTGGTCGGATCGGCCTTGAGCTGCAACGTGGACTCCAGGACCTGCGGCGCGTTCAGGTACGTGTTGCGGTGCATCACGCCGTAGCGGACGATCTCGGCGTTCCCCAGGCCCGGAATGAGGTTCACGACCGCCTTCTGATCCCCCCACTTCAGGCCCGTCTGGAAGCCCACCAGCGACCACATGCGGCCCTCGCGGTCCTCCTGACGCAGCTGCGCGACCGCGTACGGCCAGCGTCCCGTCTTCGGATCATCCAGTCCCTTGGGAGACATCGGCCCGAAGCGCGGCGTGTCGATCCCGCGCCGGGCAATCTCCTCGATGGGCATGCAGCCCTCGAAGAACTCCAGTTTCTCCCAGTCGTGCGGCGTGTGTGCCCGGGCCTGCTCCAGCGCCCCGAAGAACGCCAGGTACTCGTCCTTGGTAAACGGGCAGTTGATGTAATCCGCGCTCTGCTCGTAGCGCCCCGCCCGCCACGCCACGTCCATGTCAATGCTGTCGAACGCGATCACGGGCGCCGCCGCGTCATAGAAGCTCAGGCGCTCGCTGCCCGTCACCCTGGCCATGTCTGCCGCCAGCGCGTCCGATGTCAGCGGCCCGGACGCGATCACCGCGACGCCGTCCGGCACGGCCGTGACCTCTTCGCCGCGCACCTCGATCAGCGGATGCTCCCGCACCGCGCGCGTCACCCGCTCACTGAACTCGTCGCGCTCGACCGCCAGCGCATTCCCCGCCGGGAGCTTCGACGCGTCCGCCGCGCCCACGATCGCGCCCCCCACACTGCGCAACTCGGCCTGAAGCAGGCCCTTACTCTGCAACTCGCCCTCGCCGCCCAGCGAGTTACTGCACACCAGTTCCGCGAAATTCCCACTGCGGTGCGCCGGGGTCATCTTCACGGGCCGCATCTCGTAGAGCCGCACCCGCACGCCCAGCCGCGCCGCTGCCAGGGCCGCCTCGGACCCCGCCAGTCCCGCACCAATCACCGTGATCATTCGCTCGCTCATCAAGACGGCAGTGTAGGGCAGGCCCGCAGCATCATGTGTGCCGCGAGGCGAATCCGCACGCTCCTCAGCGTTCCGGCGTGCCGCCCAGCGCGGCCTTCACGCGCGACAGGTTCTCGTAGGCCAGAATCCGCACGGCCCACAGGCGGTCCAGAGGGAGGGGCAGGGTGGTGTCAAAGCGGGTTTCGGGCGCGGGCACGCTGACCACGTTCACGCCGGACGTGCGGAACAGGGCGGCGGCGCGGCGGCTGTGGCTGGGGCTGGTTACCAGCAGGACGGTCGTCCAGCCGCGCGTGCGGGCCAGGGCGTGCACGCGGGCCGCCTCGTCGCGGGTGGTGGTGACGTTTTTCAGGGTCAGGACTTCCGGGCCGTCCGCGCCGAGTTGCCGCGTGATGATCTGACGTTCCAGTGTGCTGATTTTCGGGCAGTCGCGCGGCCCGATCAGCCCCGACTGCTCGGAGACGGTCAGGGTGGGCGCGTACTCCTGTCCCCACAGTTCCAGGCCGCGCGTCAGGCGGGCCAGACTGGCGGATTCCAGTGTCCGGGACTGGCATTGCAGGCCGCCGCCGAGGACCACAATCGCGTCCGCCTTCACGGGCGGCTGCGACAGGGTCAGGGCCGCCAGCGGGCCGCGCAGGACGGGCGTCAGCAGGCACGCGGCCAGCACCAGCGCCACCCCAGCGGCGGCGGCATGCAGGGCGCGGCGCGGTGGGCGGAAGGCTCCGGCCAGTGCGCCCAGGATCAGCAGGCCCCACAGCAGGGGCGTGGTCGCGCGCACCTCTCCCAGGAAGGCGGCCAGCACCCCCAGGGCCGCGCCCACAGCCGCGCCCCCCAGCGCGCCCCTGATCTGCTCGTTGCGGTCCCGTGCGGTCATCGGTGGGCAGTGTAGCGGCAACGTCCCACAGGTGCGGAACCCGAACAAGGCCGGGACCCAGAATAAAAGACCCAGAAACGAGGGACCCCTCCCCCTGACCCTCCGCGCGCGGGGGTGCCTATACTCGCGGGCATGTTGCGCCGTCTCGCCCTGCCCGTGCTGGTCGTTCTTGCTGCTGTGCTGGGGGGCCTGCTGCCGCGCCTGGCCGGCCCGGCCGAGAGCAGTACCGAGGTGCGGTTCGTACGCGAGATGATCCAGCATCACGCGCAGGCCGTGGACATGGCCACCCGCGTCCGTGAGGCGAGCAGTGACCCGCAGGTGCGGGTGCTGGCGCTGGACATCATGCTCTCGCAGCAGGAGCAGATCGGGCAGATGCGCGGCTGGCTGACCCTCTGGAAGCGCCCGTGGGCGGGGGCCGGCATGGACGCCGGGCACGCCCATGCCATGGGCATGGCCACGCAGGCGCAGGTCGAGAATCTCAGTGCCCTGAGGGGCCGCGCCGCCGACGTGAACTTCCTGCAACTCATGATCCGCCACCACCAGGGCGCGCTGGGCATGGTCGGCCCGGCCCTGAACCCCGGTGTTCGCCCGGAAGTGCAGGCCCTGGCCCGCCAGATTCAGGCGACCCAGTCGGCCGAGGTGGCCCTGATGACCCGCCTGCTGCGCGAGCGGGGCGCGCAGCCGCTCCCCACGCCTGCCAGCAGCCCCGCCGACATGGATGGCATGCAGCACTGATACGGATTCCGATTGATTTGACGCAGCTGCGAATCAATCCGAGCGGATGCGAGGAGGACCAACCGATGCCCCTTCGCGGTATGGAGCGGTAGTCCGTATGATCGGCCCCACACTGAAAGGCCCATAAAGCCGTGCATTCTGCTGCGCTTCAGTC
Source organism: Deinococcus sp. (assembly GCF_018260555.1). GTDB lineage: Bacteria > Deinococcota > Deinococci > Deinococcales > Deinococcaceae > Deinococcus. The sequence continues at coordinate 16,527 of NZ_JAGLBB010000029.1, read as the reverse complement.
TGGGCTTACCAGGTGTCCTCGTCCAGGGCGCCGGTCTTGGCGTCGCGGCGGGCCTTGCGGCGGGCGTCCTTGCCGCCTTTCTTTTTCGGTTGGGGTGGCAGGGTCAGTTCGTAGGTGCGGTCCGGCTGGCAGGGGGCCGGGTGTTGTCCCAGCGACTCGCCGGGGTCGCTGCGGACGTTCCCGGCGACGTGCAGGTGCCGTTCCCCGCAGTAGGGGCAGGTATCCACCACCCAGAACAGCACGCGGGTGCCGGGCATGTCGCGCAGGGTCACGAAGGCCTGCTGGGGGGTGCGTCGGTCCTTCTTCGCCATGCGGCGCAGCGTACCGCCCGCCCCGGCCGGAGTCTGTGGCGGGCATGGCGTTCCGGTCATGGCTGCCCGGCCTAGACGTCCTCGTCGCCGCTTTTCAGGTACGTGACGACGCTGCGGGTGTGCTGGTCCACGAGGCAGGTGCTGTCCTCACATTCCAGTTGCAGTTCACGTGGGTCACGGGCGTCCGGGCAGAACACCTCGCGTTCCGGGGCGTCGTCCATCCAGTTGAGCAGGGCCAGAACGTCCGGGACATCGGCGGCCAGCATGGGTCGGATCATGGGAACCTCCGGAAGTGGCGGCTACGCTCTCACGGCTACGCTCTCATGGGTGCGCTCTCATCCTGGCGGGCCGGACGGGGTGAGCCGCACCGGGCGGGGGCAGCGTGTAGGCGGCAGGACCAGGGCGACAGGGATACGCAGCAGGGCTGAGCGACGGGGTTGTGGGTAGGCTGACCCTTAGCCTAGTCAGTGGCGGCCCCAGCTGTCTGCCGGGCGCTTCACCCTGCCCCCCGCCCCGGACGTGCTATGCTCAGGGCATGCCCTGAACAGGGTACGCCGCCTGCCTCCCCACAGACACGAAGCCGTGTTTGAGGGGCGTTTTCCTTTTTGAGGGAGGCCCGTATCGCCTCTGGTCGGCAGGGAAGGCGGGGCAGCGCAGTTGGAGGTGTTTCGCCGTGACCAGACAGTCCAGCAAACCGGGCCTCAACGTCCCCTCACGCGCCGCCCACCGCGTTCCGGCCAGTGACGTGCAGACCGGCACGGACCTGCTGGCCCTGCGCGCCCAGCTGGCCCGCGCCGAGAAGGCCGCCCGCCGCGCCCAGGCCAGCCCTGCGCCCAGGCCCGCCGCGCAGGCCCCCGTGAAACCCCAGCGGGCAGCGGACCTGGACGGCATCAGCACCGACGACTTCAGCCTGGGCCGCGCGCACGCCCGCCTGCGCGACGCCGTGTACGACGGCCGGTACCACCTGTGCGACCACGCCATCGGGCACGCCCGCGCCGAAGGCTTCCTGGAACACGACGTGATGAACGTCCTGCTGACCGGCCGGGTCCGGGCTGTGTACACCGAGGACCGCCGCTGGCTGGTCTGCGGGTACTTCGAGGCGTGCAGCGTGAAACTTCCGCTGCACGTGGTCGCCGAGCATTCCCGCGACGGGTTCGTGGACATCGTGACGGCGTTCGTCCCCAAGCAACCGCATCACATCATCAGCCGTGCCCGGCTGGCCGTGATGCTCCGCTACGACGATGGGACCATCCGCGCCCGCACCGCGCACGCCGGGAACCGCGTCGGGCACCGCAGCAAGGGCCGCTGGAAGAAAAGCGCCTGACGGCACGCGGAGCAGGCACGCCATACAGGTAGGAACACAGGCCAGGGGCCGGGGCAACGCGTACCCTGGCCCCCGGCCTGTGAGCGGTCAGTGCCGGAAGTGGCGGCTGCCCGTGAACACCATGCTCAGGCCCAGTTCGTTGCACGCGGCGATCACTTCGGGGTCACGTTTGGCGCCGCCGGGTTGCAGGATGGCCGTCACACCCACGCTCGCGGCGAGGCGCACCACGTCGTCGAAGGGGAAGAACGCCTCGCTGGCCAGCACGGCGCCCTGCGCGCGCTCACCTGCGTTCGCCACGGCCCGCTCGGCCGCCCAGATGCGGCTGACCGCCCCGGTGCCCAGGCCGACCGTCACGCCGCCGCGCGCCAGAACCACGGCGTTACTGCGGGCGTTCTTGACGACCGCCCACGCGAAACGCAGGTCATGCCACTCCTGATCGGTGGGCTGCCGGGCCGTGACGACCTCCGGGCACAGGTCGTCCCAGGGGCGGGCGTCGCGTTCCTGCACAGCGAACCCGCCGCTCAGCGGGCGCACGTCCAGCACGCTGATTCCCTGCGGCGCGGCGGCCACCAGCACCCGCAGGTCCGGTTTCTTCTCCGCGAACCACGCGGCGGCCTCGGGCGTCACCTCGGGCGCGATCAGCACTTCCAGGAACGTGCCGCGCGTCGCCTGCGCCGCCTCCAGGGTCACGGGCGCGCTGACGGCGACCACGCCGCCGAACACGCTGAGGGTGTCGGCGTCACGGGCGCGTTCCCAGGCCGCTTTCACGTCGTCCGCGACGGCCACGCCGCAGGGGTTGGCGTGCTTGACAGCCACACACACGGCCACCGGGTCGCCGTGCTGCGCCTGCGTCTCCTGAGCCGCGAGCTCCTGACACAGTGCCCAGGCGGCGTCCGCGTCGGCGTAGTTGTTGAAACTCATGGGTTTGCCCGCCACGACCTGCGCGTCGATAACCGGGCCGACCGCGCTGCCCAGACGGTAGATCGCGCCCGGCTGATGGGGATTCTCGCCGTACCGAACCTCGGCGGCCCGGCTGAGGTTCAGGGTCAGCGTGCTGGGCAGCGCGGTAGGCAGTTCGTCGCTGCTGCCTTCCAGGTACGCGGTGATGGCCGCGTCGTACTCGCTGGTGTGCCTGTACGCCTTGGCGGCCAGCCGCTGCCGCTCGGCGGGGCTCACGCTCTCCTGAAGCGCCACCGCGTAATCGGCAGGATCCACGAGGATCAGCACGCCCGCGTGGTTCTTCGCCGCCGAGCGGATCATGGCGGGCCCGCCGATATCGATGTTCTCGATGGCCTCGTCGAACGCCGCGCCGCGCGCCACCGTCTCCCGGAACGGGTACAGGTTCACGCAGACCAGATCAATGGTGCCGATTCCGTGTGCGTCCAGCTGCTCCAGGTGGGCTGCTTCTCTGCGCGCCAGAATCCCGCCGTGTACCGCCGGGTGCAGCGTCTTCACGCGGCCGTCCAGCATTTCCGGGAAGCCTGTCACGTCACTCACCTGCCGCGCCGCGACGCCCGCCGCCACGAGGCTGGCGTACGTGCCGCCGGTACTCAGAACCTCCCAGCCGCGCGCCTCGAGTTGCTGCGCGAACTCCACCACGCCCGTCTTGTCACTCACCGAGATCAGCGCCCGTCTCCTGGACTGCGCTCCGCTCTGCTGACTGCCCTGCCCTTCGCTCTGCTGCGTCATGTGCTTTCCTCCCAGAACCAGAAACGCGAACGGTTCCCACCGACAGGGAGCCGTTCGACCCAGGCGCGCGATCATTTCCTTCCCCGGAGGCTCCCCCGTGGTCAGCCCACGTTCAGCGCCAGTCGCCCCCACACTGGCCGCAGCATACCGGGTTCATGTGGTGCGGGGTTCGGCAGTTACAGACACGCGGCAGCAAAGTCAGGCGGGCGCAGGCTTTCACTTGGTTGCTCTTCTGATGCCGGGCGCGAAGGCCGCAACCCGGCGGAGGGGTGTCTGGTGAACGAAACGGAAGGCAGATCTCAGCAGCCGCGTCGCAGGGCTGACCGTTTCAGCCCTGGACATAGCAAACGACGTGACCGGTAAGGCCACGTCGGGTTGGTCGTTCTGCCTCAGCCGCTGTTGCCGCTGCCGTCCGGGTTGGGTGCGTCGGCGGGCGTGGGGGCAGCGCTGTCCAGGCTCAGCAGGCGGCGCAGGTCGTCCAGTACGGCGCGTTCCTTGTCATTCACGACTTCACCGCCGAAGCCCAGGAAACCGCCTTCCTTTGCGGCGTTCGCGGTGCGTTCAGCCACGTCCATCAGCATCTGGCGGTACGCGGCGCTGTCCTCGGGGCTGGTTTTGGCACTCACCAGCCACGCGGCCTGCCGGACGTTCTCCAGGCTCTGCTCCAGCGCGTCTTGCATGCTGCGGGGGCGGTCCTGGTGGGGCATCACGGCCGGGTCCGGCGGGGTGGCCAGCAGATCGGCGGCGATGGCTTCGAGCAGTGGCGTGCGGGTGTCCGCGCTGACGCCCTCGCGGATGGCGTCACTCAGGGCTTTGGCCTCGGCCACCAGGCCGGTCAGGCCGCTGGGGCTGGACGCCACGATGGCGGCTCCGGCGCGGCCGGGACCGGTCATGACCTTGAACCACTCGTCGGGCGTGAAGTTCTCCTTGATGCTCATGCCCACAGCGTACGGGCCGCGCCCGGCACGCAGCTTGGGGGTTCATTCACGTTCCGGCTGACCGCCTACCCGGACCCCACAAAGGGTCGCAGCAACCCTTCAGTCCGGGCGGCCTGGGAAAGGGGCGCGGCACAGCGAGTACGACCAGAGTGGACGTTCAGGCGTGGTAACTGCTCAGCACGATAAACACGGCAAAAAACGCTTGTTCCCGTTTTGTATGAGCATAATATTTACTGCAAATCTGCCTTGGACGAACCAATTCGCCCATATCGGCAATTTCAGTCATTTGAAAGCAGCTTCTTAGCAATTTATAGGGCTGAATTCAGATTCTGAGCAATTTACCCTGCTGAGCAGTTACCAGGCGTGAAGCTATCCGGTGCCGGGGGGCGGAGTTAACGAATCACGGCAGTCCGTGTTAGGTCAAAGCACACAGGGTTCGTGTTGCCTGACTCCCTGCGTCCCCTGACACGCTGCACGGGCCGGCAGGCAGACCGTGACTGTCAGGGAGGCCCACGTCAGGCAGAGATTTATTGGTCGGTGCGAGTGGTTTAACTGGCACCGGTCTAACTGGCGCAGTCCCTGGCAAGCCCGTCTGTGCCCGGGCCGGAGGTTGCGCTGCCTGTGATGGCGGGGGCGGGTGCAGGCATGTTCAGGTGTGCCACGGCCCAGGTGTCGATGGCGTCGATGACGCTCTGGAGTTCCAGCCCGGCGGGCGAGAGGGTGTAGACGCTGCGGGCCAGTTTGCCCTGGCTGTCTTCGGTGCGTTTGCTGATCAGCGCGAGGGTTTCGAGGTGTTCGAGGCGCTGCGTGAGGGTGGCGCTGTTGCAGCCGCCGACGGCGCGAGCAAGCTCGTTGAATCCCTTTTCACCGCCCAGCAGGGCGCGCACGATGTGCAGCACCCATTTCTCCTGCAACACGCCGATGGCCCGGTAGACCGGGCAGAATCCAGTGTGTTCGCTCATGACCAGAGTTTACACTGCGCGGCTGACCAGATCATGACGAATCTCACACCGCTTGACTTTTCAAACCGGTGGGGATAACCTCTCGGCATGACCGCTACGACCCCCAACGTGCTCAACATCAAAGAAGCCATCGAAACCCGCCGCAGCATCCGCAAGTACGTCCAGGAACCCATGAACCAGGACGACCTGCATGAAATCCTGCGCCTCGCCAGCCTCGCCCCCAGCGCCTGGAACGCCCAGACCTGGCGCTTCGCCGTCGTGCAGGACCCCGCCGTCAAGCAGCAGATTCAGGACGCCGCCTACGGACAGGGTCAGATCACCAACGCTCCCGCCGTCATCGTGGTGTACAGCGACATGGAAGACACCCTGCAGACCGTCGAGGAAACCGCCCACCCCGGCATGGGTGAGCAGGGCCGCGAAGGCCAGCGCAAGACCTTTGACGGCGTCTTTGGCGGCCAGGACGTCGCCCAGCGCGGCCAGTGGGGACTGAGCCAGGCGAACATCGCCTTTGGATTCATGATGCTCGCCGCGCGCGGCCTCGGTTACGACACCGTCCCCATGCTGGGCTTCCAGCCCGAAAAGGTCAGGGAAATCCTCGGCCTGCCCGAACACGTCCAGTTCGCTGGCCTGCTGCCCCTGGGCAAGCGCGCCGAAGACGGCTTCCCCCACCACCGTCACAGCGTCGAGCGCATCACCAAGTTCTACTGAACCCCGCCAGAGGGTGAAGCAGACGGGTTTCCGTGTGTTTCGCTGGCCATCCGGTACGTTTCCGGGTAGCCAGCGGTACGCCCGGAAACCCGTTTTTCTGCTCTGCACTCTAGGTTGGATGGAACGCGGTTCACTCCCCGGCGGGCACGTCCGGGAAGAGACTGAGGGGGAAGGTGTCCACGTTCGCGCTGCGCTGCTGCACCAGCACGCCCCCGTCGATCACCACGAACTGCCCCGTGATATACGCCGCGTCGTCTGAGGTCAGGAACGCGGCCGCGCCCGTCATGTCGTCTGGCGTGCCGTAGCGGCCCAGCGGCACGGTCTGTTCGCGCTGCGCGAGGTCCTCGCCTTTCAGGCCGTAGGTGTTCACGAAGCCCGGCGTGATGCCGTTCACCCGCACCCCGTAGGGCGCGAGATCCAGCGCCAGCGCCCGCGTGAACGCTTCCACGCCCCCCTTGGCCGCGTCATACGACGTGAACCCCCGGTGCGAGCGGGTCGCGCCGCCACTCGACACGTTCAGGATCACGCCCCGGCGGCGGCGCGCCATGCCGGGCGCCGCGCGGTGGGAGCACAGGAACACACTCTTCAGATTCACGCGCAGGAACAGATCCCACCAGTCCTCATCGGCCTCCAGAAAGTGCCGCTGATCGCTCGTGAGGGCCGCGTTGTTCACCAGCACGTCCACCGGCCCCAGCGCCGCCTCGGCTGCCGTGAAGATCGCCTCCACGCTCCCGCGCAACGACACGTCCCCCGGCACGCTCAGCGCCTGTCCGCCCGCCGCCGTGATGGCCGACACGACCGTCTGCGCCGCCTGCGCGTTCAGGTCGTTCACGGCGACGCGCGCCCCCTCGGCCGCGTACCGCCTGGCCAGGGCCGCGCCGATGCCGCCCCCCGCCCCCGTGATGAGGACCGTCCGGCCCGTGAAGCGCTGCAAGTTCGTCATGAGGCACAGGGTACGGCAGGGGAGAGTGAGGTCATAAAGAGGTCACGAAAACCGCCCGAACACGGTCTCCCTGCGAACGGGCGGGGGCCGCAACGGGGGTGGGACTACTCCCGGCGAAAGGCCAGCGCCGCGAGGAAGATGGCGGTGTTCACGAGGACGATGGTCGCGCCGGGGGCGGTGTTGGCGTAGTAGCTGATGTACAGACCCGTCACGCCGCCGGCGGTGCCGAGCAGGGCGGCGAGCATCATCATCTTCTTGAGGTTGCGGGCCAGCAGGCGTGCGGCGGCGCTGGACGTGATGAGCAGGCTGACGCTGAGGGTCGTGCCGACGAGTTGCACGGTCAGGACGACGACGAGGCCGATCAGGATCAGCAGCAGGCTTTCCAGGCGGCGCACCGGGAGGCCCACGGCGCGGGCCTCGGTGGGGTCGAACGACGCCAGCAGCAGTTCCTTCTGGATGACAGTCAGGAAGCCGCCCACGACGAGCGTGACCGCCAGCGCGCCCCACAGGTCGGCGGGCGTGACGCCCAGCGGGTTGCCGATCAGGAAGTTGCTGAGGTCCGTGGTGAAGGTGGGTGCGCGCGACAGCATCACGATGCCCAGGGCGAACATGCCGACGAACACGATGCCGATGGCGCTGTCCTGTTTCAGGCCGCTCTGCCGCCCGACCGCGCCGATACCGAGGGCCGTGAGGACGGCGGCGATCAGCGCTCCGAGCAGCAGGTTTCCACCGGTCAGGAACGCGCCGACAATGCCGGGGAACACGGCGTGGCTCATGGCGTCACCGATGTAACTCAGGCCACGCAGCACCACCCACGCGCCGACCAGGGCGCACAGGACGCTGACGAGGACCACGGCGATCAGCGCGCGGTTGAAGAAGGCAAACTGGAGGGGGTCGGTCAGCAGGTGCAAGGAAAGCCTCGGGGGTGCAGGAAGGTGGTCGGCGCAGGCACGTGTTCCATCATCTCTCAACTGTCACCCGTTCGCCTCACGCTTCGGCGTGCGTGTGCCCCAAGAAGCTGGTGCTGAAGGTCGCCTCGATGTTCTGCGTGGTGTACACCTGCTCGGGCGTGCCGTCCGCGATCACGCGGCGGTTCACGAGAATCAGGTGATCGCACCAGCGCCGCGCCTGTTCGAGGTCGTGCGTGACCATCACGACGGCGCGCCCCCGGTCGGCCTGCGCGCGCAGCAGGGCCATCAGGGTTTCTTGCGTGGCGGCGTCCACGCCGGTCAGGGGTTCGTCTAGGAGGAGTAGGTGCCCCTGGCGGGCCAGCATGCGGGCCAGCAGCACCCGCTGGCGTTGCCCGCCGGACAGCGCCCCGATGTGCCGCGAGCGCAGGTCGTACACCCCGGTTTCTTTCAGGGCGCCTTCCACGATCTGCCTATCCTGGCGGCCCGGCCAGTGCAGCCAGCCCAGGCGCCCTGTGCGGCCCATCATGGCCACGTCCCACACGGTCACGGGAAAGGCCCAGTCCAGCGTCTGCTGCTGCGGCACGTAGCTGATGCAGGAGCGGGCGCTGTGGCCGGGGTCGAAGCGCACGGCGTCGGCGTGGTCCGGGAGCAAGCCGACCAGCGTCTTGAGCAGCGTGCTCTTGCCCGCGCCGTTCGGGCCGATGATGGCGCTGAACGTTCCGGCCTCGAAGCGCACGGTGGCGTTTTCCAGGGCCGTCTGCAGGCCATACTTCACGGTGAGGTTCTCGACGCCCAGCATCAGAACAGCATACCTCCGGTGGCCCTGATGTTGCGAGTGCAGAATCAAAAGGGTGGTTTGGGGAGTGACACGGATTCCGAATGATTCGGTGCAGTTCTGAATCAATCCGAGCGGACGCGAGTAGGAACAGCAGACGCCCCTTCGCGATATGGAGCCGCAGGCGGCGCTTTTCCGACTGTGGTGGAATGGAGCGGAATCCGTCAGAGACGAAGAAAGCGGGGCGCAGTGAAGAGCCCTCTGCGGCGCCCCGCCTAAGTACCTTGTCGCTAAGTACCTTGCAGCTCACATGGCGCCATGCCGGGAGAGCACCGGAACCTCTCCATACCCGCTCCAACGTACTTTCTTCTGCTCCGCGCTCCGCGCGGTTTATCGACAAGATCAACGCAGTGTACTTAGTCTTTCAGGGCCCTGACGAGGATGTTCACGTTGGCTTTCAACGCTTTGAGGTACGTGTCCCCGGCGCTGCCCCGGGGGCCCAGGGCGTCGGTGTACAGCGGCGGGGCGACGCGCGCGCCGGTTTCGCGGGCGAGGGTCTGGGCCAGGCGGGCGTTGACGGTGTTCTCGGTGAAGATGGTGGTCGCCCCGGCCTTCTTCATGGCCTGCGCCAGGGCCGCGAGTTCACGGGCGCTGGGTTCGCGTTCGGTGCCCCCGCCGGGGATGACAGCCCCCACGACGCGCAGGCCGTAGCGCTGCGCGAGGTACCCGAGGCTGTCGTGGTTGGTGACGATCACGCGCCGCGCGGCAGGAATGCTGGCGAACTGTTTTCTGGCGGCAGCGTCCGCGGCCTTGAGTTTCTTCAGGTATGCGGCGGCGTTGTTCGCGTACGTGGTGGTCCCGGCGGGGTCCAGGCGCGTCAGGGCGGCCTGGGCGTTCTTCACGTACCCGGCGGCCAGGGTGGGGTCCCACCAGGCGTGCGGGTCGAGGGGACCGTGACCGCCTCCGGTGTGCTCGTCCCCATGAGCGTCCCCGTGGTCATCGTGTCCCGCCCCTTCTCCGGCCCCTTCGCCAGCCCTGTGCCCGGCTTTACGGAGGTTCAGGCCGGCAGTCAGTTCCCGGACCGGGACGGTGGGGGCGCTGGCTTTCAGTTTGGGAAGCCAGGGTTCCAGGCCCGCGCCGTTGGCGAACAGGGCGCGGCTCTGCGCGAGGCTGCGGATGGCACCGGTGGTGGGCTGGAAGGAGTGCGTGTCGGCCCCGGCGGGCACGATGACATTCACCTGCACGCGGGTTCCGCCGACGACCTGCACGAAGTCCGCGACGATCGTGGTGGTGGCGCTGACCTGTAACGGCGCGGCCTGCGCAGTGGGCGCGGCGCAGGCGGCGGCCAGCAGCGCGGGAATGAGCAGCGTGGGGCGCGTCATAGCAGCTCGATGCTGTGGTGGGGGCTGCGGTGGGGGCCGCGGCTGAGGGTGCGCAGGGCGGCCGCACTGAGCCAGACGGTTTTCAAGGTGCTCTTACCGTTCAGCGTTTCACGGATGGCTTTTTTCAGCAGGTTGGCGCGCTGCACGCGTTTGGTCACGCCCGTGACCTTGCGGCCCACGCCGCCCGCAGCGCGGGCCTTGCCGCGCCGGGTCACGCTATTCACCACGAGGTTCTTCTTGCCGGTCAGGTAGCATTCACGACTCATATTGATATCTCCTTATCACGTTGGGGGACGGGGCAAAGGTTCGGTGGCGCACGTTCCGCACGGCACGTCATACGGATTCCGGCGCAGTGGTGTGCAACACCAGCTCAAGCCGGGTCAGCTTCGCAGGGCGCCGTTCAGCAGGTGATCCAGCGCGGCGCCGTCGAGGTCGGGGCCGATGAACACCAGTTCGCTGAATGCCTCGGCCGGGCTGAGCCACTCGCCCGCCGGTTCCAGCGCCAGTTGTCGCCCAGTGTGGTTCCACAGGGTCGCCACGCCATTGCCGAGGTTCACCCAGCCTTTCGAGCGGATCACATTGCGCGGCAGGCCCAGCGTCAGGGCCTCGTTCAGGCGGTCCGGATCGAAGGGCCGGTCGGCGCGGTAGATGTGGGTTTCCAGGCCGTACGTCTCGGATTCCGGGGTGTGTTCCTTTTCCAGTTCGGTCATCCAGGCGTCGAGCTGACTGGAGTGATCGAAGTCGAACAGGCCGGTATTCAGCAGCTCTGCGGCGTTCAGGCGTCCCTGGGTGGCGTGCAGCACGCGGGCGCGCGGGTTGGTGATACCGATCAGTTCCCGCAGCGCGGTCACGTCGTCCGGCGCGGCCAGGTCGAGTTTGTTCAGCACGACGATGTCCGCGAATTCCAGTTGCTCGGCCAGCAGTTCCCCGAAGCCGCGTCCAAAATCGTCGCCGGGAATGGCGTCCTGGCGGTTCCAGAGCCCAAAGAACTGCGCGCTGTCCACGACCGTGATCATGGCGTCCACATGCACGCGGCCCAGCAGGTTGGGAATGGGGGCCTGACCGTCTTCAGGCTCGATCTCCAGTTCCTCGGGGGTCAGGCAGAAGCTCTGCGCGATGGGCAGGGGCTCGCCGATACCAGTGGATTCGATCAGGATGGCGTCCAGTTCGCGTGTGTTCAGCAGGTCGTTCACGGCGTGCAGCAGGTCTCCGCGCAGGGTGCAGCAGATACATCCGTTGCTGAGTTCGATGGTCTGCTCGTCGGTCTTGACGACCAGGCTGGCGTCGATGTTCACGGCGCCGAATTCATTGACGATCACGGCGACGCGCTGCCCGTCCGTCTGGGTGAGCAGGTGGTTCAGGAGCGTGGTTTTCCCGGCACCCAGGAAACCGCACAGGACGGTGATGGGCACGGAGGAGCGGGCAGGGGGAGCAAGCGTCATAGAGTGATAATGATATTCTATTATCAATATTATGGCAAGGTTCCATACGCTCCGATGCTGCCCCCTGACCGCCCAGTTCTGGTTCCTGGGCCTCGACGCCCGCCAGGGTGACCTGGCCCTGCTCGGCTTTCGTAAGAGCCCCAGCCCGCAGGGCAGCAGCCTGTACACCCTGGGTCACCTGACCCTGCACTCTGCTGGCCTGACACTGCACCTGCTGGGCGACGCACTGCACTTTAACCGCCGCACCCAGACCTTCACCCGGGGCGGGCGCACCGTGCCACCCCCGCAGGGACGCCTGCACCTTCGCGCTGCCCTGGCCGATCACGAGGCCTGGATCGCCGCGCGCCACGGCGAGCGCTACCGCACAGACCTCGTGCAGGTGCACCGCCCGCCGCGCCCGGTCGTGGGAGCGCTGGAGCCCTGGCGGGCCTACCTGCGGGCCGGGAGAGAGTGCGTGGACAGTGGGTGCCCGGCCCTGGTCCCGGTGGTCACCGGGGGGCGCGTGGCCGACGCCTCCCTGGCGGGCGTGTTCAGGACCCGGCCGGCGATCTCGCACACGGTATAGCTTTAAAAAATAAAGTGTGCGTGGCTGACCATCCCCCGGAGTGGCCAGTGGTACGCTGCCCCCATGACGGGTAACCCTCCAAGCACCCAGCACTACGACGTGGTGATCGTCGGCGGCGGCCCCGCCGGACTGACCGCCGCCATCTACACGGGCCGCGCCAGCCTCAGCACCCTGATTCTCGAAAAGGGCCTGCCCGGCGGACAGATCGCGCAGACCGAGGAAGTCGAGAATTACCCCGGGTTCCCCGAACCCATCAGCGGCATGGAACTCGCCAGCCGCATGCAGCAGCAGGCCGAGAAATTCGGCGGGAAGATCGAGATGGACGAGGTCCAGAGCATCGTCCGCACCGACGACTCGCAGGACTCCGGGCACGCCTACCCCTTTACCGTCACCGGCTACAGCGGCACCTACCGCGCCAAGGCCGTGATCCTCGCCACCGGCGCCAACCCCAAACGCCTGGGCATTCCCGGCGAGCAGGACTTCTGGGGCCGGGGCGTCAGCACCTGCGCCACCTGCGACGGCTTCTTCTACCGCGGTAAGAAAGTTGTCGTGATCGGCGGAGGCGACGCCGCCGTCGAGGAAGGCCTGTTCCTGACCAAATTCGCCGATGAGGTCACCCTGATCCACCGCCGCGACACCCTGCGCGCCAACAAGGTCGCGCAGGCCCGCGCCTTCGCGAACCCCAAGATGAAATTCATCTGGGACACCGCTCCTGTCGAAATCCAGGGCAACGAGGCCGTCAGCGGCGTGCGCCTGAAGAACCTCAAGACGAACGAGGAATACGACATGCCGACCGACGGGGTGTTCATCTTCATCGGCCACACGCCCAACACCGAGTTCGTGCAGGACACCGTCAAGCTCCGCCCGGACGGCTACGTGGACGTGACCGACGAGATCTACACCAGCGTCCCCATGCTGTTCGCTGCCGGTGACGTGAGCGACTACATCTACCGTCAGCTGGGCACCAGCGTCGGTGCAGGCACGCGCGCCGCCATGAGTGCCGAACGCGCCCTGGCCGCCCTGGAAATCGAAACCGCCGAAACTGCCGCCGACTGATACGGACTAGGCTTCACTGCGCCACAGTCGGAAAAGCGCGGCCTGCTACCCCATATCGCCCAATCCGTATGCTGTTCCTACTCGCATCTGCTCGGATTAAACGGTCTTTGCAACTCCCTCAACCTGAGTTCTTGTGAGGTCCGGCCCGTCCCTGCAGCGCGCCGCATGAAGAACACCTCTGTGCTCAGCGGAACGCCTGACCATCCGGTCGGCGTTCCGCTCCTTTATGCTCGGGTCATGCCTCAGCGCACCTTCATGAGCCGCCTGCGCCGCAAGGCGACCGGGTACGCGGCCAAGGTACGCAGGCTGGCGCGCAGCCTGCGCCCCACGGACGCCTACCCCGACGACCCCTGGGCCCTCACCCACCTGACTCCCGAAGAGGCCCGCGTGTACACCGCCATGGACCCCCGCGACCGCGAACACGCCTGTCGCGTCACCCGCCACCTGCTGCGCGACCACCCGCACGCTCCGCCGGAACTCGTGGCCGCCGCGCTCCTGCACGACTGCGGCAAGAGCCTGCGCCCCTACCACGCCTGGGAACGCGTGCTGGTCGGCCTGATCCCCAACCGCGTGGCCCGCATCCTGCCGACCGTCGGGGCGGTCGGCATTCGCGCGCACCACCCGGAGCTCGGCGCGCGGCTCCTCGCGCACGCCGGAGCGCGCCCCCGCGTGGCCCGCCTCGTTGCCCGCCACCACCACCCGGGCGGCGACCCCGAAGCCGCGCTGCTGCACCTCTACGACGACCAGGAATAGCCCGCGGCACAGGGCATGAAGGAACGCCGCCTTTCGCAACTGGGAAAGGCGGCGCTGGTTCAAGGAATCATACGGATTCCGCTCCATTCCGCCACAGTCGGGAAGACACCGCCTGCGGCTCCATACCGCGAAACCCGTCTGTTGTTCCTACTCGCATCCGGTCGGATTGATTCGGAACTGCACCAAATCAATCGGAACCCGTATCAGATTCCTCGGTATGGATTACCCGTGGTCGTGGTTGTGATCGTCGTCGTCGGAGTGCGCGTGGCCGTGCTCGAGTTCCTCGCTGGTGGCGTCACGGACGGACAGGATGGTCACGTCGAACTCCAGAACCATGCCGGCCAGGGGGTGGTTGAAGTCCACCTGCACGGTGTCACCGTCCACGTTGATGACCGTGAAGGGCAGCACACTGCCGTCCTCGGCCTGCGCGTAGTAGGTCTCGCCGACCTCGATGTCGTCCTCGAAGTCGTCGCGCGACAGGTCCTCGATGCTGTCCTCGTCGCGGGGGCCGTAGCCTTCCTCGGGTTGCACCGTCACCTGGAACCGTTCACCTTCGGCCTTGCCTTCCAGCGCGCTTTCCAGGCCGGGGATGATGTTGCTGTGCCCGTGCAGGTACACCAGCGGCTCGCCGGGTTCGCTCTGATCGACAATTTCGCCGTTCACGGTGAGTTTGTAGTCGAGTTCAACAACCTTATCCTGGGTAATATTCATGCGGTCTCCATGGCCCCGCCCGTCCCTGGAGGTCAGGGAACACCGGGCAGGTTCTGCTGCCCAAGGAGTGTACCCTCTCGCTGTGACGGTCAACCGTGACGGCCCGCCGGAGCGTTCACCGGAGCCGTGTGGCCCTGGCGTGCCGAAACTCCCTGGCACGCGGCTGTGCGGCCCGCAGCGCTGTATTCGGCAGTGCCCCAGTCCTCCAGCGTGCCCCGGTCATCCAGCGTGCCCAGACTCCCGCGTGCCCAGACTCCCGCGTGCCCAGCACGCCCCGCCCGACCCCTATCCTGAGGCATGACTGCGCCGCTCCCCCCGTTTCCCATGCACGTCAGCGTGCAGGAGGCCCGCACCCTGCTGGCCGCCCTGCTTCCCGAACGGCGGACCGAGACCGTGCCGCTCGCGCAGGCGGCCGGGCAGACCCTGGCGGGCGACCTGCGCGCCCTGGTCAGCCACCCCAGCGCCACCGAGAGCGCTCTGGACGGTATTGCCGCGCGCGAGGCCGATACGCAGGGGACCACGCCGGACGCCCCGGTGCGCCTGCACGTGATCGGTGAGAGCCGCGCCGGGGCTGCCTTCACCGGCACGGTCGGCGCGGGCGAGTGCGTGCGCATCTACACGGGCGCGCCCCTGCCGCCCGGCGCGGACGCGATCTGCCCGGTCGAACAGCTGCTTGAAGGCGGGCCGGACGGGGTGTTGCTGCTCCGCCCCGCCCGTCCCGGCGACGTG
This sequence comes from Deinococcus sp., assembly GCF_018260555.1. GTDB lineage: Bacteria > Deinococcota > Deinococci > Deinococcales > Deinococcaceae > Deinococcus. The sequence goes on along the minus strand of NZ_JAGLBB010000029.1, from coordinate 1,328 downwards.
CGCCACGAGGGCGGCGACTTCCGCGCCGGGGAGGTCGTCATGACCGCTGGCCTGCGCCTGACCGCGCCCCGGCTGGCCCTGGCCGCCGCACTCGGGCATCCGCAGGTGCCGGTCCTCGCGCCGCTGCGCGTGGCCCTGCTGTCCACCGGGGATGAGGTGGTGCCGCCCGGACAGCCGCTGGCAGCCGGGCAGGTGTATGACAGTAACAGCGTGGGCCTGCGTGCCATGCTGATCGAGGCCGGGTGCGAGGTTATTCCCCTCGGGCACGCCCCGGACAGCCCCGAGGCCCTCCAGGCCGCCATTGACCGGGCGGGCGGCGCGGACGTGCTCCTGACCAGCGGCGGCGTCAGCATGGGCCGGTACGATTTCATGCGCGACCTGCTGATCCTGCACGGCCGCGTGAGCTTCTGGAAGGTCCGCATGCGCCCCGGCGGTCCCGCCATCCTGGGCGGCTGGAACGGCCTGCCCGTGTTCGGTCTGCCGGGCAACCCGGTCAGCAGCCTCGTGGTGTTTCAGGTGATTGTCCGGCCCGCCCTGACCGGTCAGCCTCCCCAGACGCTGCGTCTGCGCGCCGCCACGCCCTTCCGCGCCCTACCCGACAAGACCGCCTTCTGGCGCGCGTCCATTCAAGGCGGCCAGGTCAGCGATTACGGCCAGCAGGGCAGCGGCATCCTGCGCTCGCTCAGCGAGGCGGGAGCGCTCGTCATCGTGCCCGAGGGCCAGCACGTCCAGCCTGGGGACGATGTGGACGTGATTCTGCTATGACGGAAGCTGGGGGCGTGGGGCAGGGTGCAGTGAACTGCCTCCCACGTCCAGCCTCCCTATGCCCCGCGTTCCTTACGTCAGCGGAACGAGGACCAGCGCGCCGCGTGCCGGGACGCTCAGGGGGGTGTCGCCGGTCAGGGTCAGGGTGCGGCCCGTGAGAACCTCGCGGTACTCGCCGGGCGCCACGCCGGTGAACGGCAGGTGCAGGTCGTGCGTGGCGGCGTTCAGGGCGATGTGGGCGCTGCCCGTATCGTGGCGGCGGGCGAATACAGCCCCCTCGCCCTGGGCGTGCGTGACCTCGAAGGTGCCGCGCCTCAGGGCGGGCGTGGCGTGCCGCGCGGCTGTCAGGGCGCGGGTCAGGGCCAGGGTCTGCGCATCCCAGCCCTGTTCATTCCACGGGAACGCGCGGCGGCAGTCGGGGTCGGGGCCGCCGGGCAGACCGATCTCGTCACCGTAGTAGATGCAGGGCGCGCCCACGTACGTCATCTGACATCTTTCAGTTCTAAGCCACATGCTGGCGAGTGCCGTCCCAGACGGCTAAAATCCGTTCCATTTCTCTTTCC
>NZ_JAGLBB010000028.1 GCF_018260555.1 Deinococcus sp. | reverse complement strand
TCCTCGGCCCACCCGAAGGCAGGCCGAATCCAGTGGCACCGTTACCCCGGCTGGTCCGAGCAGGTGTTTCAATCCACGGCCCACCCGAAGGCAGGCCGAATGAGGTCTACGAGCAGTTGCAGGAATACCCCGCCCTGGTTTCAATCCACGGCCCACCCGAAGGCAGGCCGAATGTGGTGTCGGGTGCGTCAATCATCAGTAATCTCCAGTTTCAATCCACGGCCCACCCGAAGGCAGGCCGAATACCCGGAGAGCCGCGCTCGCTGCGTGGCGTTCGGCACGTCGTTTCAATCCACGGCCCACCCGAAGGCAGGCCGAATAACGCGATCGTCACGTTCTGCCGCGCGCACGTCTGGTTTCAATCCACGGCCCACCCGAAGGCAGGCCGAATTGACCGTCGCGCGGGGCGGGACCACGTTCCTGGTGGTTTCAATCCACGGCCCACCCGAAGGCAGGCCGAATGCAGGGCGTTCACCGCGCCCGCCATGTCGCCCCGGTTTCAATCCACGGCCCACCCGAAGGCAGGCCGAATGTTGCGGGCGAAGGGCTGCGCGGCTGCCAGGGTCGGGTTTCAATCCACGGCCCACCCGAAGGCAGGCCGAATAGCGCTCAGGCCCCGACTCTGCCAGTACGCGCCCGCCACGTTTCAATCCACGGCCCACCCGAAGGCAGGCCGAATCGGAGCATCCTCCAGGCCATTCACGGCAAGGAGGTTTCAATCCACGGCCCACCCGAAGGCAGGCCGAATTTCCGGCGCGACTGGCGTGCGGGGCAGTGCGGTGTTGTTTCAATCCACGGCCCACCCGAAGGCAGGCCGAATCCGACAAGAGCGACGGCAGCATGCAGTTCAAGGTGTTTCAATCCACGGCCCACCCGAAGGCAGGCCGAATCCGAAGCCCAGGCGGCAGCGGCGACCGCTGCGCGGGTTTCAATCCACGGCCCACCCGAAGGCAGGCCGAATGGCCGCTGAGGCCCTCGCAAAGCAGGCCCTGGACGGTTTCAATCCACGGCCCACCCGAAGGCAGGCCGAATACCACGGTCGCCGCGACCGGGTGATCCGCGTAAATGTTTCAATCCACGGCCCACCCGAAGGCAGGCCGAATAGTTCTCCCAGCTGGGCAAGGGCGAGGGCTTCCTGTTTCAATCCACGGCCCACCCGAAGGCAGGCCGAATCCGGGTTGCCGTGGCTACCCCATCGCCTTGATAAAGTTTCAATCCACGGCCCACCCGAAGGCAGGCCGAATCGACGTGGTCGAACGTAGAGAGCCACCTGATTGCCGTTTCAATCCACGGCCCACCCGAAGGCAGGCCGAATCCTGTGCCGGATGCCCCGCAAAATTGATTTGCATGACGTTTCAATCCACGGCCCACCCGAAGGCAGGCCGAATCCTGACGTGTTCTGTATGTTGCAAGATGCCACTAACGTTTCAATCCACGGCCCACCCGAAGGCAGGCCGAATCGCAGGTTTCTGGGCCATTTCAATTCGTAGAGAGAGGTTTCAATCCACGGCCCACCCGAAGGCTTCTAAGTTCCCAGCGGCGGGCGTGGTCATTGTGTAGAGAGAGGTTTCAATCCACGGCCCACCCGAAGGCAGGCCGAATCCGGGCGAGACCCCGCACCGCACGCCCAAAAAACTGTTTCAATCCACGGCCCACCCGAAGGCAGGCCGAATCTTCGAGGTTACAAACTGGACCACCACCCAGCGCCCCGTCGGTTTCAATCCACGGCCCACCCGAAGGCAGGCCGAATCAGGAGTTTAGCGACGACCAGGCGGTCACGCTGCTCGTTTCAATCCACGGCCCACCCGAAGGCAGGCCGAATACCGCGCAAATCCTCGCCGTACTCAGCGGCGCCGAGTTTCAATCCACGGCCCACCCGAAGGCAGGCCGAATCGGGATTCCGAAACGCGGGAGCGGGAGCGGGAGCGGGTTTCAATCCACGGCCCACCCGAAGGCAGGCCGAATACGGTGGGTACGGGATTGGCTTTGATGTGGCTCTGTTTCAATCCACGGCCCACCCGAAGGCAGGCCGAATGTGCCGCGTTCAGCGTCAAGGACGATGTTTTGCCGGTTTCAATCCACGGCCCACCCGAAGGCAGGCCGAATCGGTTGCCGCTGGGATGCGTCCCAGACGGTGTTCCCACTTCAGTTTGCGCGAACCTCACCTAGAAGTCCATTTGTGCAGCCTCGTCCCAGTATTCTATTTTCATGAATCGCGTCCTGGATGGACTTGTTGCCCTGCGCGAACCCCCCGGGGTTTTCGTGTGTGCGGGGGGTTCGCGTTTACAGGATCAGGGGGTCACTGAAGTTCACATACTGGTCACGGCCATAGGCTTCCACGAAATGGTCGCGCGGTTGCCGGAGGCGGTAGAGGCGGACGCTGTCCTCGGTGGGGTCCAGAATGTCCAGCAGTTTCTGCCGCAGCGTCAGCAGTTGCGTGTCGGTCACGCTGACCTCGAATACGCTGTTCTGCACGCGTTGACCGTGCGCCACGCAGACCTTCGCCACGCGCCGCAGGCGTCGCCGCCCCCCCTCCGTCGTGGTGGCGACGTCGTAGCACACGAGCAGGTCGATCACCGGTGCAGGTACGGCGGGTAGTGGGCACGGTCACCGCGCAGGTGCTGCGCCATCAGGCGTGCTTGCACGTGCGGGATCAGGCCCAGCGGGGTTTTCCGGGCGGTCAGTGGGTGCGTGACTTCCTCCTTGCGGCGGTCGGTGAGGTGGGCGAGGATGGTGCGCCGCGCGTCCTCGGTGATGGTCACGGCTCCGCCTTCGTGCTGCGTGAAGTCGCGGGGCGTGAGTTGCTGGCGGTTGATGAGCGTCAGGATGGCGCGGTCGGCGGTGGCGGGCCGCAGTTCCTCCATCAGGTCCAGGGCGAGGCTAGCCCGTCCGGGGCGCAGGGCGTGCAGGAATCCTACCTGCGGGTCCAGACCGACGCTCTGCGCGGCGCTGGCGCAGTCGTTGGCGAGGACGGTGTACACGAAGTTCAGCAGGGAGTTGATGGGATCACGGGCTGGGCGGCGGGTGCGTTCCGTTAACCAGAAGAAGTCCCGGTGCGCGCGCAGCATCAGCGGGAAGACTTCCCAGTACGTGCGCGCAGCCCCCCCCTCGACGCCGCGAACCTCGTCGACGGTGCCGGTCAGGGGGAGTGCGCCGATCTGGGCGTTGATGTCCCTGGCGGCCTTGCGGAGTAGGTCCGGGTCGTTGTCTTGCGCCTCACGGGCGGCGCGCATCAGGGTGGTTTTCTGGTTCTGGAGTTTCCCGGCGGCCACGAAGCGCGCCACGGCCAGCGTCCGGGCGGGATCGCAGGCAGCAGCGTGCTGCGCGGTCCGCAGCAGGACGTTGCCGCTCACGGGCGTTTCGGTGCGGGCCATGAAGCGCCCGAATTCCGTGAGCCACGTGACGGGTTTGTGCTCGCGGGCCAGGCGGTGAATCAGGTACGGGGAGAGCAGGACGTTTCCGAATACGGCGATCCCCTCGACGTGATGCAGGGGAATCATAGCTTTGCGCTGGCGGTCCACATCCACGCGGATGTTGTCGGTGTCCAGGTGCAGGTAGCTGCCTTGCGTCTGCACGTACAGGGTGTTCAGGAGTTGCCTCACCGGTCCTCCAGGGTGGTGCTGAACGGGTCGTAGCCGGGCGGGAAGGCGCGGGGCGCAAAGGGTTCGCACTCGTCGAACAGGCTGCACAGGCGGCAGCGGTCATCCGCAGCGGGGGGTGGCAGCACGCGGTCGCGGAGCAGGTCGCGCACGCCGTCACGGGCGGCCAGGACAGCGGCGCGCAGCTCAGACGTGAACGGCACCTCGCGGCGCCTGTGACTCCCGGCGTGGTAGATGAACCCGGCGGGGATGGCCGTGGTCCACATCTCCTCCAGGCACAGGGCCTGCGCGCACAGCTGCACCTCCTCGGCGAACTTGCCGAGTTTGTGCGTTTTCGGGGCCTTGCTGGATTTGTACTCGACGGGCCGTGGCGCTCCACCCGACCGACCATCCGACTGGCCATCCCGCTGGATTTCCACCACGTCCGCCACTCCGGCAAACCCATGTTCACGCGAGACGAGAGGAAGGGAACGCAGCGTTTTCACGCCGTCCCGTTCCTCTGTTCCCCCACCATGCACCCGTTGGTGCTGCTGCTGACCACGCGTGGTGTACGCGTTCTCGGCCCATTCACCTTCGATATGCACCAGTGCGAAGCGGCGCGGGCAGTACGCGTAATGCGTCAGTCCTGACAGGGGGATGGGGTCGTCGGTCACGGCTTAGCCCTGTCGGGATTGCCACCCGGTCTCGAACTTCCCAGCGTCCCAGGTATCCAGGTCCAGCACCTCGACACCGGCGGGCAGCCTGCTCAGATCGAGCTGCACGCTGTAATCAGCGAACTTGCGGGCAGGTTGACTCTCATCCATCAGCTTGACGCTGACCATCTGCCCCAGGTCCAGCAGCTTGTGTGCGGGGGCGCAGCCGAGCATGGCCTGACGGGTACGCTGCTGCGCGTCACCGTCCGTACCGACATGCTTGAACACGAACAGGCGACGGCTGCTCATGTGGCCTTTGCTGGCGCTACGGTCATGCTCGTACATGTTCAGAAGGCCTTCGAGTAGGAGTTTCAGGTCCGCCTCACTAAAGCCCGTTCCGGCGGCAAGGTGGGCGCTGACGAATCCTTTGGCCGCGAACAATCCGTACGGGATCAGGCTCTTGCGGCCCATCGTGCGAAGTTTGTCCTCGTCCTGTTGCGCTTCCCAGTTCAGGAAGTCATCCACGGTCTTCGCGTTCTTGATGTCCTCAGCCACGGCGCCGCGCGTGATACTGGCCTCGATGGCGAACACCGGATGAACGCTACGGGCGAAGGTCACCTGCACAGGACCGCGTACCTGACCGGCATTCGCACCGGTACTCATCACCGCCCCGAAGGTGCGCACGTCATAGAAGTTGTTGCACATCCAGCGGCGTCCAGCGTCCACGTCCGCCTTCTTCCTGCTGGCGGCGCCGCCACTCTCCTGCTTGGCGCGGAAGATCTCGCGGTTCAGGTTCGTGCCGTGCTGAATGAAGATCTGCTCTCCGGCGACCTGCACGTAGTGACGCACTCGGCGTTTGATGGCCACATCGGAAATCAGGCCGTGACCGTCTTCCGGGTCCACGCGGGGGGCGTTGCCGCTATCCGGGTCACCGTTTGGGTTGCCGTTTTCCACGTCCAGTAGCAGCAGGAACTCGTAGCGGTTGCGGATGGGATCGCTTGGGTTGGTCATGGTCATTCTCCCTTGTCAGTGTCGAGGAGGCCCTGGGGCGCAGTGGCGGGTGAAGGGTGAGCAGCGTCAGCCCGGTTCTTCGCGGCGGTTTCCTTGCGGCTGGCAACGCTGCGAGCAAGCTGCTGGTAATAACCCAGCGCGAACAGGCTCTGTTCTTCCAGTGACAGCGTCTTTGGAGGCTGCTGGCCCAGCGCGGCCCACACGGACGCGATTTCCTGCTCGAGCTGGAAGGCCAGGCCCGGCTTGTCCCTCGAAATTTTCGCCAGGTGGTGTTGACTCAGGCGGGTCAGGCGGCCCAGGACCAGGGCGGGCGTGCTGCTGGCTGCGCCGTAGTAACGCTGCACCACTCCGGCGTTGATGGTGTCGCCCTGCGCGTCCTGCACATTTGCCAGGAGGTACATGAGCCGCCCGCAGTGGTACGCGGGGCTGGGGTGCTTGGGGTCTACGCTGCTGTGCATGGGGTAACCTCCCTGATGTCTGGCCTTGCGGACGTGATACGCCCGCAGAATGGCCATGCGGATGTAGATGCGTCCCTCCTCGGCGCCGGCGCCGTCGCGTCCGAGCGCCTCTGTGAACGCGCCCGTCATGACGTGCGATTTGTGCGCTTCCATGACTTTCGCCACGGCCGGGAAAGGGATAGGCATGGCGGGGTCCAGTGCGGCCCGCCACAGCGGCAGTTGCAGGTTGCGGATGGGTTTGAGGTAATCGTCCATGCTGGTAGACGGCTGTCTTGGGCGCTGCACGTTCGTCAGCAGGGAAAAGAATTTCGGCCGATTGGCCCGCTTGCCGCTCAGGTTTGTGATGGCCAGGTCGTCAAACCACGTCACCACCGCACTGGCCAGGTGGTCCAACTGACCGGTCTTCCAGTCACGCACCATGGCGCGGCCCGAGGCGCCACTAATCGCCAGGGCGAAGTACTGTGCCGTAACACTTTCAGGCTGCTCGCCCCGGCGGATGGCCGTCAGGAGTTTCTGCCCGCGCTGCTGCGCCACCGCTTCCTGCTGCTCTGGCGTCTGCGCGGCCAGCACGACCTCATTTTCATCCACGTCATCCAGCTTCAGTGCCTCCAGCACATCCTCGCCGAGACTGGCGGGGTCCTCGATCGCGGCCATGAGCGCCTGGCCCTCAAGCTGCCGGTGGTCGAACCACGCGGCCACCTTCATCTGACCGAGGATGGGCGCGCGTACCAGCAGGTTTTCCAGCGCGGCGCGGTACGCGGCGGCGTTCTCCGCGGAGACGGCGCCGTTCTCGCCTGCGTTCAGGCCGTACGATCCGAACGCTTCCTTGTCGTAACCGACAAGCGAGGCCCCCATGGCGATGGCGCCCACGCCCAGCTTGGTCAGTTTGGGGTGGGTGTGGGCGGGCGTGACCGGTTGGCCCGAGGTGAAATCCAGCATTCCCCCGCCGTCCGTGGTGCTCTGGCGCCCGAAAGCCTCGCGCCGGAAGCGGCGCCACCACGCATGCCACAGGTCACCTCCCAGCAGGTCGGTGCCGCCCACGGAGAAGCTGAGTTTATCGGTGGACTTGGCCCTGTTGCGCGCCAGTTCGGCACGCAGGAACGCCAACTGGGTCTCTTGGGTCAGGACATTCAGCAGGTCAGTCAACTCGGGGATGTCCGCCGAGGCCCTCCGCAGCAGTTCCAGGTAGCTCGGGTGCTTCTCGACGAACTTTGCCAGCTCCGCCTGACTCCGGTCGTCCGTTCTCGCGTTGCCGTCGCGGTCCAGGGCAGGCAGGAGTGCCACCACACCGCAAGTGTCCGCCAGGAAGTGCGCGGCCTGCGGCTTCCCCAGCACCCTGGGCAGGGCCATCAGTTCCGGGTGGCTCATCTCCGGGCAACGCGGGTAACTGATGCCTGTTCTTCCGTTACCGATAACTCCGGTCAATTTGCCCCCAGACACCTGGGCGATCCAGCGGATGTCCTTCGGGGCAAAGCCGGGCTCCACAGTCAAGCCCGCGTGCTGCGCCTGGCGCACCAGGGCCGCGAGCATCAGGTCACCCCCGGCTTGTGAACAAGGGGGCTGTGGTACTCGGGGACGGTCAGGACACCGTTCTCGACGTTCGCCTCGAACAGGCTGATGCGCGGCGCGTCCGTGTTCGAGCCGGGGCGGGACAGGTCGAACACGTCGTACAGCATCCAGCCGATGTCCTCAGTGTGCTTCGTCGGGGGCTTCCCGGCACCGGACACGAGTTCGAACGAGGCCGCGAACTCCCGGCAGCCCAGGTACGGCTGGTAGATGCACTGGCCTTTCGAGGCGCGGCGTTCGAAGCTGCGTTCTATCTTCTGCCGCAGGGCCGCGTCCTCCCGGAACAGCACGGCGCGCCCATGGAGACGGTAACGCGGGCTTTTCAGGGCCATCGTCTGGCGTTGCGTGCGGCCCTTGGCATCTGTTCCCAGGTCGTCTTTCGTTCCGTCCGCGTAGATGGGAGTCAGTTCCTCCGGGTTCCTCATCCACCTGCCCACGCTGGCGCTGCTGATTTTCTCCTTGACCTCGTTTCGCATCAGGGCGACGTACCGGATGGGTTCCAGAATCTCGATTTTCGTGATTTCCCAGCGGTGCGCGGGTTTCTTCGTCTCCTTATCGAATTCCAGGTAGATGGCGTCGAAGATGTTCCGCGCGGCGCTGGGTGTGATGCACGGGTAACTGAAGCGCTCGACTTTCAGTTCGGGGCGGGTGAAACACCCGTAATCTCCCCAGATTTCCAGCGTGAACGTTTGACCGGGGCTGCGTTCCTTTGTCATCGGGCCTCCTATTGATTGAACGGATCGGCGCTCCCACCGTCGGGCAGGTAGCCGAACATCTGCTCGTCGTACGAACCGTCGTGTGCCAGATACCAGTCGGGCGCGGGTTGGGGCGGGCCACCTCCTCTGGGGCGGTAGTTCACGGGTTCCAGGTGCGCGGGCAGGGTGCCGTCGCGTCCACGGAAGACGGAGACGGTGTACAGCTGCGCCCGTTTCATCCAGTGGCGGTCGATGCCGTCCTGGCGGGCTTCACTGATGAGGGCCCGGCCTTCGCCGTAGGGCACGACGACGTTCACGCTGTCGTTGTCGATCAGGCGGTACAGCGCGGCCACTTCGGGGTAGTCCTGCCGCCGGATCGCCTGATCCAAGGCCTCAAGGTGGGTGGATTCGTACTGCCAGAGTTGCTCGTAAAAGCGGCGAAATGTGGCGGGGTCGTCGAGGTTCAGGCCACCCGCGCGGTACATGGTCAGGGCAACCTGCGCGGCCCTGCGGTAGGCGGGCGTGGGGTACTGCTCGTCGGCTGGCAGGAACACGCGGAGTTCCCCGCTGGGGCGTTTCTTGTGGCGGTTGCAGCGTCCGGCGGCCTGCGCGATGGAGTCCAGTGGCCCCAGGGCACGAACGACCGTCGGGAAGTCCAGGTCCACGCCTGCCTCGACGCACTGGGTGGCGATCACACGAACGTCGGTCCCGTCCTTCAGGTCGGCGTGGATTCCCGCGAGGATCTTGCGCCTGTGCGCGGGGCACAGGTAGGTGGACATGTGGCGCAGTCCGGGTGTGCCGTCCAGAGCCCGAACGAGTTCCAGCGCGTGCCTTCGCATGTTCACGATGCACAGCACCTGCGGTTCGGCGCGCAGCCAGTCCTGCACGGTGCTCCACTCGACACCCCCGTCCAGGTGCCACACGGGCGTCACGCGTCGGGAACGCTCGAACAGCCGCAGGCTGGGCGGGGCCATCTCACGGGGCTGCCAGCCGTCGTTCAGGCCCGCTTCCAGCACTGCGCTGCCCAGGGTGTCGAAGGCGGGTTGCGTGGCGGTTGCCATGACCACGACCGCACCGTATTTCTCGCTGGTCAGGCGTGACAGGGTTTTAAGGGTAGGGACGGCCAGCGCGGCAGGCAGCGTCTGAACCTCGTCCATCAGGATGACGCTGTGGGCCAGGCGGTGCAATTTGCGGCAGGCACCTGGCTTACTGGCGTGCAGACTTTCGAGAAGTTGCACGCTGGTCGTGATGACGACTGGTGCGTCCCAGTTCTGAACGAACAGCCGGGCGTCCGGTCCCGGCTGGCGGGCCTCGCCGTCATCCTGACCACCCTGGCTTTCATCACTGCGGAGTCCGGCGAGGCTGTGGTGTTCCAGAACGAATTCAGGCGGAAATCCGGCGGCGCTGAACAGGCTGCGGTACTCCTGGGCGGTCTGGTCAAGGATGCTCAGGAAGGGCAGCACCACCACGATGCGCCGGATGGGCTGAGCGGACGACTGCGTGGCTGCTGCCCTGTTCAGCGCGAACAGTAGCATGGCGAGCGTCTTGCCACTGCCGGTCGGGGCGGTCAGTGTCCACAGGCGATCCGCCGACCGTCCAGCTTTCCGGCAGGCCTGCATGAGGTCCGCACGAAGCTGGCGCGTCTCTTCTGGAACGTCCGTATTCGCCCCCAACCCGGTCAGTCTGGCCTCAAGAGCAATCAGGGCGCGGGCGGCGTCCAGGCGCTCGTTCGTGGGCCGGGGAGGCGTGCCGTCCAGCCGCATGGCGTCCTCGGTGTCCAGGTAGTCGGCGTCCACCAGTGCGGAGAACAGCATGCGGGTGTCGAGCATGTCGCCTGCCCCTTGCCCGCTTCGCAGCGCTGGTTTTCTGACCCCCACCGGCGTGACGCCGTCTGCCATGAGCCGACCCAGAAGGAGTTTGTAATTCGTTACGTCGGGTTCGGCCTCAGTCAGACGCAGTTCCAGGGGATGACTGGACCCGAGGCGTTCCAGCGTGAATTCATCAAGGGTCTCCTTGTTTCCCTGCTGTAGGCCGATATGGTGTCCTTGAATGACCAGTGCCAGCGCTGCATCACGGTAATGATGCTTGGCGAAAAATGCTCCCACAGACCAGTGATCGAGTCCGCGTTCCTTGCCTTCCAGGCGCTTCTGGAACAGTTGGCCGTACTTGCCCAGGTCATGCAGTTGCCCTGCCAGTGCGGCGCGTGGGCCCTCTCCGAACGCCTCGGCGTTCTGTCTGGCACGGTCGGCCACGTTCAGTGCGTGGTCTTTCATCAGTTGCCAGCGCGACCTGTCGTGTGGCGGGTCGTTGGGGTTGGTGTGGCCGTAATAGACGGTCATTCCAGTCTCTCCTCTTGCAGCGCCGCGTCGTCTGGCCCGCGCCGGCCTTCGTGCATGTGGGCGCTCACGCCGGAACCCCTCCCACGGGCGGGTCAGTTGGGGTCGCATGCAAAGCGGCGGCCTGTAGTTCGCTCAGCCAGTGCGCGCGGATGTGGTCGGGGCCCAGGACGTTCACGCGCGGCCCGAAGCTCAGAATCCAGGGGATGACTTCGCGGGGCAGGCCGCTGCTGTCTACCGGGGCGGTGACGGTCACATCGACGCTCCCGTCGCGGTTCAGGAGGGGTTCGCTCAGGTGCGCGTAGCCGCCTTCGAGGATCCGGTAGGCCGCCTCGGCGTGAAAGCGCAGGTGAATCGTTTCGGGCGGCGTGTCCTGCGAACCGACGACACCCCAGGCGGAGTGAAAGAAGGCCCGGGGGTCGAAGGTGTCGGGAATGGTGTAGGTGTCGTTCTGCATGACCTGTAGGCTGCGCATGCGGGAGAACTTGAAGGTGCGGACGTCGCCGTGGAAGGTGGTTTCCAGGCCGATCAGGTACAGGTCGAGGTTCTGCGGGTGCGCCTCGATCAGGTACGGCTGGACGACGTTGGTGCGCCACGCGCCGCTGCCGCCGGGTTTGCGGTACTCGAAGCGCAGGGGGTGCGCGCCCAGCCAGGCGGTCGCGGCGTGTTCGAGGTTCAGGTCCTCGCGGCTGCGGGTGCGGCGGTCTCCGAGGTCACTGACGCTGCGCTGCATGACGCTCTGCAGGTGCGGAGGCAGCCAGGTGGTCAGGGTGTTCAGGGCGGCGGCGTGATGGATTTTCTGGCCGCTGGCCCGGTGGTAGGTGAGGCGGGCGGCGGCGTGCAGGATCAGGGTCTGGACGGGGTGGAGGCTGGTGCGGTGGGTGTCGATGCAGTACCGGGGTGGACGGCCGCCCAGTCGCCGGAAATCCGGTTCGAGCAGTTCGAGGTCGTCGAGGTCCCGCTGGATGCTGCGTTCAATGGCGCTCCAGCCTCTACCCTGCACGGGCGCGGTGGGATACAGGTGCCGGGTGATGTCGCGGACGGTGGCGTGCTGTTCTCGCAGCAGCGCCGCGATCTGGAAGAGGCGGGAGCACTTCTGGATGCGCTCGGGTGCGGCGTCGCTCATGCCGCGCAGTGTACCGGAACGCTGACTCCAGATTGACCACCCCCAGGATTCGCGCCGCTCTCAGTCAGGAAGGCTGCGCATGGTCATGTCAGATCGGTACTCGGTGATCCATGGGTCCAGGCTGCCCTCGCAGAAGTCGTCCAGGCGCAACGCGTCCTGCGGGACATGCAGGGTCCAGCGGGGCTCGCGTGACAGGGACACGAGGGTACGGGAGTGCTCCACGGCGGCCGGCCAGCCCAGCGCTTCGCGCAGGCCCTGCACCACCCGGTTCAGTTGCCGCTTCTGCCGCCGCAGGTCACCGCCCCCCAGGTCCAGGGCCTCCAGGGCGCGTTCCACTAGCACACTGCCCTGGTGCACCGCCAGGAACGCCAGCAGGGACGCCTCGGTCGGCCGCAGCGCGACGGAACCCGAGGCCGTCACCACCCGAACCGGGCCGTCCAGATTCACGCCGATCCACCACTCCGGCGTGGCCTCCACCACCCCGGCGGCCGCCAGGGTGTCCGGAAAGACCCGCGCTTCCTGCCGCACCAGGTGATGCCCTGGCGCGATCCCCTGGAGGTGCGCGGCCCACCCTGGCTCGCCCTCCAGGCGGGCCAGTTCCGCCCGGACGATCTGCGTGCGCCACGCGTCCACCACATCCCCCCGCTCTACCCGCTCCAGACTCGCGCGGGCGCCCGCGCGGTCCCCGATCAGGACCTGCACACCTGCCAGATCCGTGAACGCCGCGTGCCGGTCCCCGTCCCTGACACCCGCATGCAGCAGCGCCGAGCGCAGCACGCCCAGCGCCTCGTCCAGATGCCCACGCGCCCGCAGGACACGGCCCAGACCCCGCCGGGCCATCACGGTCAGGGGCACGTCGTCCGCCTTTTCATCCGCAGTCCGGTAGGCGTGCTCGGCGCGGCCCAGCTGCCCACTCCAGAGATACAGGCTGCCCAGGCCGCGCCACCCGATAGACAGTGGCCCGCGCGCCTCGCTCCCCTGCGCGACCTTCACGGCCCGCGCTAAGGCCCGCTCGGCGGCCGGCAGGTCATCCAACCGCAGGCACGTGATGCCCAGGTTCGAGAACGCCTGCGTGAGTGCCCAGGCATCCGCACTCAGGTAGCTGGCCGCCTGCGCCCACACGTCCCGCGCGGCTCCCTCGCGGCCCGCGCCGACGAGTTGATGCCCGAACTCCAGGCACAGGAGCCCACGGTCCCGGTCCGACTGAGGAGCCCCCAGGGCGTTCCGGAACGCTTCCTCCCAGCCTGGACTGCCCAGCTGCGCCAGCGCCACGGCCCGGAAGCGCCTCGCCATGACCAGGCCCAATCCGCTGTCCTCGCCGTCCAGGGCACGCTGCGCGCATTCCAGCACCTCCTGCCAGGGACGCTGCCACGCACCCAGGTACGCTTCAACGCCCGGGTGCAGGCCAGGGTGCGCCGCCACCACCTCACGCAGCAGCGCCTGATCCCCGGCGCGGTAGGCCACCCATACCCGCGTCTCCCGCCACTCCTCCCCCACCCGGACATCCGCCGGAACCCGCTTCAGAAGAGCGCAGAGTTTCAGGCCGTCCTCGCGGCGCTTGACATCCCGCGCCCCCAGCCTGAAATACGAATGCGCCGCTGACCACTCCCCGGCAGCCAGCAGCGATTCCAGCACGACGAAGAACTCCCTGTCCGGCACCCGCTCAGTGTAAGGGAGCAGGCCTCATGCTGATTCCGACTGATCTGGTGCAGTGGCGAATCCGTCCGAGTGGATGCGAGGAGGAACAGCAGACAGGTTTCGCACCACTGCACCACAGGCGGGAAAGCGCCGCCCGCAGCTCCATTCTGCCAAAACCGTATCAGCCGCCCATGGGTGGAGACGTTCCCTCCACCAGCACCGCAGCGCCATTGCCCCCAGCCGCCCCGACACTCAGGCCGCCGCACAGCAGACCCGCCAGCACCAGCACCAACCACGTCACCTTCCGAGCCATATGACCTCCCCAGCCAAGACAAACCGCGTCCTGCACGCTGTGAACACCTCTCTGGCGTCACAAGGGGAAGCATGTGGTCGCAGCCCGACACCTCATGTCGGGCTGAACGGTAGGCGGGCGTAGGCCCCCGCGCCTCTGCTGGCGCCTGCCTGACAGACCCTGGTACCCGTGATATGGACTTCGACCGCGCGGCTTTGCAAGCCATTCAATCGGAGTCCGCGTAAGCCCTGCGAACGCGGGGCCTCCGCACGTCTGTCATACGGACAGTGGTTGATTCGGTGCAGTTCCGATTGAGTCCGGGGGAATGCGAGTAGGGACAACAGACGCCGATGGAGCGGAATCCGTATCAGGCGGACTGCCGTGCCATTCCGCGAAGGGGCATCTGTTGTCCCTACTCGCGTCCGCTGGGATTGAACGGTCTTTGCTGCCCCTTCAACCGCAGTCCGTATCAACGTCCAAGCTGACATGACGAGATTCCGGGAAACCGCCGGAAGCTCTCCAGTCCCACTTCAATGTCCTTCTTTTGCTCCGCGCTCTGCGCGGTTTATCTGCAAGATAAACGCATTGTTTTTCGGTGCGACCTATCCTACAGGCCGCGCGCCCTGAGCCACGTGCGGTAGCTGTACATCTCGCTGGCCTGCGCGGTCACGATGTCGCGCGCGAGCTTCAGTACCCGTGCGTCCTGACCCTGTTGCAGGGCGAGGTTGGCCATGTCCACCGCAGCCGCGTGGTGGGGCAGCATGCCCTGCACGAACGCCACGTCGGGATTCCCGGCTGCCTTCGGCGCGCTGGACATCCCGCTCATCCCGGCACTCATGGCCGGGTCCGCTCCTCCGAACGTGCCCAGCAGGGTGTTCATCTGCACGATCTCACGCGTCTGGTCGCGGATCACAGCGGTTGTCCAGGCCTTGACTTTGGCGTCCCGGCTGACTGGCAGCGCGGCGCGGGCCATGGCGACGGCCATCTGGTGGTGGGGAACCATCATGCTCAGGAACGCCCGGTCGAACGCCCGGCCCCGCAATTTCCGCAACGCGCTCAGTTCCGCGCCCTGACTCCCGGGGCCCGCGGCCTCGGCGCCCGGCGCGGCGCTGTGATGCATGCCCGGCATGGCCGTCTGCGCCGACGCCCCTGCTGACAGCAGCGTCAGCGTGATCAGGAAAGCGCGCAGTGTGGGGATAGGGGCCGGAAGGTGCGTCACGTAACCGAGGGTACGCCTTCTGCCAAACTCGTGTAAAGCACGTGGGCCGCCGGCACCGACTGGCGCCCGATCTGATGCGCATTGCGATTGATCCGGGACTGCACCGAATTAAGCCGGGCGGATACGCGGAGGAACAACAGACCCCCCTTTCACGGTATGGAACGCAGTCCGGATGACGCGGGGTGCCGGGAGCGTGGGCGCTCAGGCGGTGGCGGTCTGTGGGGTCAGCAGCAGGGCGCGCAGTTTCTGGGTGTCCTCGTGGAAGCCCCGGATGCCCTCGGCGAGTTTCTCGTTCGCCATGGGGTTGGCGGCCAGCGCCCAGCGGAAGTCGGCTTCGGTCACGGCCGCTTCCGTCTCGGTGGCGGGCTCGTCTCTCAGTGCCCGCTCCAGCGGGGTGTTGTCGGCGGCCAGTTCGCCCAGCAGGGCGGGGCTGACGGTCAGGCGGTCGCACCCGGCCAGTGCGCGGACCTGCGCGGCGCTGCGGAACGACGCGCCCATGACGACCGTGGGGTACCCCTGCGTCTTGAAGTGACGGTAGATGGTGCGCACGCTCTGCACGCCCGGGTCCTCGTCGATGGCGTAATCGGCGGTGCCGGTGCTCTTCTTGTACCAGTCGGTGATGCGGCCCACGAACGGCGAGATCAGGTACGCGCCGGCCTGCGCGGCGGCCACGGCCTGCTCCAGGCTGAACACCAGCGTCATGTTGCAGCGGATGCCCTCGGCTTCCAGCACGCGGGCGGCCTGCACACCCTCCCAGGTGGTCGCCAGTTTGATCAGGATGCGGTCCTTGCTCACGCCCTGCGCGGCGTACAGGTCGATCAGGTGGCGGGCCTTGGTGAGCATGGCGTCCGTGTCGAAGGACAGGCGGGCGTCCACCTCGGTGCTGACGTAACCGGGCACGATGCGGGTCAGTTCGGTCCCGATGCGCACGGTCAGCTGATCGATGGCGGCCTCGACATCCCCGAGTCCCTGCGCTTCCTTCAATACCTGCGCGTACCCGCTGAGGCTGGCGGCCTTCAGGATCAGTGAGGGATTGGTGGTGCAGTCCTGCGGCTGGTAGCGGCGGATGGCGTCCAGGTCGCCCGTGTCGGCCACGACAACCGTCATCTGCTTGAGTTGTTCAAGTGCGTTCATATGTGAACCTCCGGTTCGGAAGGAAGGGGGGGGGTCAGGGCAGTGCAGGCGGGAGGGCGACGGGCACGGGACGGCCAGCCGCACGACACTGCGTACCATACGCCCCGCTTTCCGGGGAGTGCGGCGTTCATCCAGACGTTTCCTTGAACGGCCGTTCATCCAGAGTCGGTCGCGTGCCCTCACGGGCGGTTGGTGCGGGCGGGGACGGAGGGTGCCTGGGACAACTGATACGGATTCCGCTCCATGCCGCCCAGGGGACTCTGTTATTCCTCCTGGCATCCGCGCGGATTGATTCGGGATTGCACCAAATCCAATGCAGTCCGGATCAGTCGCTGGCCTGTTCCTGCTCGGCGCGGTAGGCGGCCATGTCGATCACGAAGCGGTACTTCACGTCGTTGTTCAGCATGCGCTCGTAGGCCTCGTTGATGTCCTGCATGCGGATCATCTCGACTTCGGGGACGATGCCGTGCTCGGCGCAGAAATCCAGCATCTGCTGCGTCTCGGCGATTCCGCCGATGTTGCTGCCCGCCACGCTGCGCCGCTGCCCGACCAGGGGCAGGCCGCTGAGGCCGACGGGTTCCAGCGCGCCCACGATCACCAGTTGCCCGTCGCGCCTGAGGGTCATCAGGTAGGGATTCAGGTCGTGGCCGCTGGGCACAGTGCTGATGATGAAATCGAAGCGGCCCCGCGCGGCCTTCATGGCGGCCCTGTCGGTGCTGAGTACCACGTGGTGCGCGCCCAGGCGGAGGGCGTCGTCGGCCTTGCCCTGCGAGGTCGTGAACAGCGTCACGTCGGCCCCCATCGCGACCGCCAGTTTAATGCCCATGTGCCCCAGGCCGCCCAGCCCCACGATGGCGACCTTGTGGCCCTTGCCGATCTTCCAGTGGTTCAGCGGCGAGAACATGGTGATCCCGGCGCACAGCAGCGGCGCAACCGCCCTGATGTCCAGCGACTCCGGGACGTGCACGGCGAAGCCTTCGGTCACGACGATGGCGGTGGAGTACCCGCCGTGCGTGGGGAGTCTGGTGTCGCGTTCACGCGAGTTGTACGTCCAGGTAGCGCCGTTCTCGCAGTACTGTTCGAGGCCCTCGGCGCAGGAATCGCAGTGCTGGCAGGAGTCCACCATGCAGCCCACCCCCGCGAGATCCCCGACCTTGAAGCGGCTGACCTGCCCGCCCACGGCGCTCACGCGTCCCACGATCTCATGGCCGGGCACCAGCGGGTAGATGGCTGGGCCCCACTCACTGCGCGCCTGGTGCACGTCCGAGTGGCACACGCCGCTGTACAGAATCTCGATCTGAATGTCGGTGGGTTTCAGGTCCCGGCGCTCGATCACGTGCGCCTGAAGGGGGGTGGTGGCGTCGGGGGCGGCGTAGGCGTGCACTCTGGTCATGTCGAACTCCTGGGAGAGGGCTCCGTGCGTCGCTGGGCCGCAAGAACGTGGCCGTGTGTGGTTCCGGCCTGAAGTGAACCGGGCGTGAGGCCATCTGGTGCGTGAAACGAGGAACGTCGGTGGCGTGCCCGGAAGGCTACGTCCAGGTACGCTGCCCAAATCAGTAAAGGCCCACAAAGTGACACGGATTCCGGGTGATTCAGAACTGCACCGAATCAATCGGAGCGGATGCGAGTGGGAACAGCAGACGGATTGGGCGGGATGAAGCCACAGGCGGTGCTTTTGCGACTGTGGCGCAGTTGCGCGCAGTCCCTATGACGCGACCTGCCCGCACAATGTCAAGAGCGTCCGCTGGCCGTTACAGCCACCCCTGGCGCAGCGCCTTGACGGCCGCCTGGGTCCGGTCGGCGGCCTGGAGTTTCAAGAGGATGTCCTGCACGTGGAGTTTCACGGTGCTGACGCTCACGCCCAGTTCAGTGGCAATGTCGCGGTTGGGCAACCCATCGGCAATCAGGCGCAGGACTTCGAGTTCACGCGGGGTCAGCAGCGGGGCCGTGCCGGGCGTGCGGACGCTGCCCAGCACGTGATGCGCCACCTGCGGGTCCAGGTACGCACTGCCCGCAGCGGCGGCGCGCACGGCGAGCAGCAGCAGTTCGGGCCGCGCGCTTTTCAGGCAGTAGGCGGCGGCGCCCGAGGCGAGCGCCGCGAACACTTCCTGGCGCAGGTCGTGCGCGGTGAGCATCACGATCCGCACGTCCGGCCAGCGGCGGCGGATCTCTGCGGCCGTGCGGATGCCGTCCATGCCGGGCAGGCCGATATCGATCACGGCGACGTCCACGCCCAGGCCGTCGAGTCGTTCGAGGCCTTCTTCGCCGCTTCGGGCCTCGGCGACGACGCGCAGGTCGGGTTCGAGGTTCAGGGTGACGCGCAGGCCGTCACGGGTGAACGCATGATCCTCGATCAAGAGAATGCGGATGGGACCGTGCGGCTGGTCGGGCAGGGAACCCGGCGTGGATTCAGTCATGTGGGGTGCCTCCATCGACCGGCAGGGTCAGGATGAACAGGCTGCGCTGCTGTGTGCGGACGTAGCGGACGTTGCCGCCGTGCCCCTCGGCGATTCGGCGCGTGAGGTACAGGCCCAGGCCCGTGCCGCCCCCCGCGCCGCCACTGCGGAATCGCTGGAACAGGTGCGGCTCCCGCGAGATCGGCACGCCCGGCCCGTCGTCCTGCACGGTCAGCGTGACCTCGCCGTCCTCGTCCGTCAGGGTGACCCGCAGCGTTCCGTCGAGCGGACTGAACTTCACGGCGTTGTCGAGCAGGTTCTGTACGGCGCGCCGCAGGTCGTGCGGGCGGCCCTGCACGTGCGCGGCGCTCAACTGACGCTCCACCTGCAGGCGGCTGGCTTCGGTGCGGGGCCGCAGGTCCTCCAGGACGCCCTGCACCAGCGTTCGCATGTTCACGTCGCTGATCTGGTCGTCGGTCTCGCCGCTCTCGTATTTGGTGACCAGCAGCAGTTTCTCGGCCAGGGCCAGCAGGGCGGCGTTGGCGTTCAGGCCATTTTCCAGGGTGTCACGGTAGGCCTGCGGGAGCGGACCGTACGCGCCGCGCAGCGCGCCATGCATGTTCATGGCGTTCGCCAGGAGTGGGGTGCGCAGGTCGTGTGAAAAGGCGTACACGAGGTCGCGCAGCAGCTCGCCACGCTCCCTGAGCTGCTCGCGCCCGGCGCGCAGATCGTCGAGCAGGCGGGTGCGGTCCAGCAGGGGTTGCAGGGCCGACGCGGCCTCACCGATCAGGGACAGCGGCGTCTGTGGGCCGCGCAGGATCAGCAGCAGGTCGCTGTCATTGGCGCGTTGCAAGCGGGCCAGCACGACACGCCCCCCGTCGGCCGCCCAGACGTTCCCGGCCCCGACCGGGCGCGCCAGGAAGTCCAGTGGCAGTCGCTTATCCAGCCAGGACGGAGCGGGCGGGTCCAGGTCCGGGGCGGCCGCCAGGGCGTGCGGGGGAAGCAGGACGGCCCGCACGGCGGCCCCCACCTCGACGCTGCGCGCGCCGGTCAGGTGTTGCAGGGACGCTGCGGCGCGCGCCACGAATTCCGGCTGTCCCAGCGGGCCTCCCATGTCCTCGGCCAGTCGGCGTAGCAGCCGCTCGCGGGTCAGCAGGCGCTCGTCCTCCGCGATCCGGACCGCCTGTTCGGACGCCTCGCGCGAGCGCAGGGTCAGGCCGCCCACCAGCAGGATCGCCAGCACACTGACCACGCGGTTCGAGAGGTCAGAGCGGCTAAATCCGTCCCCCAGGGCGTTGGACACGGCGGCCAGCACGGACGCCAGAACGCTCAGCAGGGTCAGTACGACCACCGGACGGCGCGAGGTCCCCAGCGCCGAGAGGGCCACCGGGACCGTCAGCAGCGTGCCCACCACCAGCGACGCCGGGGTCAGCAGGTCGGTCAGCAGCACGCACGCCAGAGTACCCAGGCACACCGCCCAGAGGGTGCCGTCACCGAGCGGTAGTCGGGGCGGCGGGAACAGAATCTGCAGCGCCTGTCTCATACGGACTCCAGCTGAAGGGGGCGCGGCGCCCGTTCAACCCGGGCGGACGCGGGCCCGTTCACGGCGGATTGCGGACGTGGAACCGGCAGATCGCCGCGCTTCCGATCTGCGGGGAGGACAGACGGAATTCGTTTCATCACGCCCGAGGCTACCCGAAACGCGCGGCGCGTGACTGGCCACTTGGCCAGTCCGCTTGGCCGGGCGGAGAATGGTGGGCGCGGCGGGCGCGGCGCAGCATTACTGACGTATGAACACCCTGCTGCTTGTGCTGGTGCTGGCCCTGATCGTTTACCTGCTGTACGCCCTGATCCGCGCGGAGCGGTTCTGATGTCGGCCCTGCTGCCCACCCTGCTGGGCCTGCTGATTCTGCTGGCCCTGTTCGCCCTGGTCGCGCTGGCCCTGAGCGTCCCGACGAGGCTCTGACATGGACATCCTCCTGACGGTTCTCCTGACGGCCCTGCTGGCCGCCCCACTGGGTCTGCTGATCGCCCGGCTGTACGCGGCGCCCGCCTCGCGCCTCACGTCGGGCCTGCTGCGGCTGTGCGGCGTGAACGCGGCGCTCGGCATGAACTGGCGGCAGTACAGCGTGGCCCTGCTGGGTACCAACGCCGTGCTGGCGGCCGCCGCGTACCTGGTTCTGGTCACGCAGGGCGCCCTTCCGCTGAACCCGGACCACATCGGCGCCATGCGCTGGGACACGGCGCTGCACACGGCCGCGAGTTTCATCACGAACACCAACCAGCAGCATTACAGCGGCCAGAGTGGCCTGAGTTACTTCTCGCAGCTGGTCGCCATCGTGACCTTGCAGTTCGTGACGCCCGCCGCTGGCATGGCCGCGCTGTTCGCGGTGCTGCGGGGCCTGCGCGGAGAGGTGAACGTCGGCAACTACTACCTGGACGTGACGCGCGCCCTGGGCGCCCTGCTGCCCGCCTCGCTGCTGCTGGCCGTCCTGCTGACCTCGCAGGGCGTGCCCAGCACCTGGAGCGGCGCGAAAAGCGCCACGCTGCTGCAACCGCAGCGGGTGGAAGGTCAGCTCCTGACCACCCAGACCATTCCGGTCGGTCCGGTGGCGGCCATGGTCGCCATCAAGCAGCTCGGCACGAACGGCGGCGGTTGGTACGGCCCGAACTCCAGCACGCCGCTGGAGAACCCCACGCCCCTGAGCAACCTGGCCAGCATGGTCAGCCTGATCCTGTTCCCGGTGAGTCTGGTGATCGCCAGCGGCGTGTTCCTGAACCGCCGCCGCTTCAGCGCGGCGCTGCTGGGCGTGATGACCGTCACCTCGGCCGCGCTGATCACTGGGGTGGTCCTCGCAGAGCGGCAGCCGAACGCGGCGCTGCTGGGCCATGCCGCGCGCGGCGGGAACATGGAAGGCAAGGAAGTGCGCCTCGGTACGGACGCCACGGCGCTGTGGGCCAGCCTGACCACCCAGACGAGCAACGGATCGGTCAGCGGCATGCACGACAGCCTCAACCCCCTGGGCGGCCTGGTCCCGCAACTCGGCATGTTCCTGAACGACGTGTACGGCGGGATCGGCGTCGGCATGATCAACATGCTGGTGTTCGTGATCCTGACCGTGTTCATCGCCGGACTGATGGTGGGCCGCACGCCGGAACTGTTCGGCCGCAAGATCGAGGTCCGCGAAATCAAACTGGCGTCCCTGCTGATCCTGCTGCAACCCGCGCTGGTGCTGGGGTTCACGGCCCTGACGCTGGCCGTGCCCAGCCTGAGCGGCACCTCTAACCCCGGCTTTCACGGACTGTCGCAGGTGCTGTACGAGTACAACAGCGCCTACGCCAACAACGGGAGCGGTTTCGAGGGCCTGGGCGACAACACGCCCTGGTGGAACGTCACCTGCGCCGCCGTGCTGATCCTGGCGCGTTTCCTGCCGATCCTGGCGCCCCTGGCCATCGCGGGCCTGCTGGCCACGAAGAAGGCCGCGCCGGAAACGAGCGGCACGCTGCGCGTGGATACGCCCGTCTTTGCCGGAATGCTGCTGGGCGTGATGGTCCTGCTGCAACTCCTGAACTTCGCGCCCGCCCTGGTGCTGGGCCCGGTCGCCGAGCAGCTGAGCCTCACCCGGGCCGCCGCCACCACCCCCGCTGCCTCCACGGCCGCCACCACGCCCGCCACCACGCCCGCCGCCCCCACACCTGCCGCCGTGCCCACCACCCACTCTGCCCCCCTGACCGGAGCCGCCCGATGACCACCCAGTCCCACCCGACCACGCCGGAACCGGCCTCCCCCTCCAACCCCGGGCCCACTCCGTCAGGGCCCACCCCGAGCCCGCGCCGCAACCTGTTCACGCCTGACCTGCTGCGCGACGCCTGGAAGGCCAGCCTGACGAAACTCGACCCGCGCCGCATGGCGAAAAGCCCCGTGATGTTCATCGTGCTGGTCGGCGCCGTCCTGACTGCCGCCCTGACCGCAGGCGACCTGATCGCGGGCCGCGACTGGGCGTACGGCGCGGCCATCAGCGCCCTGCTGCTGCTGACCGTGCTGTTCGCGAACTTCGCCGAGGGGCTGGCCGAGGCGCGCGGCCGGGCCCAGGCGCAGGGTCTGCGCGCCGCCCGCCAGGACACCCCTGCGCGGCTGCTGCGCGGCGACACGGAGACGACCGTGCCCTCCAGCGACCTGCGGCGCGGCGACCTGATCATCCTGGAGGCCGGCGACCTGATCCCCGGCGACGGCGAGATCACCGAGGGAATGGCCAGCGTGGACGAGAGTGCCATCACCGGCGAGAGCGCCCCCGTGATCCGCGAGGCCGGCACCGATCACAGCGGCGTGACCGGTGGCACCCGCGTCCTGAGCGACCGGATCGTGGTGCGTGTCACCTCGCAGCCCGGCGAGAGCTTCCTGGACCGCATGATCGCGCTCGTCGAGGGTGCGAGCCGCCAGAAAACCCCGAACGAACTGGCGCTCGGCATCCTGCTGGTCGCCCTGACCCTGATCTTCCTGATCGTCGTGGCCACGCTGCCCGCCCTGGCCAGCTTCGCGGGCGTGCGCGTGGACACCGTCACGCTGGTCGCGCTGCTGGTGTGCCTGATTCCCACCACCATCGGCGGCCTGCTGCCGGCCATCGGCATCGCCGGAATGGACCGCGCCCTGCAGGCGAATGTGATTGCCCGCAGCGGCCGCGCCGTCGAGGTTGCGGGCGACGTGGACCTCCTGCTGCTCGACAAGACCGGTACCATCACCATCGGGAACCGCATGGCCACCCGCTTCGCGCCGCTGACCGGCGTGACCGAAACCGAACTGGCCCGCGCCGCCGCGCTGTCCTCGCTGGCCGACCCCACACCGGAAGGCAAGAGCATCGTCGCCCTGGCCCGCACCCTGACCGAACTGCCCGCCCGCCCGGACGGCGCGGAGTTCATGGAGTTCAGCGCGCAGACCCGCATGAGCGGCGTGGATTACGTGGACACACTCGGCGGCGCGCAGACCGTGCAGATCCGCAAGGGCGCCGCCGACCGCATGGCCCGCTTTGCTGCCGGGTTCAGTGCGGGCGCGGCCGTGGACTCCGCTGAACTGGACGCCCTGGTCGCCGGGATTGCGCGCTCCGGCGGCACGCCCCTGACCGTCGCCGAGGTACGCGGCGGTGTGGCCCGCGTGCTGGGCGTGGTGGCGCTGTCGGACATCGTGAAACCCGGCATGCGTGAACGTTTCGAGCAGCTGCGCCGCATGGGCCTGCGCACCGTGATGATCACCGGCGACAACCCCCTGACCGCCGAGGCCATCGCCCGCGAGGCCGGTGTGGACGGTTTCTTGGCCGAGGCGACCCCCGAGGACAAACTCCAGATGATCCGCGACGAGCAGGCCGCCGGGCGACTCGTGGCCATGATGGGCGACGGCACCAACGACGCCCCGGCCCTCGCGCAGGCAGACGTGGGCCTGGCCATGCAGAGCGGCACGCAGGCCGCCAAGGAAGCCGCGAACATGATCGACCTGGACTCCGACCCCACCAAGCTGATCGAGGTGGTCGAGATCGGTAAGGGCCTCCTGATGACCCGCGGCGCGCTGACCACCTTCTCGATCGCCAACGACGTGGCCAAGTACTTCGCGATTCTGCCCGCCCTGTTCGCCGCGCAACTGCCCGCGCTGGCCACCCTGAACGTCATGGGCCTGAGCAGTCCACGCAGCGCCATCCTCAGCGCCGTGATCTTCAATGCGCTGGTCATCCCGGCGCTGATCCCGGTCGCGCTGCGCGGCGTGCGGTACTCGCCCGGCAGCGCCGACGCCCTGCTGGGCCGCAACCTCCTGATCTACGGACTGGGCGGCGTGATCGTCCCGTTCGTGGGCATCAAAGTGATTGACCTGCTGCTCGGTGGACTGGGCCTGTGATACGGATTCCACCTGTGATACGGCTTCCGCTCTATTCCACCACAGTCGGAAAGGCGCCGCCTGCGGCTCCATACCGCGAAACCCGTCTTCTGTTCCTACTCGCGTCCGCTCGGATTGATTCAGAACTGCACCGAATCAATCGGAATCTGCATGATGTCACCCGCCTGTCCCCGTCCCGCCGTACCCGCCTGCCCCCTGACCGAAGGAGTTGCGTCATGACCACCCAGTCCATCAACCCCAAGCCCGACACCCTGCCCGACACTCCCGCCGAGCCGTCCTTCCAGGCTGGCCCGCAACCCGGCGTTCTCAGCTGGCTGACCTTTGGGGCGTTGTGGATCGCCGTGTGTGGACTGGCGTACCCGGCCGTGACCACCCTGCTGGCCGGCGGGCTGTTCCCGGCGCAGGCGAACGGTTCGCTGATCACGCGCGGCACGCAGGTGGTCGGCTCGGCGCTGGTCGGGCAGACCTTCACAGGCGACGGGTACTTTATCGGGCGGCCCAGCGCCGCCGGGAGCGGGTACGACCCGGTGAACGCCTCGGGCAGTAACCTCGCGCCCAGCAACCCGGCCCTGCGGGAACGGGTGCAGGCGCTGTCCCGGCAGATCGCGGCCCGTGAAGGTGTGAGCGCCGACCGCATTCCCCCGGACCTGCTGACCGCCAGCGGCAGCGGCCTGGACCCGCACATCAGCCCGGCTGGCGCGCAGTTGCAGGTGCCCCGCATCGCGCGGGTGCGCGGCCTGAGCCAGGGCGTCGTCCTGAAGCTCATCGCAGACGCGACCGAGCGCAGCCCCCTGGGCCTGGGTCAGCCCGGCGTGAACGTCCTGAGGCTGAACCTGGCGCTGGACGCCGCCGCGCCACTGCCCGGCGCCGCCACACCCGCCCGCTGAGCGTGCCCGGCAAGCCTCCACCCGGGAGACAGGCTGAGCTCCAGCAGCCCGACCCCCAACAGCCCGGGCGGCAGCCTCCTGAACCCGAGCGGTTGGCCCTCCCGGGCCGCGCCGATCGTCCCGACCGGGAGCGCGGCGTGCACCGCGTGTTCATCGGCATGGCGGCTGGTGTCGGGAAGACCTGCCGCGCCCTGAACGAACTGCGTGACCGCCTGGAACGCGGCGAGGACGCCCTGATCGGCATTCTCGAAACGCACGGCCGCGCGGGCACCGCCCAGGCCGCGCAGGGTCTGCCTGTGTTCGCGCGCCGCGCCGTGCCCGGAACGTCCGGCCTGACCGAACTGGACCTTCAGGGCCTGCTGGAACGGCGGCCCCAGGTGGTCCTGATTGACGAACTGGCCCACACGAACGCGCCGGGCAGCGCGAACCCGAAACGCTGGCAGGACGTGAACGTGCTGCTGGACGCCGGCATCACGGTGCTGTCCACCGTGAACGTGCAGCATCTGGAATCCCTGAACGACACCGTGGCCAGACTGACCGGCGTGCGCGTCCGCGAACGCATTCCGGACACCGTGCTGCGCGAGGCCACTGAACTGATCCTGGTGGACCTGACCCCCCACGACCTGCGCGCCCGGCTGCGCAGCGGCCAGGTGTACAGCCCGGACCGCGCCGAACTGGCCCTCACGAACTTCTTCACGACGCCGAACCTGACGGCCCTGCGGGAGATTGCGCTGCGTCAGGTCGCCAGCGTCGTCGAGCACGTTCCGCAGGCCGCCTCTGGGGCGCGCGAGGTCGTGGTCGTCGCCGTGACGCCCACCGAGGGCGCCGCCCGGCTGATCCGCCGGGGCGGGCAACTGGCCGCGCGACTGCACGCCCCGCTGCACGTGGTCACGGTGCGGGGACAGCGCATCAGCGCCCCGCAGTCACGCCTGCTGGACACCTACCGCGCCCTGAGTGCCGCACTTGGCGGGCAGTTCGACGTGATCGGCCCGGCCGACGTGGCCGCCGCCCTGATCGCGCACGCCACACGGGTGCAGGCCACGCAGATCGTGATGGGTGAGAGCCGCCGCTCCCGCTGGTCGGGCTGGTGGCGCGGCGACATCATTCACCGTGTCCTGAGCGGAACCCGCGACGTGGACGTTCACATCATCAGCCGGGACTGACAGCCGTTCTTAGCCCAGCGCTTCCACGAACGCCGCGCCGGTACTGGCCCTCACGCCGTCCAGGGTCGCTCCGGGCATCAGTTCCGTCAGGGTCAGCTCTCCGTCCCGGAACTCGAAGACGGCCTGATCGGTGATGATCATGTTCACTGCGCCGCGCGACGTGAGCGGCAGCGTGCATTCGGGCACGACCTTGGGCGTTCCGTCCGGGTCGGTGTGTGTCATCAGGATGATCAGACGCCGCGCGCCGCTTGCCAGGTCCATCGCGCCGCCCACGCCCAGGAGCGGCTTGCCGGGCACCGCCCAGTTGGCGAGGTTCGCGTGGGCGTCCACCTGCAGGCCGCCCATGACGGCCACGTCCACGTGCCCGCCACGGATCATGCCGAAACTGTCGGCGCTGTCGAAGTAACTCGCGCCGGGTAGCGCCGTGACCGGGATCTTCCCGGCGTTCACGGGGTAGTCCAGCGCGCCGCCCTGCTCGGGGGCGGGACCGACGCCCAGCATGCCGTTTTCGGTGTGCAGGTTCACGCCGTGCGCGGGCGTGATCAGGTCCGCGACCAGCGTGGGAATCCCGATGCCGAGGTTCACCACGTCCCCGCGCCGGAGCTCCTGCAGGGCGCGGCGGGCCATGTGCATCCGGGCCTCGTCCACCTTCTTGGAGCTGCCCTTCACGTCGGCGCTGCTACCAAGCGCCTCGGCGGTCAGGGTCGCCTGCACGAGGTAATCCACGTAGAGGCCGGGTGTGTGCACCCCCTCGGGCGGGATGGTGCCCACCGGGACGATCTCCTCGACCTCCGCCACGACGAGGTCCGCGGCGGTCGCCATGGCGCGGTTGAAGTTCTGCTCGGTCAGGCGGTACTGGAGGTTCCCGGCTTCATCGGCCCGCCACGCCCGGATGAATGCCACGTCGCCGCGCAGGGCGGGCACGAAGATCATCTCCCGGCCGTTCAGTACGCGGACATCCGCGTCCCCGGCAATGACGGTTCCGGCGGCGGTGGGTGTATAGAAACCCCCGATGCCCGCGCCACCGGCGCGCAGCGCCTCGGCCAGGCTGCCCTGCGGGATCAGCTGCACCTCCAGGCGGCCCTCCTGCGCGGCGGCCACCGCCTCACGGTTACTTGTGAAGAACGACCCCACGGCCTTTCTCAGCTGCCCGTTGCGCAGGAGCCGCCCGCCACTCAGGCCCGGCTCGCCGACGTTGTTCGCCACGTACGTCAGGTCGCGCACGTCCGTCTGCGCCAGCGCGTGTACCAGATGCACCGGGTTCCCGGTCATGCCGAAACCGCCCACCAGCAGCGTCTGCCCGCTCTGTACCAGCGCGGCGGCCTGGGCGGCCGTGATGACCGGCACGTGCTTCAGGCCGGTGGGTGTCGCGGGGGCCGTCATGCTTCGATCCTCTCGATGATGGCGGCCTCGCCCTGCCCGACGCCCACGCACAGGGTCGCCAGTCCGTAACGGCCCTGGCGGCGGCCCAGTTCGTGCGTCAGCGCCACGATCAGGCGCGCGCCGCTCATGCCCAGCGGGTGGCCCAGGGCGATGGCGCCGCCGTTCACGTTCACCCGCTCGGGCGGCAACTCCAGTTCGCGGATGCAGGCCAGCGCCTGAACGGCGAAGGCCTCGTTCAACTCGATCAGGTCCAGGTCCTGCACGCTCAGCCCGGTGCGCGCCAGGACCTTCCGGGTGGCGGGAATCGGCCCCAGGCCCATCACGCGCGCCTCCACGCCCGCCGCCGCCGCGCCCACCCAGCGGGCCAGCGGCGCGACGCCCAGTTCGCGGGCCTTCGCGGCGCTCATGAGGACCAGGGCCGCCGCGCCGTCATTCAGGCCACTGGCGTTCCCGGCGGTCACGCTGCCGCCCTGGCGGAACGCGGGTTTCAGGGCTGCCAGGGTCGCCTCATCGGTCGTCAGGGTGAAGTTCCCCCCGTCCCGCCTGACACGCGGGTGCTCGTCGATGTCGAAGACGGTCACGCCCCGGCGGCCCTTGACTTTCACCGGCACGATCTCGTCTGCAAAGCGCCCGGCGTTCAGGGCGCCGAGGGTCCTGCGCTGGCTTTCCAGCGCGAAGGCGTCCTGGTCCTCGCGGGTGATCTCGCCGCCCCGGTACGCGCCTTCCCGGCTGCGCTGCGCGATGTTCTCGGCCGTCTCTCCCATTGCCTCCAGCGGGAACAGGGCCTCCAGGGCGGGGTTCGGGAAGCGCCAGCCGAGCGTGGTGTCGAAGGCGGTCACGTTTCCGTTCGCGAAGGCCTGCGCGCCCTTGGGCATCACGAGGGGCGCGCGGGTCATGCTCTCCACGCCGCCCGCCACGAACACGTCCCCGTCGCCGTTGCGGATCGCGCGGGCAGCCGTGTTCACGGCCGACAGGCCACTGGCGCACAGGCGGTTCACGGTCAGCCCCGCCACGGAGTCAGGCAGGCCCGCCAGCAGCGCCGCCATGCGCGCCACGTTCCGGTTGTCCTCGCCCGCCTGATTCGCGCACCCGAGGATGACCTCCTCGATCTGATCGGCCGGAACACCGCTGCGCGCCACCACCTCACGGATCGTCAGCGCCGCAAGGTCATCCGGGCGGACCGAGGACAGGGCGCCACGAAGAGCGCCGATGGGCGTACGAACAGCCGCGACGATCACCACGTCACGGTCGTGCAGGTCGGTCAATCTGGTCATGATGAACTCCTCCCCAAAGCAGGAAACAGGCTAGGACAACGCGGACGGAAACAGGGCCGCCCCTCAGAGCAGCCTTCACGGCGCCCACAAAAGAATGATACGGATTCCGATTGATTCGCTGCAGTACGGAACCCGTATAAGACCAGGGAACACCAGCAGCGTGCGAACCTGCGCCTAAGCAGCGAGCCCGACCGCAGCTAACATCAATCCACAGGCTAGCGTGCCTACCCCCACTGTGCACCCACCTGGGTCCGTGGAAGGCCCCCCACGCTTCAGGGCGAACGAGGGGCCAGCATGAACAAGCCCGCCAGGAATGGCGGGCCGGTCGGAAGCAGGAATGGGTGTTGGTTAGTAGGCCGGGAAACTGGTGGGCGCGGTGCACCCGCCGCTCACGGTTCCAGTCAGGGTGTAGATATTCAGGGTCAGGGTCTGACCGGGCTCCAGCGTGTCCTTCCCCGTGATCGTGCCGTCGCCATTGGTGTCCAGCGCCACTACGACCGTGTTGTTGGCGTAACTGGCCGGCGGTTCCTTGAGCCACGTGGTCCCGCCGTCAGCGGAGTACAGCACGGTAGCGGCGGGCGTCGTGGCGGGGCTGGTACGGGCGGACGTGTGAACGATGGTGAGATTGGCGTTCACCGGGTCGCGTAGGCGGGTGCCCAGCACGCTGGCGTTCCCGGTGTTCCCGAGGGTCAGCTGGTAGTTCAGCAGCGAGCAGGGCTTGACCTTCAGTGCGTCTGCGCTCATGGGCGTGCAGTTCTGCGGCTCACCTGCAGCGTTCAGGGTGCAGGTGCTCTGGGTTTTCTGCGTGCCGGGTTCGCCCTTGATGATGGTAAGGGTCGTCGCTCCCTGCACGAACTTGCAGGCGTTACCCGTGGGGGTGAAAGTGACGCTAGCCGTCTGCTGCTCATCGCGCTTGAGGGTGCTCGCAGAGGTGTAGGTCACGGTGAGCTTGGTGCTTAAGCCCCGGGCGAGCCCTCCGGACTTGGTGATCCGTGCCTGCCACGCCTGCTGAATGTCGGCGTTGCTGGCGGCCCCGTCGAAGCTGTAGAGCGCCGTGTACGTGCCGGGCAGCGCGGCGCTGAAGGTCAAGTTGCTACCGGTCCAGGCCTGCAGCCCGGTGTTCTTGAAGGTGAAGGTGACTGTGGTAGTTCCGGGGGACTTGAGGGTCGCCTGCATCGTGGTAGTGGGCGAGATCACCGCGCAGACGTTAACTGGGTTGACGGTCAGTTTGGCCGTGGATTCCTGGAAATTCTGTCCGTTGGTAGTGGTGGCCCCGCCCACTGGGATTGTGTTGGTGTAGGTGGTCTTGCTGGTGATTGTGGACGTCGCAATGACCTCCACCTGCGCCGTGCAGCTCGCGTTTTTGTTTAGCGAGATACCATTGATAACCAAGTTCCGGGTTAGGGGGTCATAGGTAGCGCTGCCGGGGCAGCCTGTCACGCTCAGTGGCATGACGGGCGCCAGGCCATCGGGGAACACATCGGTGATCGTGATGGTGTCGGCGGCGGGAGTGCTGTTAGTAATGGTGAGATTCAGCATCGTCTTCCCGTCTGCAAAGATGGTGGAGGGCGCGAAGCTCTTGTCCACGACCACGGAGGGAAGGACGTTGAGGTTCGCACTGGCAGCGGTGCCGCTGGGCGTGCCGTCGCTGGTGCTGAGGGAGGCGACAGAGCCCATAAGGGCTGTGGTGTCGCTGCCCTGAATAACATTGGTCAGGTTCCCGGATCCCATTAGTCGAATGGGTATTATGACAATATTATTGGGGTTGTTTGTATTTATGTAGATTACGATGGTCTTCCCATCTACCGTGTACCATCCTTGGTCATTTCGTAGTGCTATACAGATCCGACCTATGCCCTGAAGTGGGTCCAGGTTTTTCGGATCTAGGTCGCAAGTGCGAGTGGGGGGATTAGAGGACACGCCGCCAAGACCGTAACTACCGTCGTCCCATCGCAATACACCCGGCAGATTCACTTGCATACCCTCGGGCAACTTGTCAACGATTCGGAACGTTTCTGCGGTGGGAACTGCTGACGGATCGGAAAGCTTTGGGGTGGAAACAAACATATAGAGGATCTGCCCAGCGTACAATGCGGTAGGCGGGGTCGTGAAAGTATTGGGAGTAGAAGAGAAGGATTTGTTGAAGGTATACTTGCGCTCGCCGACGTAGTCAAACCCAACCGTAGAGCTTGGAGCGTTGACTAGGCCATCTTGAAACTCGGCCGTCGTAGCAGTAACCTTGACGTTTTGGCCGGGTACGGTCCCTTGAATCATCACCCGAGCGGAACACTCCTTGTAAGAATACACCAGTTTGTCAACGGGGCTCCCAGTGGTACTAGCGCTGGGAATATTGAGTGTGAACGAGGCGGTCTTTCCGATGACAGTCACCTGATTCCAAGGGATAGAGCCACCGCAAGTGGTTTCGATGGGTTGTTCGAGGAATCTCTGGCCATCGCTGATGGTTACATTGAACTCCCGGACATGAGGTTTCATAGCGTAATTACGATAAATAAGGGCAACCTCGTGCACAGTATTTTGGGAAAATGTTAATCTGCTGTTGTTAAGACGGAACTCGCTGGGCAATACTTGAAATTCCACTTGGTCGGTTGTTTTTTTGAAAGTATGACCGCTGGTTGAAGTAAGCTGGGGCGTAACATTCGCATAATACTGTTGAGCGAGAGGAGATTGGATCAGGACGCTGGTTTTGTCAATCCCGATAACGACCTTGCATGTCTTCCCCGGATCGAGCGTGCCATTCGAGAA
Source organism: Deinococcus sp. (assembly GCF_018260555.1). Taxonomy (GTDB): domain Bacteria; phylum Deinococcota; class Deinococci; order Deinococcales; family Deinococcaceae; genus Deinococcus. The sequence goes on along the minus strand of NZ_JAGLBB010000028.1, from coordinate 6,267 downwards.
CACCAGACCCTTGCCATCTACCGGGAGGTTCAGCTGCCCTCCCGCGCAGGTGGTGTAGCTCGCCGCTATGTCAGTCCGAAGGCCGTGCGACCACGTGTCGGTGAAGCTCAAGCCCGTCATGGTCGTAGCCGTGTCGTTCTGCACCGTCACGGTATAGAAGGCCTGATTGTACTGCGGAAACTCTTTCAGAGTTGTTTTCCCGTAAGTGCCTTCGTTCAGAAAGGTGATAGTTGCACTTGTCGCTGGAATCGTAAGTGGATTGTTGGGCAGCAGATCCGTGCTGATATCCCCGTGCATAATGGTGTTTCGAGTAGTGCCGGTGATTACCCCAGCGTTAACAGAGACAGTGACGCTGTACGTGCAGTCGGATCCGCTCTCCAACGCCACCTTGTCGAATTTGATAGTCTGGGTGGCTGCATCGGTACTGACGCCTTGAATATTACACACGAAGTTCTGCGAGGCATATAGGCTATTGGTACGTACCGCGATTGCGCCAAACGTCATGCCGCTTCCCAGGTCCGCGCTAAAGATTCTGTCACTCAAGCTGACCTGTCGGGTGGCGCTTGTATTGTTTCTCAGGCGGAAATCCACCGTGAACACCGCCGTCATTGCACTGCTGACAGATGCGTCATCCACTTTGTTGAACCCTTTAATGATCTGCACGGGCGGCGGGGCGCTTATTTGGCTACCAGTGCCCCCATTACTGAGAGGGAGTGGGGCGTAGGTGTTGCTGAGGGCGCTGTTCTCGGGAACGGTCCCAGTGAACAGACGTAGGTCCGGATTAGGGGTAGTGAACGGCTGTCCGATCGCGTCTTCCGGATTCCCCGTATAAAGGGGGATGCTGGGGGGAACGTCAAAGAGTAGCTTACAGGTGGTCGTGACGGGCAGCGTCATACTGTTGATGGTATAGGCGCTACTTGATCCGGACACGACTGGGGTGGTATTGATGGCCAGCGTGCAGGGACTACCAACTGCAAGCCTCGGGTTGATCATGAGCGCAGGCACGGTCAGTGTGGCGCCCTGCATGCTGAGCTGCGTGGTGTTGGGGTTATTGATGGTGACGCTGGCCGTTTGCGTTGTCGGGAAGCCAGTGATGTACCAGGGATTGGGATTGGTTTTCCCCACCGCGTCCGTCTTTATAAATCCCAACACCATGAGCGCCAGGGATTTCACCTCTAATGAGGCTTCTTTGCTGATGTCGTTCGTTAGGCCCTGGTCAGTTTTAATCGCAGCGATGGGGATAATGGTTGTATAGATACCGGTAGTGGTGGAAGCGACACCCTTCACTGTGATAGTACAAACCGCGCCGCTGCTGGGCAGACTGCCGCCCGCCCATGTCAGTGTGTTGCCGCTGCTGGTCAACGCTCCGCCACAGCTGCTCTCGAAGGTGCTATCGCTGAAGCTCGTGATACCACTGACCGCGTGTTGCAACCCGACGCCGGTCAGCGGATCTGTGCCGTTGTTGGCCACGCTAAATGAGTAGGTCAGCACTCCCCCCGCTGTGATGCCCGCGGGCGAGAAACTATTAGAGATGCCAACGCTAACGGCACCTGCTGTACCGGTGAGCATGGCCGCGGCTATCAGCAAACGAAGGAGGGTCAGGAGTCTATTCATGGTGTGTCCTTGAGCATGATGCTGGGAGATGGGGAATTCAGAAGCAGTTCAGCGCGGACGTAGAAGCCAGGGGCGAAGTTCTGCGCGGCGGTGATGGGCGAGGGTCGCGACAGGTTGTACCCGCCTGTCAGGGCAAATCCGGGCAGGATGACCCCGGTGGCTTCCAGCGACAGGGCGTGTTCGGGCTGTGCGCCTCCGGTCACGCCGAACAGTCGGTACGTGGCGCCGAGGGCGGCGCGGTCAGTCAGCCAGTAGCGTCCTCCCACGTAGGCCTGATAGGAGAGGGGTTTGAGGTTCAGGGGTGAGACACCAATCAGCCCGGCGCGGGTTTCGAGCTGGCGTGTCTTGAAGTTCACTTCGGTCATGCCCCTGATCTCGCCGCTCTCGTCAGGCGCGAAGCTGCCGCTGCGCAGGCGCAGGGTGCTGAGCCACGTGACCTGCTCGGCGCGGTAGCTCACGCCGAAGGTGTACTGATGCCCGCCGGGGCTGGCAAAGACGCTCTGGCCCTGTTCCTGCGCCGTCCAGCGACCACTACTGTAGGCGGCGCTGGTTCGCAGGGCAGAGGTGACGGCGGGCTGAGCGCCTGGAATGATGGTCACGTCGGTGCCGACGCTGGCCTGCGTGGTGGTGGTGTGGTAGTTCAGGTCGCCGCTGACCGTGGCGGCGAAGCTGGGCGTGAAGGTCAGTGCGGCCCGCGTGCCCACGCTGAACTGCTCATTCAGCGGGTACTCGGCCCGGACGCCCGCCGCGAAGCGTCCCTGCGCACCGCTGCTGCCGGGCGTGCTGTAGGTCAGGTCGTACTGCGCCGCGCCGAAGCGTCCTGCCAAACCATAACTGCCCTGGGACTGCACCGCGCCGCTTTCGTAGCTCAGGCGCTGCTCGGCTTTGAATCCCAGGGTACTCGTGATGGGAACGCCGCCGCTGATGGTGGTAACAGCCCCTTCCATGCCGCTGAGCGGCTGTTCGTGGCGCACCTTGATCCCAAAGGGCGGCTGGTACTCCGCTTCCGCGATCAGCAGGGCCTGCGCGCGCGTGAAGTTGTACCCGGCCCCCACGCCGAAGCGCCAGTCCTGGCCGGGCTGGTAGGTGACGAGCGCCGAGGCGACGCCGCGTTCCGTCTGGCCGGGGGAGGTCTGGGCGGGGGAGGTCTGACCGGGGGTCTGGGTTTCCCCGCTCTCACGGTGGTAGCTGACCTGCGCCTTCACGCCAAACTGCCGGTTCAGGTCACGCTGCACTTCGGCGGACACGTCGGTCTGCGGCGCGGTGCGGCCCACGCCCTCATAGCCCGCGTCCTGGTAGACCACGCCCGCTCTGGCGCTCACGCCGTCCGCGCCGGGGCCGGGTTTCAGGCTGGCCTGCGCTTCGACCCGCACGCCTCCAGCGGCACTCACGCGGCCCTGCACGAGTGCCGTGGGCGTGCGGTACGTGCCGCGCACCCCGAAGGTGTTGGTGCGCCCGTCTGCCGTGGCGTCACTGCTCAGGCCCGCTTCTACGGTGCCGCCGCTGGGGGCGCTGGTGACAAAGTTGCCCCATTCCACACCGGCAGACACGCCGTAACGGGGCTGCGTGGGCATCCGGGCGGGATCGGCCGCGTAGGTGATCCTGAGCACCGGATCGCTCAGGTCGGGCAGCAGGACGCCGAGCGGGCGGCTGAGGATCACGCTGCCGCGCAGGTACTCCGCCGTGTAATCCTCACCTCGCGTCAGGTTGCGTTCCACGTGAACGCCGCCCTGCAGGCCGCTGACACTGACACGCTCGCTCATGGGGACGATCTCGCCGCCCGTCTCGTACACGAGTCCGGTCACGTCCGTGAAGGTCAGGGCGAGGTTGCCAGCGGGCAACAGGGCCGCGTGGCCGCTGACGAAGGTCCGCCACTGGGAGCCGGGGGCGCGGGTCACGTCGGGCGTGGACTGCACGCGAACCCCGAAGCCGTCCGCGTCCGCCGTGCGGTCAAAGAGGGTGTCCCGGGCCGCGCGGGCGGCGTAGGTGGCAGAGACGTTGGCGTTCTGGTAGCTGGCACTCAGTTGACCGTAGGCGGGGAGCGGGTTACCCGGGCCTGCGCTGTCGCCGTGGGCCAACTGGCGGTTCTCGGTGGGGTTCTGAATGCCCTGCCCGTCTGCGTTCACGCGCAGCATGCCGCCCAGCACCGGAACTTCGACGCTGGCCTGACCGCGCAGCTCAAGACTCCCGCGCAGCCCCTGGCCGCCCAGCAGCGGCGTGAGGTACAGGGTGGCGCTGCCGTAGGCGAGGGTCAGGCGCCCCTGGGCCTGTTGCAGGTCGAAGCGGGCCACGCCGGGGAAGCCGAGGCTGGAGAACTCCACGGCCCCGCTCACGCTGCCACGCAGTTTCAGCACGCCTTCACCGTTCGTGAGTTTGAGCTGGTATCCGGCGTTGGGGCTGGCGTCCGGGGTGAGCGGCTGTCCCCCGCGAATGTCCACGGTCAGCAGATCGGTCTGCACGGTGGTGCCGCGTTCATCGGCGACGCGCACCTTGAACTCCAGCGGGGTGTGTCCGTCCGCACGCAGATTGACGGGCGTGAAGATCACCTGCGAGGCGTTGCCCGGGGCAATGAAGGTGACGGTATGCCCCCCCGCCTTCACGGAGTTCTCCCCGGCCTGTAGAGGAATGGCCACGAAGGTCAGTTCCGTCCACTGGGCGGTTTCACGCTTCAGGCCGATGCGGCTTTCCGGGAGGGCCACGCCGCCCAGCGTGACGGTCTGGGACTCGCCTGCCGGGATTCGCACCGTGATGTTGGTCACGGCGCTCCGGAGGACGCTGCCCTGCACGGGCGTGCGAATCGGGTTGCCTTCCTCGTTCTCGCCTTTCCCGGCGGGTGCGTCGAGGGTCACGGCTTGGCGGTAGGCGGCCGGGTCAACCGTGCCTTGCAGGGTGTCGGCGCCTTCCGGGGTCAGGCGGATGACGCTCACCGGGTCGAGGTGACCGAGCGGGCCTTCGTGGTTCAGTTCGTACGACACGCGGGCGGTGAGGCGGCTGGTCGTGAAGTACAGCGTGCCGTCCGTGCCCTGCCGGATGGGAAGCACCTGGGCGCGTTCGTCGCGGGCGCTGCCGGGAATGACGGTGCTGCCAGCCGGGGGGCGGTGGGCGATCACCAGTTCCCCGCCGAGGAGGGTGGTGGCGGTGTCGGCCCGCACGTCGAGCGTGACCACGCTCCGGCGCTCCTGCGTGATGACGGGCGCAGGGACGGGTTCGGGGGCAGGGACGGGTTCGGGGGCAGAGACGGGTTCGGGCGCAGCGACGGGCGTCGGCGCCGGTTCGGGTTCCGGGGCAGGAACGGGCACCGGTGCGGGTACAGGTACAGGCACGGGGGCAGGGGCGGGCACCGGTGCGGGGGCAGGGGCAGCGGGAGGCACGGGCGCTGGTACGGTCAGCATCATCTGCTCACCGCTGAGTTCAACGCCGATGGTGTTGGAGAACTGCTTGGCGCTCTGCGGCTGCCGGGCCTGCAGCAGGGTGACGTCGCTGCTGGGAGTGATGTCGATCACCTGCTTTTCCGGATCACGGCCTGCGGGCAGCGTCACGCGCTCGTCGGCGCGCAACAGGGATACTTCTAATTCGTCCGGGCCGTCCGTGTCGTAGAGGGTCAGCTGGTGGACGTCCGTGCTCGGCTGGATGCGGGCCACCGTCACCCACTCGCGGCTGTGGATGTTGAGGTTCACGCGCCGGGCTCCCACCGTGGCTCCGGTGGTCTGCAGCGCGAAGCTGTTCTTCGCGTTGCCGCTGGTCGTGACGTTCAGGCTGTACTCGCCTGCCGGGAGGGACTGGTAGATCAGGAACTCCTGACCGTGGGTCACGCTGGGCTGGTAGGTGCGCTGTTTGACCACCCGGCCGCTCTGGTCACGGAGCGTGTAGGTGGTGCTCGTATTGCCGGAGCCGTAGCGTTCGTCACCGTACTCGCCCGCGCTGCGGTAATCCGTGAGGTTCAGCGCCGGACTGAAGAGCAGCACGCTCACGACGGTGCTGTTCGGCACGGTCAGGGTGAGATTCTGGTCGCCGGACAGCCACTGGAGGCCGTCACCGACCGAGGTCAGGCGCGGACTCTGCTGTTCGCGGCCGACGATCACGCGCTGACCGGATTTCACCTCGGGGGTGATGGTGGGCACTGGAGTCACGGCACTCTGGGCATGTGCGGCGCCCAGCAGCAGCGTGGCCGTCAGGACGGTGAGTCGGGACTTGGACATGGTGGTTCCTTGCGGTGAGGGAGAGTGGAGGGCCGCCCGACCCTGGCCCTGGCGGTTCATGGCGTCACCAGTCGCAGGGTCGGGTCGGTGGTCATCTGTTCGGTCGGGCCGCTGAACGTCACGTGGTAGGCGGCGACCGTCTCCACGCCGGGTTCCAGCGTCCAGGTGCGTTCGGGCCGGTCGGCGCTCTGCGCTCCGGCGGGCAGCGGGTCGCTGACTTGCACCTGCGCGGGGGCGGTGGTCGTGAGGGACCAGCGCACCATGAAGCCGCCCTGTGTGGGGGTCACGGTCTTGACGATGGTGACCGGGCCGAGGCGCAGGGTGGTCTGGCGCAGGGCCTGCCCCTGACCTTCCGGTGGGATGAGCGGGAAACTCACGTCGGTCACGCCATACACCGGCGTGATTCGCGCCCCGGTCTTGAGGTAGTCTCCCGGCACTTTCATGGGTGCGTACA
>NZ_JAGLBB010000027.1 GCF_018260555.1 Deinococcus sp. | reverse complement strand
GAAAGTACGTTGGAGCGGGAATGGAGAGGTTCCGGCGCTTTCCCGGCATGGCGCAATGTGAGCTTCAACGTACTTAGTACCCGCTGATGCTCACCTCGAGGGAGTTGGCACATCAGGTCCACTGGGAACTCGTTCTGGTGCCGCAGGGTGAACCCGAAGATCAGGGTTGCTTCGCGAAAAAGCGGCCAGGCCCCATACGGGTGCTGTTCTGGCCAAGACAGGCCAGCGCTTTTTTCAGAATATCGCGCTCCTGTCGAGCAATTTCCAGTTCCCGTTCCAGCTCTTTGGGTCGAGCCTCCTGTGGTGAAAGGGCGGGAATTCCCCGCCCGGTGAAGGCTGGGCGGCCGGCGGCCGTCTGGGTGTCCTGCTGCTGCTTCCACCGGACGACGTGGTGAGGGGGAACGCCAGGGTCACGGGCAATCTGGGCGCAACTCCTTCCGGTCGCGCGGACCAGCCGGACGGCTTCCTGTTTGAACTCAGCGGTGAATTTCTGCCTGGGTACGGACATTCTGTCCTCCGGTGTGGATCACACTGAACTTACCCTCCGCCAAACTCTCTCCAGTTCACATTCCGGGTTGATTCGGTGCAGTCCCGAATCAATCCAAGTCCCTCTTACTTCTTGGGTGCGTCGATGGTCTTGCTGGGCTTGCCCTTAGCGGCGGGCCGGGTGGGGGCCTTCTCGACCTTCTGGCCGATGGTGGCGGTTTCCTTCTCGACCTGTTTGTTGATCAGCACCTGTTGCCCGATGCCGATCAGGGTGGACAGGATGATGTAGATGGTCACGCCCGCCGGGAAGGTCAGCGCGAAGTACAGGAAGATCAGGTAGATGAACGCCTGCTGGCGGAACATGTCCGGGTTCTTGCGGGTCATGACGTACAGCTGGCCAATGTTCACGATCAGGTACACGACCGCCAGGAGGTACAGGGGGTCGGGAACAGCCAGGTCCGGCAGCCACAGGAACCCGCTGTCGAACTCGAAGTTCCGGATGGTGGACCACAGCGCGATCAGCACCGGGAACGGAATGAACGTCGAGAAGCACCCAGCCGGGTTGAAGTTGTAATCGCGGTACAGCTGGGCCATCTCGGCCTGCATGGCACGCTGCGAGTCGGCGTCCTTGCGCTCTTTGTACTTCTCCTGCAGTTCCTTGATCTTGGGCTGCATGACCTGCATGCGGGCGGTGGTGCGGCCCTGCGCCTGCATCAAGGGCCACATGACGGCGCGCAGCAGGACGGTCAGGACCATCAGGACCAGTCCCCAGTTCCCGATGACCTTGTACAGCTGCTCCATGAGTTTCACGATCAGCAGGCTGATCTGACCGAAGAAGTTCGGCTGGAACAGGCCGGGCAGTGTGGTGTAGCCGCTCTGGTACAGGTGAATCAGTTCATTCTTCCCGCCGTACACTTCCAGGTTGCTGCTGGCAGGGACAGCCGCGCTGATCAGGCCCTGCGGGCCGCCGGTGAGGGTAGCGTTCACGGCCGTACCCTGCTGCGGGCGGATGATCAGGGCGTGCGCGGTCTGACTGGGGTTTTCCTGAAGTGCGGCGTACTGGATGTTCTTGACCTGTAGCGTGCCGCTGCCCTGAACGGCGGCCGGGCTGGCAGCGCCGGTCGCATAGCCCTGCACGCGGGGGTTGTCGGCCTTGCCGAGGCCGGGGAAGAGCATGTTCACCTGCTGCGGGCCGCCCGTGACCTCGGTCTTCACATCGATCTTGAAATTACGGGGGTGCAGGGTCACGGTCTTGGTGACGCTCACGCCACCCTGCGTGTAGCGGAACACGGCGTCCTGGCGGTTTGCTTTCAGGTCGGTGGTGGGGTTCGGGCTGTTCAGTCCAGTGGGGGGCTGCGTCTGGGCCGGCTGCGCGGGGTCAAGGCCGCCGTCGGCCTGCACCGCGAAGGCCCTGCGCTCCCCGACCATGTTCGGCATGAGCTTCTGGTTTTTCAGGGCGCTGAAATCCCAGACTCCGTTCACCTGCTTGATGTAGGGCGTGCCGGCGTTCTGCTTGACGAACCAGCCGATCACCTCGCCGCGCGCGTTGAAGACCACGTCCTGCAGGTTGCTGGTCGCGATGAGTTCATCGCCGGGCTGACCGTCGAAGTCGGCAGTAATCCATTCCGGCGTGATGGCCTTACCGAAGGTGGGGAGGGGACCGGTCTGACCGCAGCTGCTCAGGAGCAGCGCGCCGCCGACGGCTACGAGGGGAAGCAGGTGTCTTGTCTTCATGGAGTGTGGGGTCGCCTTTTGGGGAAGTGCTCGGGCACCGGGTCAAACCCGCCCGGCACCAGGGGATTGCAGCGCAACACGCGCCAGGAGGCCAGCCACGCGCCACGCGCCGCGCCGTGCTGTTCGATAGCCTGCGCCGCGTACTCCGAGCAGGTGGGGGTAAAGCGGCAGGTGGGCACAGGCTTGCGCGGGGACAGCGCCGACTGATAGTACCGGACGGCGCGCAGCAGACCACGCGCCGCAAGCCCCCCGGCAGAACGCGGACCCTGGCCCGTCACGCCCCACCGTCCGGGGTGGGCGTCGCGTCGGCCACGGTAGGCACAGAGAGGAAGGAAGGCACGCAAGCAGATACGTCCCGCGCCGGGCGGACGTTCCCGCCGGTCCGGTTCTGCGCCGGGGCGCTCTGCCCCTGCCCCTGCCCCTGCCCCTGCCTGCTGTCGCTGGCCTCATTCTGGCCTGCACTGTGTTGGCCTGCACTGTGTTGGCCTGCACTGTGTTGGCCCGCACTGTTCTGGCCGCCGCCCGGCCCGCCGCGTTTCACGCGTCCCGGCGCGCGGGAGAGCGCGCGGACCAGGGCGGCCTGCAACTCCGGGAACGGCACGCTCAGCACGGCCGGGTTGGGCAGCACAATCGCGCGGCAGGCAGGCAGGCCGCCCGGTAGCGTACGCAGCGCCTCGCGCATGCGGCGGCGGGCGCGGTTGCGGTCCACGGCGCGCCTGAGGGTCTTCTTGCTGACCACGATCCCCACGATTGCGCGCGGCCGCCAGGTCTCGCCGTGCCGGGGGCGATACTCGGTGACGCGCAGCGTGAACAGCGGGTCGCGCACGGGCACGCCGTGACTGCGGACCTTGCGGAATTCCCGGTCACCACGCAAGGAATCCAGCGCCACCGGACGGCGGGGCCGTTCCTGCGTGGCGCTGGACTGAACTGCACGGGCGATAGGATTCGCTCCTGACGGCAGGCGCTTACTCGTCGGCGACGGTGAGCTGCTGGCGGCCCTTCGCACGGCGACGCGCGATGATGTTCCGGCCGGACTTGGTCTTCATGCGGGCGCGGAAACCGTGGGTCTTGGCGCGCTTGCGGACGTTGGGTTGGTAGGTACGCTTCATGGTGCTCTCCTTGCTCGCGCCGTGGCCCTGTACCCTGCGGGCCGGGCCAACCTGACGCGATAGCGCCCCCCTGCGGAGGGCAAACTCCGGGAGTGTATCACGGAAGGCGGACTCCATCCAGAGGGGTCTGCGCGGGTCAGTGCGCACTGGTCTATGTGGGCCGGTCAACTTCGCGTGACAGCTCGTCACTCGCCGCCTAGGCTGACCGTATGATCAGCACTGACCGGGGCTGGACAGCCCTGCTGGCGGCAGGCACGCTGCTGTGCGCCGCGTTCAGCCTGGGGCCAGCGCTGCTACCGCGCCCGCAGGTGCCCGTGGTCACGCGTGTGCCGCTCCCACCTCCCTCGCCCACGACCGCCCCGTCCGGGAGCAGGCAGGAGCCGCCGGTCTATCCGGCGACGGCCAGCGTGCAACCGCTGATCTCGGGCCGCGTGAACCTGAACACGGCCACCCCCGAGCAACTCGAGGCCCTGCCCAAGGTGGGTCCGTCGCTGGCGGCGAAGCTGATCGCGGGCCGTCCGTACCGCTCGCTGGCTGACCTGGACCGCGTGAAGGGCGTGGGGCCGTCCACCCTGAAGACCCTGTCGCCGCTGGTGTCGTTCTGAGCAGGCGCGCACCGGGAGGGGTCACACCCCGCACGGTGCCCGGTGCTGTGACCTCAGCCCTGGGCGCCGCAGAGACGCAGGCCGCGCCCACCAGAGTGGCGGCGCGCACGGCATGGTCGGTCCCGGCAGCGCTGGGGGTGATAGCCGGCGTCCTGCTGGCGCTGCGGATCACGCTGGGTTCCGGCGGGAGCGGGGCGCTGTCCTTGGTGGGGTTGGGCGCACTGCTGGGAGCCCTGGCATGGCGCGAACCCCGGCGAATGCTGCTGCTGGGGCTGGCCGTGGCGGGTGTGGGGGCGGGGTTCCTGTCGGCCCGCACGGTGCTGACCCGCCCGGACCCCCTGACCCCGTGGCTGGGCGCGCAGGTGACGCTGCGCGGCGAGTGGGACGGGCAATTCCTGACGCTTCAGGAGCCGCGCGCGCGGGTGGTGGTCGCGCCGAAGCCCACGCAGGGACCGGGGGCGCTGGTGGTGGCGGGTCGGCTGCTTGCCCCGGAAGGACGCCGTACGCCCGGCGGTTTCGACCAGGCGGCGTGGCTGCGCTCGCAGGGTGGGCTGTTCGTCCCGGCCCCCAGCGGCGTGCTGGTGGCGGCGCAGGTCCGGGCGCACGAGCCGGAGCGCGGGCTGCGCGGCTGGTTCCGGCGGGGCCTGAGCGCCGGGCTGGACGAACGGCGCGCGGCGCTGATGCAGGCCATTGAACTCGGGGACCGCAGTGACATCACCCGCGAGGAATTCACGCAGGGGTACTTGGTGCGGGACGCCTTTAACCGCGCGGGACTGGCGCACCTGATGGCGCTGTCCGGGCAGAACGTCGCGCTGATCACGGGCGTGCTGGTGTGGCTGATGATCCGCGCCGGGGCCTCGCCCGCCTGGCGCTTCGGGGTCCCGGCCGCGCTGCTGGCCCCGTACCTGCTGCTGGTGCAGCCCTCGCCCAGCATCACGCGGGCGGTGATCATGGGCGGCGTGGTGCTCCTGGCGCTGGCCGTGGGGCGCGGGCGGCCCGACCCGCTGGGCCTGATCGCGCTGGCGGCGGCGCTGTGCCTGCTGCTGTTCCCGCTGTGGCTGCTGGACCTGGGTTTCGGGCTGTCGTTCCTGGCGGTGCTGGCCCTGACCGGCTCGGCGCGGCTGGCCGGGCGGCTCCCGGCGCGCTGGCCGTACGCGCTGCGGCTGGCAGTCGCGGCGACCGTGCTGGCGGAACTCGGCACCCTGCCGGTCATCGCGGGGACGTTCGGGCAGGTGCCGCTGGTGGGCCTGCCTGCCAACCTCGTGGCAGGCGTGATCATGGCGGCGCTGGTGCCGCTGGGCTTCCTGGCGGGACTGCTGGGACCGCTGGCCGCGCCGCTGAACCTGATCAACGGGCCGCTGGCGTCGGCGCTGCTGCTGGTCGCGCAGACCTTCGGGCAGGCGCCGGTCCTGACCTGGGGCGTGATCGGCCCCGGCGGAATGCTGGCCTTCGTCACGGCGGCCGGGGCGGGCTGGCTGTGGCTGCTGGGACGCGTGCCGGGCCGCACAGTCCTGGCCGTGGTGCTGGCCGGTACGCTGCTCACGGCGCTGCCCGGCTGGGTGCGGCCCGCGCGGGACATCGTGTTCCTGGACGTGGGGCAGGGCGACTGCACGCTGCTGAGGTTGCCGGGCCTGACCGTCCTGATCGACGCGGGCGGCTCGGTCGGCAGTGACTACGACGTGGGCGGACGCACGGTCGTCCCGGCCCTGCGGGCGCTTGGCGTGCGGAAACTGGATGTGGTGATCGCCACGCACGCCGACACGGACCACATCGAGGGCGTCAGCGGCGTCCTGCGCGCCCTGCCCGTCGGGGAACTGTGGATCGGGCAGCGCAAGACGGACGATCCGGTCCTGACGGCCGTGCTGAACGAGGCGCAGGTGCGCGGCGTCCCGGTCCGCGAGGTGAGGCGCGGCGACCGGGTGCAGGCGGGCCGCGCGGCCCTGACGGTCCTGTGGCCCCCCGGCAACGTGTGGAGTACCGAGGACAACGACAACAGCGTCGCCGTGCGCCTGGACGTCCAGGACTGGCACGCTGCGTTCCTGGGCGACCTGCCCGCCCCCGCCGAGGCCGCGCTGAACACCGGCCCGCTGAACCTGCTGAAAGCCGCGCACCACGGCAGCCGTTACAGTACCGGCGAGGCCCTGCTGGCGCAGGCGCACCCCACCGACGCCGTGATCAGCGTGGGCCGCAACACCTACGGCCACCCCCACCCGGACGTGCTGGGCAGACTGGCCGCATCGAACATCCGGACGTGGCGCACCGACCGGAGCGGCACGATCACGTGGCCGCTCCCGTGAGGAAGGTGGGCTGTGGGAGCCTCCTGCCTCCAGCCCACGTCCCACGATCCCGTTTCATACGGATTCCGATTGATTCGGCATACTTCCGAATCAATCCGAGCGGATGCGAGTGGGAACAACATACGCCCCTTCGCGGTATGGAGCCGCAGGCGGCGCCCTTCCGACTGTGGTGGAATGGAGCGCAGTCCGTTTCAGTCGGCGGCGCTGGCGTTCAGGTTCTCGGCTCCGGAGCGGCCGGTCAGGGGGCGTTCCGGCAGGATCAGGGTCACCAGGAACGCGAGGCCCACCAGGACGGCGGACACCAGGAACACCTGGTCGATGGCGCCGGCCATCACGCCGCGCAGGGCGTCCAGGATGGGCTGGAGCAGGTTGCCCTCTCCGAGCTTGCCCAGGCCCGCGCCGAGTTGCGCGGTGGCCTGCGGGCTGGTCAGCAGGTTGGGGTTGGCGATGGCGCCCTGCACGGGGGCGGGCAGGTCGCGGGCCTGGGCGGGCAGGCTGGCGGCGAGGTGGCTGTTCAGGTGAGCGTTCACCAGGGCGCCGAACAGGCTGACGGCCAGCGTGCCGCCGATCTGGCGGAAGAACTGGTTGCCGCCGGTCGCGCTGCCCAGCTGCTCGCGGGGGGCGGCGTTCTGCACGGCCAGGGTCAGCTGGCTGTTCACGGGACCCAGGCCCAGGCCCAGCAGGACCATGATCCCGACGGCCAGCAGCAGCGGGGTGTCGGTGCCGAGGGTGGTCGCCATAAACAGCGCGGCGGTCGCGATCAGGCCGCCCATCAGGATCAGGTTCTTGTAACGGCCGGTGCGGCTGACGACCTGACCCGACAGGGTGCTGGTGAGGATCATGCCGAACATCAGAGGGGCCAGGGCCAGACCGCTGCCGCTGGCGCTGCTGCCGCGCACACCCTGCATGTACAGCGGGAGGTACAGGATGGCGGCGTACATCCCGGCGCTGGTCAGGAAACCCGCGAAGGACGCGACGGCAATTCCACGGTCTCTGAGAAGGCGCAGGTTCAGGATGGGGCGCTCCTGACGGGCGCTGTGCAGCGTGTACCCGGTGAACAGCGCGGCGGTGCCGAGCAGCAGGCTCAGGATGACCGGGCTGGTCCAGGGGTACGTGCCGCCGCCCCACGAGAGCGCCAGGGTGAGGGTGGTGACGGACGCGCCCAGCAGCAGGGCGCCGGGGGTGTCGAAGCGGGCGTGCGCGGCGGCGCCGTGCGCGCTGGGGGCAGGCAGGCGGAAGAACCGCCAGATGAAGTACGCAGCGAGCAGCGCGAAGGGCAGGTTCACGAAGAACACGCTTCGCCAGCCCAGGTGGTCGGTCAGGAACCCCCCGACCAGCGGCCCGACCACCGAACTGACGCCCCAGACGGCGCCGGTGTAGCCCTGGTAACGGCCGCGTTCGATGGGCGTGAACAGGTCGGCAATGGCGGTGAAGCTCATGGCCATCAGGGTGCCGCCGCCGATGCCCTGCACGGCGCGCAGGATGATCAACCCTTCCATGTTCTGCACGAAGCCCAGGCTGACGCTGCCCAGGGTGAACACGGCGATGCCGAGCAGAATCAGGGGGCGGCGGCCGTAGCGGTCGCTGATGGTGCCCACGATGGGAATGGTGATGGTGGTAGCCAGCGAGTACGCGGTGAACGCCCAGGCGTACAGGTGGAAGCCGCCCAGGTCGCTGATGACGCGCGGCATGGCGCTGCCGACCACGGTCAGGTTGAGACTGGACAGGAACAGCACGGTCAGGATGCCCACGAAGGCCAGGACTTTCTCACGTTCGTTCAGGCTGCGGTTCGTGGGGGCCGGGGCGGCAGAGGTGCGCGGTGTGGTCATGCGGTCCCTCCGGTGGGGGCGGCAGGTGGGGCGGCATTCAGGGCGTCGTCCAGGGCGCTCAGGGCGGCCAGGGCGGCCTGAACTTTCTCCGGCGGCAGGTGCCCGAAGTGGGCCTGCACGATGTCCTGCCCGGCAGCGCGGGTGCGGGCGCGGGTGGCCTGGCCCTGCGGGGTGAGTTGCAGGCGTTGCAGGCGCAGGTCGGCGGGGTCCGCGACGCGTTGCACGAGGCCCGCGCCGACCAGTTTGGTGATGATGCGGGTCACGGTGGGGGCGGGCAGGTTCTGGCGGGCAGCGACTGCGCCGGGCGTATCGTAGCCGTCCATGACGCTGGCCAGCACCAGCAGTTCCTTGGTGTTAAGGCCCAGCGCACGTTCCAGCGGTTCATCCAACGCCTGTCGGAATCGCCGGGAAAAGCGAAGCGTGGTGCGCACGAGCAGGTACAGGTCGTTCGTGGCGCTGGCGGCGGGTGGAGCTTGGGGGGAGGTCGCCGTTTTCATTTCAAATGGAAGTATTCCAGATGGAAGGACACCTGACTGCGGTGTCTGTCACAGAGCCGCACGCGTCCTGCCGCCCGCAGGACACCCTCACACGGACCCGTAGAGCTGCGCCGCAGAGCGAGCAGGAGAGAGTTGATACCGAGGCAGACGGAATCCGTATCAGTCGGGCTGGCCCACCACCGCCAGCGGCAGCGCCCGCACCTGCGCCATGCCGTCCACCTGCTCGGCCAGCCGCACCCCGTCCCGCAGGTGCAGGTCCAGCGCCGCGCCCAGCCACGGCAGCGCGTCTTCCGGTAGGGCGCCGGGCGCGAACCACGCCACCTCCGAGGTCTTGTCCAGTGGGCGCGGCGTTCCGGCCCAGGTGCGCGCCTCGAAAAACACGTCCAGCCCTTGCGTGCCGTCCAGGTCGTAGCGGGCCACGCCCAGGCAGGCCAGCGCCGCCGGGTCCAGTGTCACGCCCACCTCCTCGGCCGCCTCGCGCGCCGCCGCGCCCGCCAGGGTCTCTCCCGCCTCCACATGCCCGCCCGGCAGCCCCCACAGGCCGTCCGCGTAGGACGCGCCGCTGCGCCGCCCCAGCAGCACCCGCCCCTGACCGTCCAGCAACACCGCCCACGCCACCAAGTGAAACGTCACGCGATCCCCCGCGCCTGCCGCACGTCGGACTCGGTCAGGAACACGCCCCGATTCAGGTGCACGCCCAGCACCCGCAGGCTGGGCGGGTCCAGGCTCAGGCCCACGTCCCCGCTCACTTCACGCGCCGCCGCTTCCGGCAACCCCCACAGACCATGCCCGTACGCCGAGCCGTCCCGGCGGCCCAGCAGCGCCCGGCCCCGCTCATCCTGCACGACCACCCACACCAGCAGATTCCGCATGGCCCAGCGTGGCACGCGCCGCGCCCCGCAACCGCAACAGTGGACGCAGGACACCCCCCGCGCGCCTGCGCTATCCTGCCGGATGCGTCACCGGGGGTGCCTGCCGACAGCGGCGGGCTGAGACTTTACCCCAAAGAACCTGATCCGGGTCATACCGGCGGAGGGAGCGTGACCGGCAGCCCACACCCCACGTGTGGCGACTGCCCACCGCTTCCCCTCGTGACGCGAGGGGATTGATATGCGTAATACACTGACCGTACTTGCCGCACTTGCCATCACCGGCGCCGCCAGCGCCCAGAGCAGCCCAGCCCAGGCCACCCTGACCGTCATCACGCACGACTCCTTCGATGTGGACAGGAAGCTGGTCGCGGCGTTTGAGACACAGAACCGCGCCCGCGTGCGCTTCATCAAGGGCGGCGACGCCGGGGAACTCCTGAACCGACTGATCCTCACGCGCCGCGCGCCCATCGCCGACGTGGTGTACGGCCTGGACAACAGCCTGCTACCCCGCGCCCGGCAGGCGGGCATCCTCCAGACCTACAAGAGCCCCGCGCTTTCCCGCGTGCCCGCCGCGCACCGCCTGGGCGAGGACGGCCTGCTCAGCACCGTCGATTACGGCTTTGTCGCCCTGAACTACGACCGCGCGTGGTTCGAGAAGAACAAAGTCGCCCTGCCCAGAAGTCTCGATGACCTGAAAACCCCCGCCTACGCGCGGCTGACGGTCGTGCAGAGCCCCGCCACGAGCAGCCCCGGCCTCGCATTCCTGCTCGCCACCGTCAACCACTACGGCGAGGCGGGCGCGTGGACCTGGTGGCGCGCCGCCCGCGCAGGCGGCCTGAAAGTCACGCGCGGCTGGAGCGACGCCTACTACAAGGACTTCACCCGCAACGGTGGGCGCTACCCCATCGTTCTGTCGTATGCCAGCAGCCCCGCCGCCGAGGTGTTCTACGCCGACGGCTTCGACCCCGCCAAGCTGCCCGCGCAGGCCCCGACCGCCAACCTCTTCCTGCCCGGCAGCACCTACACCCAACTTGAAGGCGTCGGCATCCTCAAGGGCAGCAAACAGGCCGCTCTCGCCAGAAAATTCGTGGACTTCATGCTGAGCACGCCCGTCCAGACCGACATTCCCACCCGCATGTGGATCTACCCCGCCGTGAAAGGCACGCCCCTGAACCCCGTGTTCACGCTCGCGCAGGAACCCCAGCCCACCCCCATCAAGACCGAGGTCGCCGCCAACCCCCAACGCCTCGTGGACGCCTGGATCACACAGGTCCTCCGGGCACGATGAGGACGCCGGAGGCAGGCAAAACAACCCCTCAGTCAGCTTCGCTGACAGCTCCCCTCAAGGGGAGCCAGGACTGATACGGATTCCGATTGATTCGGGACTGCACCGAATCAATCCGAGCGGACGCGAGTAGGAACAGCAGACGGACTTCGCGGTATGGAGCCACAGGCGGCGCTGTTCCGACTGTAGTGGAATGGAGCGAAGTCCGTATGACATCTCTGCTCAAGCTGAACCAGTAGAACCTACCCCTATGCACCCAGACATCCTGCCTACCAACCGAGACAGCCACCAAGCCCGTCGTGCGCGCAGGGCGCGGGGCAAACGCAACGTGACTGAAGGATGGCGTCTGAGCAGGAACCATCACCGCCAATTGCTACCGACCGAATCAGAGAAATACCTGCCCAGTGCCAACGCAGGCTCCCCCGTCCCCCCTGGGGATGGGGGCTGGGGGGTGGGCAAGCCCGCCGCAGGCGCCACCTCGTGACCCCTTCACGCCTGCAAGGCTGGCTCCTGGCCGTTCCCGGCCTGATCTTCGTGGCCGTGTTCCTCGCGCTGCCTCTGGCCCGGACGCTGTCGGAGGGGGGCGTGAACCTGTCGGTGTGGGCGGACCCGTACTTTCAGGGCCGGTTGTGGTGGACGCTGGCGCAGGCGGGCGTGACGACGCTGGCGGCGCTACTGGTGGGCGTGCCGCTGGCGTTTGTGCTGTCCCGGTTCGAGGTGCGCGGGAAGGCGCTGTTCCTGCGGCTGTTGCTGTTGCCCTTCGTGACGCCGACGCTGGTGGCGGTGCTGGGCCTGAGTGCGCTGCTGGGCCCGCAGGGGTGGGTCACGAAGCTGACCGGGGTGGACCTGAGTGACACGCCGGCGCTGCTGCTGCTGGGAAACCTGTTCTTTAACCTGCCCGTGATGGTGCGGCTGGGGTACGCGGGGTTCGCGCGCGTGCCGGTGAACGCGGTGGGGGCGGCGCGGTCGCTGGGCGCGCCCTGGTGGCGGGCGGCGCTGGGGGTAGCGTTGCCGCTGGCGTTGCCGGGCGTGCTGGCGGGGGCGGTGCTGGTGTTCCTGTACTCGGCGCTGAGTTTCGGCCTTCCACTGGCGCTGGGCGGCGAGCGGTACGGGACGCTGGAGGTAGAGATCTACACCCTGACGGCCCTGCAACTGCGTCTGCCGGAAGCGAGTGCGCTGATCGTGGGGCAACTGCTGCTGACGCTGGTGGCGACGGCCGCGTACGTGCGCCTGTCGAGCGGTGGGGTGGGCGTGACAGCGGGCAGCCTGCCGGGGGCGCGGGGGGCGGCGCGGGCGGCGCTGCTGGGCCTGGGCGGACTGGTGGTGGTGGTGTGCTTCGCACCGCTGCTGGCGGTCGTGGCGCGGGGCCTGCTGGGGTCCGGCGGGCCGACCCTGGCTTACTGGCAGGCGGTCCTGGCCGACCCGGACACGCCGCGACTGGCGTGGAACACCGTGCGCTTCGGGCTGCTGGCGCTGCTGGGCGCGGGCCTGCTGGGCGGGCTGTACGCGCTGGGCGCGTGGCGGGCGCAGTCGCGGGTGCTGGACCTGATCTCGCTGCTGCCGCTGATGGTCTCGCCGGTCAGTCTGGCGGTCGGGTACCTGCTGGCGTTCCCGGCGCTGGCGGCCACACTGCCCATGCTGATCGCGGCGTACACGCTGCTGGCGCTGCCGCTGGTGGTCCGCTCGGTCCTCCCGGCGTTGCGGGCCATTCCACCCCGCCTGCACGAGGCGGCGCGGTCCCTGGGTGCCCCGCGCGGCGCGGCGTTCCGTTCGGTCACATTCCCGCTGGCGTTCCCGGCCCTGCGGGGCGGCGGGGCGCTGGCCCTGGCGACCGTGCTGGGCGAGTTCGGCGCGACCCTGGTGCTCACGCGGCCCGAATGGGCGACCCTGAGTACCGGCCTGTACGAACGGCTGGGCCGCCCCGGCGAACGCAACCTGGGTGAAGCCTGCGCGCTGGCGACCGCGCTGCTGCTGCTGTCCACCCTGGCCTTCACGCTGCTGGACGGCGGCGAGGGCGAGGTCACGTGATGGGGCCTGCGTCTTCTCTCTTCCCTGTCCTGTGGAGGAAAGGGCCCGGCAGCGTGGGGGGTGATACGGATTCCGATTGATTCGGTGTACTTCCGAATCAATCCGAGCCGATGCGAGTAGGAACAGCATACGGATTGGGCGACATGGAGCCGCAGGCGGCGCTTTTTCGACTGTGGCGGAATAGAGCGGAATCCGTATGAGGAGTCTCCTGCGCCGCCCTGAGAAATCCCATGCCATGCTTGGCCTGTGAGTGAGCCGCTGCCCCCTGCCCTGTCCCTGCGTGACATCCAGAAATCGTTTGGTGCGGTGCAGGCGGTGCGGGGCGTGTCGCTGGACGTGGCGGCGGGTGAGACGGTGGCGCTGCTGGGCCCGAGCGGCTGCGGCAAGAGCACGGTGCTGCGGGTCGTGGCGGGCCTGGAGCGGCCCGGTGCGGGGTCGGTGCGCGTGGCGGGCCGGGACGTGACGGCCCTGCCGCCAGAGGCGCGGCACGTGGGGCTGGTGTTTCAGGATTACGCCCTGTTTCCGCATCTGAGTGTGCTGGGGAACGTGGCGTACGGGCCGCGTGTGCGGGGGGCGGCGCGTGGGGTGGCGCAGGCGCGGGCGCGGGAGGCGCTGGCGCTGGTGGACCTGCCGGGATTAGAGGCGCGCCGTCCGGCGCAGTTGTCGGGCGGGCAGGCGCAGCGGGTGGCGCTGGCGCGGGCGCTGGCGACAGGAGCGCCGCTCCTGCTGCTGGATGAGCCGATGTCGAACCTGGATGAGCGGTTGCGCGCGGAGTTGCGTGAGGGGCTGCGCGCCCTGTTCGCGCGGGTGGGGGCGGGGGTGCTGCTGGTCACGCATGATCAGCGCGAGGCGCGGTCCCTGGCCGGGCGGGTGGCGGTCATGCGGGCGGGGGCGCTGGCGCAGGTGGGAGCGGCGCACGAGGTGTTCGCCCGGCCCGCGACGGCGTGGGTGGCGGCGTTCCTGGGGGAGGTTAACCTGCTGCCGGACGGGCCGGGCTGGGTGCGCTTCGTGCCCGAGGAGGCGCTGCGGCCCGGTGTGGGCGAGGCGTGGCCGGTGACGGCGCGCCATGCGGTGGATGGGGGCGTGCAGGTGACGGTCGCGCACGGGTGGGGACCGCTGACCCTGACGCTGAGCGCACGGGAAGCGGCGGCCCTGGAGGGCAGTACGTTACGCCTGAACGTGGATGAATCGGGTGTGAGGCGCCTGCCGGAGGACCGGGCGTGATCGCCTGGGTGCTGGTGGGTGGGCGACTGGTGGATTCGCCACTGCTGCGGGCGCTGCCCCGCCCGGCGGTCGTGGTCGCGGCAGACGGCGGGGCGCGGCACGCGGCGCTGCTGACCATGTGGGGGCTGGGCGTGCCGGTGGACGTGTGGGTGGGTGATTTTGATTCGTCGGCGGGCGTGTTCGTGGACGCCCCGCGTGAGGTGCACCCGGCCGCGAAGGATGAGACGGACGCGGAACTGGCGATCCGGGTGGCCCGCGAGCGCGGCGCGACGGAACTGGTGCTGCTGGGTGCGTTCGGCGGCCGGTTCGATCACTCGCTGACGCTGGCGCTGGGCGCGCTCCGGCTGGCTGAGCGCGACGGGCTGCGCGTGACCCTGACCAGTGGCGACGAGTGGGGCTGGCCGCTGACGCCCGCCTCTCCCCTGTCGCTGGCGCTGCCGCCGGGCGCGACCCTGAGCGTGCTGGCTGTCTCGGACCTGCGGGGCCTGAGTCTGGCTGGAGTGCGCTGGCCGCTCGTGAACGCCGGTATTCCGCTGGGGAGCGGCTGGACCGTCAGCAACGAGGTGCAGGAAGGGCCGGTGACCGCCTCACTGGGGGAAGGCCGCGCGCTCGTGACGGTCCTGCCGACCCTGCCGGCCTGATACGGATTCTTCCCACGGCAGCGGGGGCACTCCACGCTGGAATGCCCCCTCCACGGCTCTGCTACGGCTCTGCCGCTTGTGTGCCTCTCCTTCCTACGGAGCACCGCTCACTTTCGTCAGTTGGCGGGGCAGGCGTCCACGCCCGCGCGGGTGCCACGGGTGAATTTGCAGCCGTACTTGGCGTCGGCGATAACGCTGGGGGTGGTCACGTCGTCCCCGGCGGGTTTCGCGCCGCCAGCTTCCCACTTCACGAGGTCGTTGAAGCCCTCGACAAGTTCGGGGGCCGTGAATTCGCAGTGCCCGGCGGCGCGGATGGCGCGCTGCACGAGGCGGTCGCCGTTCCCGGCGGCGGTCATGGCGGCGCGGTACAGTTGCTGGTGCTTGAAGGGCACGTAGAAGTCACCGGTGGTGTGCATGGTCAGGACGGGCACGCTGACCTCGCCGTTCACGCGGGGCAGGTAGCGGACGCGGCCACTGACGGCCGGGTTGGCGTTCTGGGCGGGCGTAACGCGCAGGATGCTGGCGTTAAAGGCGACCTCGGCGGGGGTGGGGGTCGCGCCGGTCGTCCAGCGGTATGTGGTGGCGGCGTTGCCGTAGATGTTGCGGGGCAGAATGCCGTTGATGGTGCCGTCCGAGCCGCCGGTCGCCAGGACGTACTGCTGCCAGAGACCGGAGCGGAAACCCTGCTCGAAGACGGGCCGGTCGCCGCCCGTGAGGTTGCGGGCGATCTCGCGGAGTCTGGTGCCCTGGGTGGCGTTCTCCTGCCACAGCGGACCGCCGTACGAGCTGAAGCTCGCGTTCAGGATGTCGGGTAGCAGGGCCTTGTACGTGTCGGCGCCCTGCGGGAAGGCCTTGGGCCCCAGGCCCGCGAGCTGCGCGGCGACCAGGGTGTAGTCGCCCAGCCACTGGAATTCGTACTCCTCGTCCATGACGCCGCAGATGGGCATGGCGGCGGCGTAACTGGTCCTGTTCTGCGCGGTCTGCGCGGTTTCCTTTTCGACGGCGGCGGCGGCGATGTGGCCGCCCATGCTGATGCCCATGATGATGTTCTTGCTGGGCTGGGCGTACCGGCCGCCGGTCAGGGTGCTGAAGCTGTTGGCCAGGGCGTTGGTGTCTTCTACGCCGGCCTGCACGTCAAAGTAGTTGGAGGAGTACGAGCTGGCGGCCCAGGCGTACCCGAGGCTCAGCCAGTAGGCTCGCAGGGGCGGGGCCTGCACGCGCAGTTCCGAGCCTTCTCCCGCGTACCCGTGGGCATACATGATGAGTTGTTTGTTCCAGTTGGCGGGCACTTCGATGGCGTAGGCGGCCTTGCCACGAACGCCGTTCATGGTGCCCTGGTACAGGTCCGCGCCGGCCGTGGCGCTCAGGGTAGGTGTGACGGCCGTGAAGGTGCGGGTGTCCTGCGGGCGGGTTTCGGCGGCGGGAGCGGGCATGCGCGAGCAGGCGGCGAGGGCAAGGGCAGCAAGCAGACTGGCGGTCAGGGAACGCATCATTGGAAACCTCCGGGAGTGGGTCGAGGTGAGCCGAGTCTTACGAGTTCAGTCTCGATGATAGCGCCTGCCTGGGCCTGCGCCTCTGGTCAGAGGAGGATTTGCCCGCCTGGTACGCACTGCGGTTGATTCGGTGCAGTTCCGGATCAGTCCGGGCGGACGCAAGCAGGAACAACAGACGCCCCTGTGCGGACTGAAGCGGCAGTCCGTATGAATCCGGAACCATCCGGGGAGCGGGTACGTACCTGAACGCATGACACGGATTCCGTCTGTTTCGTTTTCAGCCCGCCCAGGCACCGGGTTGCCAGAGGGGGTTGGAGAGGTTGACCTGCTCGGCTCGACTCCGCTCGGATTGACGAGGTTCACACACCATTCCACCGGGGTGGGCATGAGGCAGAGCGGCGGCCAGAAAGGCAGCCAACGCTGGAGCGGGCGGGGGGGCGCGTGAGGGCCAGGCGCGGGCCCGGGTGCGGCTGCCTGGGCTGCGGAGGCGGCCTGCTGGTGCTGGCGCTGCTGGGCGGACTGGCGTGGTTCCTGGTGATTCAGCCGGCCCGGTCGTTCCTGGCGAACTGGCAGACGCCCACTCCTACCACGCAGGGCCAACAGACGGGCCAGCAGACGGACACCCAGGCGCAGTCACCGCAGGGTCAGACCGGCGCGACAGAGGCGGGGAGCGCCGCGCCGCTCACGCGGGCCGAGGTGCAGCAGTTCGTGCGGGTGCGCCGGAAAGTGAGCGCCGCGATGGGGGGTTCCTTCAGTGGGGTGCAGCGGGTGTGGACCGACGTTCAAAGCGGCCAGAACCCGAATCTGCTTCAGGTGGTGGCGGTCCTGCGTGACGCGGGCAGCAGTGTGGGCGCGGCGCGGCAGACGCAGGCGGCGGCGCTGGCGGCCGAGAAGATGACGCCGGAACGGTACGCGCAGGTGCGGGCCGGAGTGAACCGCGCACTCGGCGTGCCGAACATTGATTTCGCGCGGGCAGCGCAGGCGCTTCAGAGTGGTCAGTTACCGGACCTGAACCGCGACGTGCAGACCGGCACGGCGCAGGAGCGGGCGCTGGTGCGGCCCTTCCAGAAGGAATTGACGGACACGGCCGCGCTGGGCCTGCTGGGCCTGTAGTCCAGGCGGGGCGGTGGCTGGCGGCAGGAATTGAACGAACCCGCCTCTTACCGCCTGCCGCCGCGCTTTCTGGCCCCATTCTGGATGCCCCGCCGGGTCTTCATGATTCGTTGAATGTCGCGCCACGCCGCGCTGCCGACGGGCGTTGTGTGTGCGCGCCGCCGCACTCGCCTCATGGGCCTCCGCTAAGGTGAACGTCATGAAGACCTCCCCTGTTTCTGCCGTCCTGCCCGCGCCGACCGCGCAGTCCGAGGCGCTGTTCGCGCGGGCGCGCGCCGTCACGCCCGGCGGGGTGAACAGCCCGGTACGGGCCTTTCGCAGCGTGGGTGGCACGCCACGTTTTATAGCCAGCGCGCAGGGCGCGTACCTGACGGACGCCGACGGCACCCGCTACCTGGATTACATCGGGTCGTGGGGTCCGATGATCCTGGGGCACAACCTCCCGGCAGTGCGTGAAGCGGTGGCGGACGCCCTGCAGTTCGGCACGAGTTTCGGCGCGCCCGGCGAGCGTGAGGTGCTGCTGGCCGAGCAGGTCACGCGCCTGACCGGCGTGGACCGCGTGCGTTTCGTCAGCAGCGGCACCGAGGCGACCATGAGCGCCCTGCGACTGGCGCGCGGCGCGACGGGCCGCCGGTTCATCCTGAAGTTCCGCGGGAACTACCACGGGCACGCGGACGGCCTGCTCGTCGAAGCCGGGAGCGGCCTGATGACGAACGAGGGACACCTGGGCGCGGCGGCCCCCAGCAGCGCGGGCGTGCCCGAGGAGTACGCGCGCCTGACGC
Source organism: Deinococcus sp. (assembly GCF_018260555.1). Classification (GTDB taxonomy): domain Bacteria; phylum Deinococcota; class Deinococci; order Deinococcales; family Deinococcaceae; genus Deinococcus. Next base: position 20,136 of record NZ_JAGLBB010000027.1, on the reverse strand, counting down.
TGGTCAGCGAGTACAACGACCCGGCGGCGCTCGACGCGCTGCTGGCCGAGCGGGGGCACGAACTGGCGGCCGTGATCTTCGAGCCGGTCGTGGGGAACGCCGGGGTGCTGGTGCCCACGCCGGAATTCCTGGCGGCGCTGCACCGCGTGAAGGATCACGGGGCGCTGCTGATCGCCGATGAGGTCATGACCGGGTTCCGGCTGTCACTGAACGGCGCGACCGGGCTGCTGGGCCTGCAACCGGACCTGATCTGCTGGGGCAAGATCATCGGCGGGGGCCTGCCGGTCGGCGCGTACGGTGGCCGGGCCGACGTGATGGACTTCGTGTCCCCGCAGGGGCCGGTGTACCAGGCGGGCACGCTCAGCGGGAACCCGCTGGCGATGGCGGCGGGCCTGGCGACCCTGGGCGCGCTGGAGAATGACCCGGGTCTGTACGCGCGGCTGGACGCCTACACGGCGCAGCTCGCCTCGGGTCTGAAGGCGGCGGCGCAGGCGGCGGGCGTGCCGGTCAGCGTGAACCGGGTGGGCAGCATGCTCACGGCCTTCCACCAGGACGTTCCGGACGGACATGTGCGCACCTACACCGACGCGGCCCGCAGCGACACGGCCGCCTTCGCCCGCTGGTTCCAGGGGATGCTGGCGCGCGGCGTGTACTGGGCGCCCAGCCAGTTCGAGAGCATCTTCGTGAGCGGCGCGCACGGCGACACGGAACTGAACGCCACGCTGGAGGCCGCGCAGGCCGCGTACCATGACCTCGGGACCCACGAACCTGGGGCGCGTGAGCTGGGAGCCGGCGTATGACCCTCCTGACGCAGACAGAGCAGATCGTGAACGTCCTGAGCACCCACAAGGTCATCGCGGTGGTCGGCTTTCACCATGACAGCGTGAAACCCGCGTACTACGTCCCGGAGTACATGCACCGCCAGGGGTACACCATCATCCCCGTGAATCCGGCGCTGGCCGAGCGCGGCGAGAGTTACTTCGGGCAGCGGGTGGTGTCCACGCTGGCCGAGATCGGGGTGCCGGTGGACATCGTGGACATCTTCCGCCGCAGCGACAAGGTGAAGGAGCACGTGCCGGACATCCTGGCGATGGTGCCGCCCCCGAAGGTCGTGTGGCTGCAACTCGGCATCCGCGACGACGCTGTGGCCGCCGAACTGAGCAAGTGCGGGATGGACGTGGTGCAGGACCGCTGCCTGCTCGCGGATCACCGCGCGCTGCTGTGAGCGGTCAGGACGTGCTGGTGGTCGGCGCGGGCCTGGGCGGGCTGGCCTTCGCCCATGACGCCGCCCGCGCGGGCCTGCGCGTGCGCCTGCTGGACAAGGCGCGAGGCGTGTCCGGCCGGGCCGCGACGCGCCGCGTGACCCTCCCGGACGGGCAGGAGGCGCACCTGGATCACGGAGCGCGCTTCTTCACGGCCCGCAGCGACCGCGCCCGTGCCCTGGCCGAGGGTGGCGTGCGAGACGGCTGGAACGCCGTCTGGACACTCGGGATGGCCCGCTGGCAGGCCGGAACCGTCACCGTGCCGCCAGACGGGCACCCCCGCTACGCGCCCCCGGCGGGCATGAGTACCCTGGGCCGCACGCTGGCACGCGGGCTGGACGTGACAACGGGCGTGACTGTGACCAGCCTGCAACGCCTGAACGCCACCCGGGGCGGCTGGCGCGTACACTCGCGTGAGGGGCTGTACTGGGACGCCGCGACGCTGATCCTGAACCTCCCGGCTCCGCAACTCCTGACTCTGCTGGCCACACTGGACCCCGCCAGCCCCGCCGCCAGCCCCGCCGCCGGCCCGGCCGCCCGGCACGCCCAAGGCTCGGCCGGGGCGGCGCAGCAGGCCAGACTGGTCACGTACGACCCGTGCTGGGCGGCGGGTGTGATGCTGCGCCACGACGTGTCCGCCGACTGGAGCGCCCTGCGCCCCGAACATCCGGTCCTGGAATGGATCGCACGCGAGCACACCAAACGCCGGGACGGCGCGCCCCCTTCACTGACGCTGCACGCCACGCCCGCGTGGAGCCGCGCGAACCTGGAACGCACGCCCGAGCAGGTGCTGCCGGACCTGCTGGCCGCCGCGCAGGAGATTCTGGGACCGCTGGACACGGCGCAGGTCTTCGCGCACCGCTGGCGGTACGCCATCCCGGCCGTCACGGCCCCCGGTCCCTGCCACTGGGACGCCACGCTGAACCTGGGCTGGTGCGGCGACTGGTTCACCCCCGACCCCCACGGCCCGCGCGTGGAAAGCGCGCTGCTCAGCGGCTGGACCCTGGCGCGCCGCGTGACCGGCACGGCCTGATACGACGGCCTGACACGGTCTGCGGTTGATCCGGAACTGCACCGAATGAACCCGGGCGGATGCAAGTAGGAAACGGTGGCGGAATGGAGCGAAGTCTGTATCATACGGATTCCGATTGATCCGGTGCACTTCTGAATCAATCCGAGCGGACGCGAGTAGGAACAGCATACGGAGTCCGCGGTGTGGAGCCGCAGGCGGCGCTTTTCCGACTGTGGTGGAATGGAGCGGACTCCGTATCAGTGCGCGGGCAGGGCGCGTCCTGCGGGCGTTTCCCCTGCGGGCACACCGGGGCCCGTCACGCAATCCCGCATGCATCTCAGCGTCCTGGGCCCTAGGATGCCTCTAGGCATGACCGCCCGGCATGCGCCGGAAAAGGAGCACATCATGGGATTCCTGAAGAACCTGAAGGACCGCGCCCAGCAGGGCCTCGACGCTGCCCAGAAAGGCTGGGGGCAGTTCAACAACGCCAAGTTCGCGGACGCCGTCATGGCCGCCAGCGCCCTGATCAGCGCCGCTGACGGACGCATCGACCCCGAGGAGCGGCGCAAGACAGCCGCGTTCATCATGAGTTCCGACAAGCTCAAGGCCTTCGACGTGAGCGTGCTGGCCGCCAAGTACGACGCGCACTGCGACACCATGACCCGCGACCCGGACTTCGGGAAGATCAACCTGCTCCAGGCAGTCGGGAAGGTCGCCAAGGACGCCGTGGAGGCCCGTACGGTCGCCCAGGTCGCCCTGCTGATCGCCACCGCCGACGGCAACTTCGACGAGAGCGAGCAGAAGATGGCGCGTGACATCATCCACGCCCTGAAACTCCAGCCCAGCGAATTCGGGCTGTAACAGCCGGGTGGGGCCGCGCGTGTGTAACGCCGCGCCTGCCCCGCTTCCGTGAATGTCAGACGGATTGCGATCGATCCGGACCCGCAGCGGATCAATCGCAATCCGGATCAGTCGGCGCTGACCGTTTCTTGCTCTGGCACGGCTAGACCCAGCATGGCGTGCACGCTGGCGCTCCAGCCCTCGTCGTCCAGGGTGCGCCAGTGGTGCGCCCACTGCCAGCGTCGGTAGGCGTCGGCCGCAGCCTCCAGGCCGCCCTCGGCTTCCAGCAGGGGGTTGCCGGGCGGGGTGCTCAGGTGGTGGTGGGTCAGGCTGCCTTCCAGGTCGGACAGTGTCCGGGGTCCGAACGCGAATGACACGCGCCCCTGGCTGGCCCAGCGGCGCAGGTCGTCCTCGGGCGGCAGGGCGTACAGGATCAGTTCGCCGCCGGGGTGCGCCTCGCCCGGGCCGGTCAGGGTGAGGCCCGGCACGTTGTCGCTCAGGTACGCGGCGATGGGACCGCTCGCGTGGGCGGCTGCCCCGGCGCGCAGGTGGTCCATGGCGGCTTTCGGGTCAAGGCGCGGGTAGGGTCTGGGGGCGGGCGGCGCGTCGAGACGCAACCTGGCCGGGGCCCGCAGCGCCTGCCCGTGGAATTCCAGGCGGGTCTGGCCGCGCCACTCGCTGCTCACGAGCTGCGCGGCCAGGTCCCGTTCCCCGCCGGTGTCGTCGGTCTCGTCGAACTTGATGCCGCGCAGGCCCGCCACCTTGAATTGCAGGCTGTTGCCTTTCTTGCCGACCAGCCGGGTGTCGGTCAGGGTGTCGCGCAGGTGCCACAGCGGCAGCGGATGACCCTCGCCGAACGGTTCGAAGGTGGCGGCCTCGGCCAGGAGGTCCAGAGAGGCCCCCAGGCCCGGCAGCGGCGCGTCCAGGCGCACGCGGGGGTGTGGCGTGGGGAACTGCCGGGCGTAGTCGTGAATGCGGTCCCGGAACGCGCCGATGTTGGCCGGGTCGATGGAGAACCCGGCGGCGCCCGGGTGCCCGCCGTAGCGCTTGAGCAGGTCTTGGCTAAAGCGCAGGCCCTGCACGGCGCTGATGCCGGGCGTGCTGCGGACCGAGCCCTTGCCCTGCGCGATGATATACACGGGCTTGTGGTACGTCTCCAGCAGTTTGCTGGCCACGATGCCCATCACCCCGGCGTGCCAGTCGGGATGCGTGACGACCAGCGCCGGGTCGGCGGGGTCCGCGATGCCCAGGGCCTGCGCGAACATGTCGTCTTGCAACTTGCGGCGTTCCAGGTTCCGGATTTCCAGGTACTCGGCGAGGCGGCTGGCCTCGTGCGGACTGCGCTGCGTGAGCAGGTCCAGGGCCACGTCGGCCTCGCCCATGCGCCCGGCGGCGTTGATGCGCGGCGCGAGAATGAACGCCACGTCCCGCGCGGTGGGCCTGCGCACCCGTCCGGAGTCCAGCAGGGCGCGCAGGCCCGGCAGTTCCGTGACGGCCAGGGCGTCCAGTCCGGCGCGGACCAGGGCGCGGTTCTCGCCGATCAGGGGGGCTACGTCGGCCACAGTGCCCAGCGTCGCCAGGGCCGTGTAGGCGCGGGGTTCCGGCAGGCCGAGCAGCTTGTGCACGGCCCACAGCAGGTGGTACGCCACGCCAGCGCCCGTCAGGTTGTGCAGGTCGTGGTTAAAGTCGGTGGTCAGGTGCGGGTGAACGACCAGCGCGTCCGGGAATTCATCGCCGGGCGCGTGGTGGTCGGTCACGATCACCTGCGTGCCGTGGTCCAGCAGCGCGCGGATCTCGGCGTGGTTGGTCACACCGCAGTCCACCGTGACGAGCAGGTCGCAGGCGGCGGCGTGCTCCGGCACGCGGTCCGGGTGAACGCCGTACCCCTCGTTCAGGCGGTGCGGAATGAAGCCGTGCACATCGGCGTTCAGTTCCCGCAGGCCCAGCACCAGAGTGGCGGTGGCGCTCACGCCGTCCGCGTCGTAATCCCCGTGAATGCGGATGCGTTTGCGCTCGCGGATGGCCCGCACGATCCGTCCGGCCGCTTCCCGCAGGGCCGGGTTGGGTGTCAGGGTCAGCGGGGGGTCCAGCAGGGCGGCGTTCAGGCCACGCCCGCTCAGCACCTGTGCCAACGGAGGCGACACCCGCCACAGGCGCATGGTGTCCAGCAGTTGCTCACGGCTGGCGGGCGGCGCGAGCACCCACTCCAGGTCCGGGCGGACGCTCACGGAGCCCTCCCGGCCACTTCGGCACCCGTTCCCGAAAGCGTCGGCGTGACAGGCGTCGGCGTGACAGGGGACTCGGCCGGCAGCGCTGGCATGGCAGAGGATTGCGTGGCGGGCGGTTGCATGGCCGACAGCCGCGCCTGAAGGGTCGCGGTCAAGCGTTCCTCAGTCTCGCGGCGCAACCGGGCCTCACCCTGACGGCGCAGCCTCTCACGCACCAGACCCGGCAGTAACAGCAGTGCCATGAACAGCGCCCCCATCAGCAGAAACAGGCTGACACTCACCCCGACCGACACGCTCATCTCACCCCGGCCGGTCGGCAGGGGCAGGCGGACCAGTTCAGGGTTCTCCAGCGTGAACAGGGCCAGGTAGGCGGCGATGCCCAGCAGCAGCAGCACCTGAAGGAAGGAAACGAGGCGCATACCCCCTCAGTCTACCCCCCTGCACCGATATGTATGGACTGCGGTTGAACGGCGTATCAGGCCGTTCAACCTGATCGGATGCGAGTGTGAGCCAGGCGGGCGCCGGGCGTGGGGTCGGTAGTCCGGCGCAGGGCGAGCTGTGCACTGGGTAAACGGAGCCACACCATTGAGACAGCAGAAAAACGGCCCCCCAGGTGGGAGGCCGTCCATTCGTGACCCGGTGTGCGGATCAGCAGGTAGGGATCAGAAGAAGAACTTAACCCCGGCCTTGCCGCCGAAGTTGAAGCCGCCACTCTTGGGGTCGTTGCCCGTCAGGCCCGTGGCGAATCCGTTGTTGCTCAGGTAGTACTTGCCGTTGGCTTCCACGAACGCGGAGACGCTGTCCGTGATGCGGTAGTCCACACCCAGCAGGGCGTTGGCGTAGATGTCCGTGCCACTCTGCGTGGTGTTGGTGCGCTTCTGGCTGCTGGTCAGGCCAAGGCCCGCACCGACGTAAGGAGTCACGTTGCCGCCAGTGGTGATGTCATACGTGGCGCTGATGTCGCCGCTGATGCCGTTCCAGCCGGGCTGGTAGTCGGCCGAGACACGCACGCCGACGGGGCCAATCACGTTGCTGGAGCCGACAACGACGCCGCCAGTCACGCAGTAGTTAACTCTGGGCTTGTTCTTATCGAACATGTTCAGGCACTCGGCGCCCGTCGCGGTGGACTTGGCTCCCAGCGTCACGCCGGCGTACAGGCCACGGCCGCCGTTCATGCCGGTATCGGTCGAGGTGGGCTCACCGATCACGACGGTGCCGGTGGTGGGGGCGGTGATGGGCGTCACAGTACCGGTGGCACCGGCAACGCCAGCAGGACCGGCAGGGCCCTGGGGGCCGACGGGACCCTGGGGGCCGGCAGGACCGCGGGGGCCGGCGGGGATGTTACGGACGGCCGCTTCGAGCGCGTCGATGCGGGCAGTCAGGGCGGCGGTGTCGGCGGTCGCGGCGCCGTTACCCATGCTGTCAATCTTGGCTTCGAGGGCGTCGATGCGGGCCTGCTGGTCGGCGCTGAGTTTCTCGAGGTCAGTCACGCGGCTGGCGATAGCAGCCAGTTCGGTGCTGACTTCCTGCATGCCCTTGGCGACGGTGGTCATGTCGCCCTGGCTCATGCCGCACTCGCTCATGGCGCCGCTCTGGAGGAGGCGGTAGAAGATCAGGGCAGCCTGGTAGCGGGTCAGGTTCTCGTTGCCGCGGAAGGTGCCGTCGGGGAAGCCCTGAATCAGGCCGCACTTGACGATCACGTCAACGGCGTCTTTGGCCCAGTGGCCGGCGGGCACGTCACTCAGGGTGACCCGTGCGGGGGCGGCGGTGGTGGTGGTCTGGGCGCTGGCAGCGCCGAGGCTCAGGGCCAGGGTGGACGCGATGATCAGTGATTTGCGCATGTTGGTTCTCCTTGGGTGTTTGGTACGGGACATGGGACCTGTCTTCCCGATTTCCTACTCTTCACCGTAGGCATCAGCGGTGAGGAATTTGTGAATTTCTGCACGGTTGGCCTTTGGGTCAGGCGCACAGAACAGCCTCAATAACCCTTTATTGGGAATTATGAGTGGTAAATGTCAGAGAGGTCATTTTACGTGAGCGGCCTGAAAGGCTTTCACCACGAACTTTTTCAGTTTTATATGAGAAGTCTGTCGGAGCGTACACGTCGCCTCCTCATGAGAAAAGACCCAGGAGCGGGGTTCCCGACAGATGCCCAAACTGGCCCGCCGAGGCCCCATATACTCGCCCGATGAGCCAGATTCATGTTCGCGCCCAGCCCGGAGACGTGGCTCCGTACGTTCTGCTGCCCGGCGATCCCAACCGCGCCCGTCATATCGCCAGCACCTACCTGGAAGGTGCCCGTGAGTACACCAGCCACCGGCAACTCCTGGGCTTCACCGGCACCTACCAGGGGGTGCCCGTCAGCGTGCAGACCACCGGCATGGGCTGCCCCAGCGCCGCCATCGTGACCGAGGAACTCGCGCGGCTGGGGGCCCGCACCCTGATCCGCGTGGGCACCCTGGGCGGCGCGACCCCCAGCGTCGCGCCCGGCGACCTGGTGATCGCCACGGCCGCCGTCCCGAACGACGGCACCACCCGCCAGATGCTGGGCGGCGCGCCGTATGCCCCGGCTGCCAGTTTCGAGGTCGTGGAGGCCAGCGTGAAGGCCGCCCGCCAGCTCGGTGCGCCGCACCACGTGGGCCTGGTCATGACCGAGGACGCCTTTTACGCCAGCATCCCCGAGCACGCGCGCCTGTGGGCAGGCCGGGGCGTGCTGGGCTTCGAGATGGAAGCCAGCGCCATCTTTCTGGTCGCGGCGCAGCGCGGCCTGCGGGCCGCGTGCCTGACGGCGTGCAGCAACGATATCGGCGATCCGCAACTGGTGCCCGACGCGGTGCTGGCGGCCGGCGTGAACCGCATGGTGCGCGTAGCATTGGACGCCATCGTGACGCTGGCTGCCGACACGCAGTAACGCAGTCGCAGGCACGCAGTAACAGGCACGGCTGTGCGCCGGACGTGCGGGACATCCTCCCGTGACCGCCTTCACGGGGCCGCCTGCACGGCATGGCGGCGCTGTTCGTGAGGTACGCTCCGCGTGGCCGCGCGGGCTGTGGCAGGATAACCTCATGACGCAACTCGACGAACTGGAATTCGATAACGTGCAGATCGACCAGCATGGCCCCATCGCCGTGCTGACCATCAACCGCCCCCGGGCGCTGAACGCCCTGAACGCCGATACCCTCTCGGAGATCGCGCAGGCCGTGAACGTCATCATCGAGGACGCCGAGGTGGGCGTGCTGATCATCACAGGCGCGGGCGACAAGGCCTTCGTGGCGGGCGCTGATATCAGCGAGTTCGGCGACTTGGAAGGCGTGTACGACGGGCGCGAACTGGCGCTGGCCGGGCAGGACGTCATGCATCAGATCAGCAGTCTGCCCATTCCCGTGATTGCGGCCGTGAACGGGTACGCGCTGGGCGGCGGACTGGAACTCGCGCTGGCCTGCGACGTGCGCGTGGCCGCCACGACCGCCCGTCTGGGCCTGCCGGAAACCAGCCTGGGCCTGATTCCCGGGTTCGGCGGCACGCAGCGCCTGCCGCGCCTGATCGGCACGGGCCGCGCGCTGGACATGATCCTCACGGGCCGTCAGGTCAAGGCCGACGAGGCGCTCGGCATGGGCCTCGTGAACTACGTGGCCGACAACGCCCTGACCCGCGCGCGCGAGATCGCCGAGGCCATGCTGAAAAATGCGCCCATCGCCATCTCGCTGGTCAAGGAAGCCGTGCGGCGCGGCATGGATACCACCCTGGAAGGCGGCCTGGAAATCGAGGCGGACCTGTTCGGCATGACCGTCGCCACCAAAGACTTCCGCGAGGGGGTGGACGCCTTCTTGAACAAGCGCCCGGCGGCGTTCCAGGGTGAGTGAAAAGGGCGGCCCCTCGGACGCGAAGGGCAACCCCAAGAAGTTCCGCCTGAGTGTGCAGAGCGGCTTTGTGAGTGACGTCGAAGGCCATACGCCGCCCGCGCCGGGCCGTGAGGACAGCGCCACCCCCAACGGCCAGCGCGTCGTGGAGTTCACCACGCCCCGCGCCAAGCTGATCGAGGAGGCCGACAGCGCCATCCGCGCCGACCTGGTGTCGTACCCGCGTGCCCTGGCGGCGTACGAGGCCCTGCGCGGCGACCCGGAAGCCCTGGCGCACTGGGACATGGCGAACTACATCACCATGCGCAAGTTGGGGTACAACGACCACGGGCGCGTGCACGCGTTCATCACGGGTGCGGCGGCCATGGCGATCACGGAACTGCTGCTGGAAGGCAGCGTGAAACCCGACCTGATGGACAGCGGCGTGGGCGACCCCGACGACGTGTTCCTGACCGTGATTCTGGGCACCATGCTGCACGACATCGGCAACCAGATTCACCGGGCCGGGCACGAGGCGCACGGCGTGGCACTGGCCCAGCCGATCCTGGACCGCATCATGGGACCGCTGTACCCGGACCCGTTCAAACGCACCAAGGTCCGCTCGTTCATTCTGGGAGGGATCAACTGCCACGACCTGAATCCCGCCCCGCTGACCATTGAGGGCGGCATCGTGGCCGTCGCGGACGGTACGGACATCACCAAGGGCCGGGGCCGCAAGGCATTCAGCCTGGGCAGCGTGGACATCCACTCGATCAGTGCGCTGGCCGTGGATCAGGTCGTTATCGAGAAGGGCCGCGACAAGCCGGTGCTGATCAGCGTGACCATGAACAATTCGGGCGGCATCTTTCAGGTCGAGGAGATTCTGGCCCCCAAGGTCATCCGCACGCCGCTGCGCCCGTTCGTGGAACTGCGCGCCACGACCCGCCCACAGGGTGACGAGCAGATCCTCTCGAAGGTCCGCCTGGACGGCGATCACTTCGTGATGGACCTTGACAGCGGCGAGCAGGTTGCAGTCGAGGTCATGGACTCGTAGCCACAGCCGCCGCAGTGGGCGGCCGAAAAGCCGCGTCTGCGGCGGCCTGTCTACTCCGGGCCAGACTGTCTGTCCTCTGACTCGCGTCCTCTCGTATTGAATGGCTTTACCAGCCATACCACCGGAGTCGGCCCGAGCAGCGACAGCCCCTGACGGCCGCCGACAGTCAGACGTACAACCCCCCGACCAGATCAGCGGTCGGGGGGGCTGTGGTGGGTTACTTCCCGGTGCGGGGGAGCAGGGTGGTGCGGGCGGGGCCGCCGTCCACGCCACCGCTGCGGTGCGCGCCGTCACCGCCCTGCGCGCGGCCTTCGAGGTCGCTGTCACCGTCGTTGTTGGGGGTGCCCTGGCGGTCTTCGAAGTCGTGGCCGCCCAGCACGCCGTCATTGAAGCCCGGCTGGTCGTTGGGGTTGGTGCTGTCGGCAGAGGCGGCGCCGCGCAGCAGGCTCTCGGCGGCCATCTTGTCCTGCACCAGTTCGGCGGTGGTGCCGTCGTCTCGCACTTCGCCCTCCGGGGCGTACTCGGAATCGTTCTTGCGGGTCATGGTGCCCAGCGTACCCGCCGCTGCGCCGGGGTGCGTGGGGAGCCGCTGAGGGCGTCCTTCATCATCACTACCTGCGCCGCCCGCCACCGCGATGCAGAGGCGCCCGAGTACCGAGTGGCCGATCCGTGAGAGGCGGCCACCGCACAGACATCCTGAGCACCCGAAGCTCTATACTTGACTGTCTATGACGAAAGAACGCATCACCATGACCCCGCGCGGGTATGAAAAACTGCTCGAAACCCTTCACTTCCTGAAAACCACCAAGCGTGAGGAAATCTCCGAGAACATGGGCCGCGCCATTGCCGACGGCGACCTGCGGGAAAGTGCCGCCTACGACGAGGCCCGCATGCAGCAGTCCGAGAACGAGGCCCGCATCTCGGAACTGGAAAGCCAGCTGGAACGCTCGGTGATCATCGAGGAAGACAGCAGCGGCGGCGCTGGCCTGGGCGCCACGGTCACCGTGAAAGACGCCAGGGGCAAGGAGCACAAGTTCGAACTGGTCGGCACCTACGAGGTGGACGTTCTGAACGGCAAGATCAGTGACGCCAGCCCCATCGGGAAGGCCCTGGCAGGTCGTAAAGCCGGCGAGAAGGTCGCGGTGCAACTGCCCAAGGGCACTGCCGAGTTCGAGATCCTGGCCGTCGAATACATGTAGGACGGACTCGGATTGAACGGTCTTTGCAGTCCATTCAATCCGAGCGAAGCGATACGGATTCCGATTGATTCGCTGCAGTTCTGAATCAATCCGAGCGGACGCGAGTAGGAACAGCATACGGATTTCGCGTTATGGAGCCGCAGGCGGTGTCTTCCCGACTGCGGCGGAATGGAGCGGAATCCGTATGAGTGGGAGCAGAAGCGGGTTCTGGGCGTTTCACTGGCAGCCCGGGGCGTTGGCGGGTCCCGAGCGAACCAGACGGCCGTTCACATGACACGCCGCAGATCAGGCTCCCTGTCCACGTGAAAGGAAGCCTGATCTGCGGCGGTGAACCTGGCACGGTGCTTACGGGCGGGGTTTGAGCGTCGGTATGCGCAGGCCTCCCCGACCGTCCCAGCCTTTGAAGGCGTAGAAGCGTCCGGGTTCGCCGGTTTTCAGGAAGTCACTCAGAGGTTCACGCATGGGCGGCGACTCGATCAGGTCCAGCGCTTCTTCCAGGGTGCAGAAGCGCGCCTCGACGATGAAGCCGTCCGGGTCGGCGGGGTTCAGCAGGCCGTCCCAGGTGGCCTCGAATGCCACGGCGATGGCGCGCTCGCCGCGCCGCTCGTCCTCGATGTGCACGGTGTAGGCCATGTGCTTGATGCCCGTGAGTTTCAGGCCGGTTTCCTCGAAGATCTCGCGGTACAGCGCTTCCGGGAGGGTCTCGCCGGGTTCCACGACCCCGCCGGGCAGGGTGTGACGCACGCGCCCGTGGCCCTGCCAGTCGTTCCCGACCAGCAGCACCCGACCGAAGCGGTCGCGCAGGATCCCGGCGGCGACCAGCAGGTCACGCCGCGCCATGTGAGGTCTCCTGGGCGTCGCGGGCGGCCATGTCCATGAGTTGCAGTTCACGCTGGGCGCGGGCCAGGGCGGCCACGATGGGCGCGACGTTCCCGGCGATCACGCTGTCGAGCGGGTAGTTCTTGTCGTCGCCTTCGAGGCGGTGGTCGGTGACGCGGTTTTGCGGGTAGTTGTACGTGCGGATCTTCTCGCTGCGGTCGCCGCTACCGACCTGCGAGGCCCGCTGCGAGCGTTCGCGTTCCTCGCGGGCGGCGCGTTCCCGCTCGGCGAGGCGCGAGGCGAGGACCACCAGGGCCTTCTCGCGGTTCTTGATCTGCGAGCGGCCGTCCTGGCACACGACCATGATCTCGTCGGGCGTACCGGCGCGGTACACGGCGCGCACGGCCGAGTCGGTGGTGTTCACGCCCTGCCCGCCCGCGCCCTGCGAGCGGAACACGTCGATGCGGACCTCGGACAGGTCGAGTTGCACCTCGTCCTCCTCGACTTCGGGCAGGACGGCGACCGTGACGGTACTCGTGTGAATGCGGCCCTGGCTTTCGGTGGCGGGTACGCGCTGCACCCGGTGAACGCCGCGCTCCCAGCGCAAGGCGCGGAAGGCGCCGTGCGAGCCGGGGCCGCCCGTGACTTCCGCCACGACCCGGCTGGCCCCGCCCAGGTCGCTCTCGTTGGCGTCCAGGACGTTCAGGCGCAGGCCCGCACCTTCCACGTAGCGGGTGTACATGCGCAGCAGGTCCATGACGAACAGGCCCGCCTCGGCCCCGCCCGCCCCGGCGCGCAGTTCCAGGATCACGTCCCGGCTGTCGTCCGGGTCGGTGGGGAGCAGCAGCAGCACCAGTTCCGATTCAATGTCCGTCAGGCGGGTTTCCAGGGGCGCAATCTCGCTGGCGGCCAGTTCACGCATGTCCGGGTCGCTCAGCAGTTCGCGCGCGCCGTCCAGGTCGGCCTGCACGCTGTCACGTTCGCGCAGCAGCGTGACCAAGGGCAGCAGTTCGCGGTGGCGGCGGGTCAGGCGGGCGTACTCGCGGGTGTCGGCCAGCGCGGCCGGGTCGCCCAGGGCGCGCTCGACCATACCGAACTCGGCGGCCAGTTCCGTCAGGCGGCTCATGCGGTGGGGGTCCGGGCCGCCCCGCGGGTGTACCCGCGCGGGCGTGCTCCTGGGGGACCGTGAAGGTCAGGGCGGAGGGAAGTCACAGGCAACATGAACGCAGTCTAGCGTCCCACCCTAGACGGAAATGGGCCCGGCGCGGCGCTGTGGGTTTTGACTGATACGGATTCCGATTGATTGGGTGCAGTCCCGAATCAGTCCGAGTGGAGGCGAGTAGGAACAGCAGACGCCCCTTCGCGGTATAAAGCCTCAGGCGGCGCTGTTCCGACTGTGGTGGGATGAAGCGCAGTCCGTCTGGAAGGCTTCACGTCCGGGCAACCGGGGTGCTCCGGGCGGGGCCCACACCTATCCCGCCCCTCCGGCCCGGCGCGGACCGGGCGCTACAGTCGGGCGCATGAGAACCGTGACTGTGGGCATGCTCGGCTGTGGCACCGTGGGGCAGGATGTCCTGAATCTGATTGAACGCCGTGAAGCGATCTTCGCGGACCTGGGCGTGCGCATCGAGATCGTGGGCGTCCTCGTGCGCGACACGACCCGCGAACGCCGCATTCCGGCCGGAACGCCCCTGACCACCGACCCCGCCTTCTTGCAGGAGTGCGAGGTCGTGATCGAGGCGCTGGGCGGCGTGGACCTTCCCATGACCATGCTGCGGCCCTACCTGCGCTCCGGGCGGCCCGTCATCACGGCCAACAAGGCCCTGCTGGCCGAATGCTGGGACGAACTGCGCGATTACGCCCTGAACGGCAAACTGTACTACGAGGCGTCCGTGATGGCCGGCACGCCCGTCATCGGCCCCATGAGCACCGTGCTGCGCGCCAGTACCTTCACGCGCCTTCAGGCCGTGCTGAACGGCACCTGCCTGTACATCCTGACGCAGATGGAAGGCGGCCGGGATTATGCCCAGGCGCTCGCGGAAGCGCAGGCGCTCGGGTACGCCGAGGACCCCCCCACCCTGGATGTCGGCGGATTCGACACCGCGCACAAACTCACGGTCCTGGCCCGCTTCTGCGCGGACGGGAACTTCCGATACGACCGCGTGCAGGTGCAGGGCATCGAGCACGTCACGCAGGCCGACATTCAGGCCGCCCGCGCCCGCGGGGAGCGCATCAAGCTGGTTGCGGAACTCGAATCCGTGAATGGCGAGTGGCAGGCCCGCGTCGCCCCGCAATCCCTGCCCGAAACGCACCCGCTGTGCACCGCCGGCGCCAGCCGCAACGCCATGGTCTACGAGGGCGAGGAGTGCGGCTCCCTGATCTTCGCCGGGGGCGGGGCCGGCGGCCTGGTCACTGCCAGCGCCATGGTCGGCGACCTGCTCGACCTGCTCATCGGCTTCCCCGGCCACGTTCCCCTGCACTGATGGGACCGCTGGACTGATGGGACCGCTGGACTGATGGGGCCGCTGGACTGATGGGAGCGGGGCGCGGGAGGCAGGACGCAGCTGTTCTCCACCGTGCCCTGCTTCCCGCGCCCCGCAAACGGATTATACGGATTCCGCTCCATTCCACCACAGTCGGAAAAGCGCCGCCTGCGGCTCCATACCGCCCAATCCGTATGCTGTTCCCACTCGCATCCGCTCGGATTGATTCAGAACTGCACCGAATCAATCGGAATCCGTATTACTCGTCTAGGTCGTCCTCGTCGAGTTCCACGTCGCCCACGTCCTGATCGTCCGCCCAGTCTTTCAGGACGTTGGTGCGGCGCAGGTCGTCGCGGGGCGCGGCCAGGCGGGCGTTCTCGCGGTCCTCGCCGCTCATGACGCCCTGCGCGCGGCCCAGGACCGGCAGGTCGCCGGGTTCGACCTCGTAGCGCTCGGCGAGGTACGCGGCGACCCACGCGCCGAAGTACCACAGGGCCAGCGTGGCGGGGTAGCCGACGGCGCCGTCCGGGTACGGCACGTGAATGATCTCGTCGATGCGGCTTTCGAGGATCTCGCGGGCCAGCATCAGGGTGTCGTCGGCGTCCCCGAGGATCAGGGCGACCCGCGCGTCTCCCTTCTCGTGCTGCGCTTCGAACGCACCGGTCACGAAGGGCAGCGGGTCGCCCAGCACGGGAACGCTCAGGGTCTTGCCGGTGCGGGCCAGCAGGTGCTGCCATGCGTGCGGGAGGGCCTCGGCCTCGGGCGCGGCGAGCAGCAGGGGCGTGCGGCCCCACAGGCTCCAGGCGAGGTCACGGGCGGGGTTGTTCTCGGTGACGTGCGGCGCGCAGCGTGCGGCCAGGTCGCCCAGCAGGGCGTCGGCGGCGGCGGCCTCGTCGCTGTGGCCGCTGGCGTGCGCGACGAACTGCGCAAAGTGGTACGTGGCGAGCGGCCCGCCGGGCACCAGCACGTCGATCTCCTCGGGGGTGCCGCCGGTCGCGACCCGGCGGGCATTCGCGCCGGCCACGACGGCCAGATCGGCGTAATCGGTGGCCAGAGCGCTGGCGTCGGGGCTGCCAAGTACGAACTGCGTGCCGCCCCGCGTGAGGCTGCTGGCGATCAGGGTCTGGGCGATGGCGGCGGCCAGGGCGCCTTCACCCACGCCAACCAGGCCGTAGGGAGCCTCGTCGGGGCGGGCAGGGCCGGCGTACGAGCCGGGCAGCGTTTCAAGCAGTGTCAGGAGGTTGATCGGGGCACTCATGCGTGACAGCGTACAGGGCGCGGCGGGTGTGGGGGGAGAGGCGCGCCGCAATCGCCCTGGCCGGGCCCCCAGGTGTGCCGGACGGCGAAAAAGAATGTTGCAGACGCCGTTTCCGGCTTTACGCCCGTTTAACCGTGCGTGCTAGAATCCGGCGCGTGCGACTTCCGGACCAGCCTGTCACGGCCTGCGCCCCGCGGGCGGAACTCTCAACGTAAACACCACCCGCGAGGGTGGCGTTCCGGGAATCGGTGTGGTGCACTCGACTGGACTTGAACCAGTGGCCTTTGGCTTCGGAGGCCAACGCTCTATCCACCTGAGCTACGAGTGCATAGCTCGCGTACCCTAGCACCTTGCATGAAGGAGATCAAGTGAAAAACAAGAAATTCGTGAACGGCCTGCTGGGTGTTCTGGCCCTGCTGCTGGTGGTGGGCATGGCCTACCAGTTCACCCCGAACCTGGGCTCGCTGTTCAACCGGCAGACCGGTACGCCCGCCCTGACTGTGAACGGCACGACCGTGACCGTCGAGGCGCTCGAAGCGGCCCGCCGCGCCAACCCTGTGCTGGCCAGTACCGATACCGGCGTGCTGGGCGACGACTTCAAGACCTTCGTGGTCGCGCAGCAGATTCGTCAGACGCTGGTGCAGAACGCCGTGAAAGGCGTGAAGGTCAGCCGCGCCGATGTGGCCGCCAAGGTCAAGGAAGTCCGCGAGGCCAACCAGCTGACCGACAACAAGGCCTGGACGGACGCGCTGCAGGGCGCGGGCCTGACCGACAGCTCGTACCGTGAGCAGGTGCGCCAGAGTCTGGCCGTCGAGCGCCGCGTCGAGGAGATCAAGAAGGCCGTGCCCGCCGCGACCGACGCGGAACTTCAGGCGTACTACGACCTGAACCCCGGCAAATTCCAGACGGACGCCCGCATCCAGGGCCGTCAGATCGTCGTGGCCGACAAGGCCAAGGCTCAGGCCCTGCTGAAGCAGGCGCGGGGCGGGGCGGACTTCGCCGCGCTCGCCAAGGCCAACAGCACCGAGTTCGGTGAGCGCGGCGGCGCGCTCGGTCCTGTCGAGAACGGCGTGCCGCGCCCCGTGGCGCAGGTGGCGCTGCCCGCCGAGGTGGGGGCCGCTGCGTTCGCTCTGACCAGCGGCGGCCTGACCGACGTGATCGAGAGCGGCGGCAAGTTCTACATCGTGAAGGTCGAGAAATACCTCGCGCCCGCCGCCAAGCCCTTCGCGGATGCCAAGACCGACATCACGGCGGCTGTGAACGAGCAGAAGAAGAACGCCGCCGTCGAAGCGTGGGCGACTGGCCTGGAAAAAGACGCCAAGATCGAGTTCAAGGACCCGAACTGGAAGGTCGAGGACCCCACTGTGGCGACCGTGGCCGGGCGGGACATCCCGTACTCGAAAGCCGTGGAGCAGGTCGTGAACAACCAGCAGTTCTCGGCGCTGCTTCAGCAGGTGCAGCCTGAGCAGGCCTCGCAACTCGTGAACTCCATCCTGAAACCGCAGGTGGTGCAGCAGCTGATCCAGGGCTACGCCGCGCCGACCATCGCCGAGCGCCTGAAACTCAATCTGACCGGCACGCAGCAGGAGATCGCCGCCGGAATCGCCGCGTACGGCGCCCGCAACGTGAAGGTCACGGACGCCGAGGTGCAGGCGTTCTACATGAAGAACGCCGCGCAGTTCCAGACCCCCGCCAGCGGCACCGTGTTCGAAGCCAGTTTCAAGGACGAGGCCAAGGCGCTCGCGTTCCGCAACAGCTACGACGGCGGGGCCGACTTTAACGCCGCCGCCGTGAAGGCCGGCGGAACCGTCAGCGAGCGCGGACAGGTCACGGCCGGCGACGGCAAGCTGGACGCGGCCCTGGACGCCGCCGTGTTCACGGCCAAGGACCTGCGAAGCGCGGGGGAAGGCAGCCTGAGCGACCCCGTGAAGGTCGGGGAGCGGTACTCGGTGGCGTACGTGACGGACCTGAAGCCCGCCGCCACGCAGCCCCTGAGCGCCGTGAGCGAGCAGATCAGGTCGCAGGTGCTGTCGCAGAAGCAATCGGAAGAAGGTCAGAAGTTCCTGGCCGCGCAGGTCGCCACCCTGAAACCCAAGGATAACCTGAAGGCCGTGCTGGCCGCGCAGCAAAAGCGCGTGGACGCCGCCGCGCCCAAGGCCGCACCCAACAAAGACAGCGCCGGGCAGGACAGCACCAGTCAGGACAGCGCCGCCCCCGCCACGGACAGCAAGACGCCCGCCAAGGACGACAAGGCCCCGGCGGCCCCCCCCGCCGACAGGTAACCTCTCCTCCCCTGCTCCGGCCCCGCTCTGCGCGGGGCTTTTTCGTGTTGCCGGGCCCGGTGGCCTGGGCCGCACGCGTGGCCGCCTGCTGTTCGTGTGCGGCGCCCGCTAGAATCACGGGGTTATGCCGCGTGTCTTTTCAGGAATCCAGCCAACCGGTGAGCCTCATATCGGAAATTACTTCGGGGCCATGCGGAACTACGTGCGGTTGGGCGAGACGTTCGGGAAGAACTCCATCTACTGCGTGGTAGACCTGCACGCCATCACGAACCCCGCGTCGTTCGAGCCGGCGCTGCTGGCGCAGCGGACCTTCGAGATGGCGCTCGCGAACTTCGCCGTGGGTCTCGACCCCAGCCGGGTCACGTTCTTCGTGCAGTCGCATGTGCCCGAGCATCAGGAACTCGCGTGGATCTTCACGACCGTGACGCCCGTGGGGGAACTGGAACGCATGACGCAGTACAAGGACAAGTCCGAGCAGCTAGCCAGCGTACCGGCGGGCCTGCTGATGTACCCGGCACTCATGGCGGCCGACATCCTGCTGTACAAGGCCGATACCGTGCCGGTCGGTGAGGACCAGACGCAGCACATCGAGCTGACGCGCGAGATTGCCCGGAAGTTCAACCACGCGTTCGGGGAGACCTTCCCGGAACCGAACGCCGTGTACGAACAGCAGGCCCTGCGGATTCCCGGCGTGGACGGCAACGGCAAGATGGGCAAGAGCAAAGGCCCGGGCAGCACCATCGGCATTCTGGAACCGCTGGACGCCATCTGGCAGAAACTGCGGGTCGCGCCGACCGACCCGGCCCGCGTGCGCCGCACCGACCCGGGCAACCCGGACGTGTGCCTGATCTTCGATTACCACAAGCTGTTCAGCACCCTGGACACGTTGCAGACCGTGGACGCCGGGTGCCGCACCGCCGGGATCGGCTGCATCGACTGCAAGAAGACGCTGCTGGCCGGCATGACCGAGCACCTGAGCCCCATTCACGAGCGGGCCGAGGCGCTGAAGGCCGACCCGGATTTCGTGCGTGACGCGCTCGCGCAGGGCGCCAGGGAGGCGCGCGCCACCGCGCAGCCGATCATGGAGGAAGTCCGCGAGAAAGTCGGGTTCCTGAAACTCTGAATGCCGCGCCCATGACCGCCGATCCCGTAACCGCTGCCCTGTGACCGCCTCGCCCAGCCTGCCCTCCCCTGCCCCGCCGCTTCCGGCCGGAGCGGGATTCACGGTGTCGCTCCCGACGTTTACGGGCAGCCTGACGGACCTCGCGTCGGCGCTCAGGGCGGGGCGGGTCGGGCCGGGCGAGGTGCCACTGCTCCACCTCACGCGGGACGTGCTGGCGTGGGCGCAGGCCGTGACGGGTGGCCCCCTGAGCGCCTGGCCGGACCTGCTGCCCACCCTGGCCGCCGTCATCGCCCTCAAGGCCCGGCTACTGCTCCCGCAACCCGAGCCGGACGACCCTGAACCGGGCGGCGAGTGGGACGAGCCGCCGGGCGACACCCTGGGGGGCGTACTGGGAGGCGTGGAGGCCCTGGCGGAACTGGACGCACTGGTGGGCTTCCTCGCCGCGCGCCGCCGCGAACGCGAGGGCCTGATTCCAGCGCAGGCCGCGCCCCTGAACCTGCCGCGCCGCGAACGCCCCCGCAACCCGCAGGGTAGCCTCGCGAAGCTGGTCAGGGCCGCGCAGAACGCTGTGCGTCAGGTCGAGGTGCCCCTGCTGGCCCGCGACCGCCTGAGCCTGGCCGACGCACTGGTCGCCCTACGCGCCTTTGGCACGCGCCTGCGGACCTTCACGTTCCGGGGCATCCCCACTCAGGACTGGGGCGAACAGACCACCTACTTCGCCGCGCTGCTCGAAGGCG
>NZ_JAGLBB010000026.1 GCF_018260555.1 Deinococcus sp. | reverse complement strand
CTTTTGACACGTCCGGGGATAGGCCCCGGACGCTCCCATTTCAGTGGTGTCGGG
Source organism: Deinococcus sp. (assembly GCF_018260555.1). Taxonomy (GTDB): domain Bacteria; phylum Deinococcota; class Deinococci; order Deinococcales; family Deinococcaceae; genus Deinococcus. The sequence continues at coordinate 38,107 of NZ_JAGLBB010000026.1, read as the reverse complement.
CATAGTTCCAGCCAACTACCTGACCGCCCGCGACCTTCAGAAAACGGACCTTCAGTGGTTCCGCGCCAAGGCCGCCGACCGCTTCTGCCCCCTGGGACCGTGGCTGGAAACGGACCTCGACCCCCGGGACCTGCGCGTCCAGACCCGCGTGAACGGCGAGACCCGCCAGGACGGCCGCACCAGCCAGATGATCTTCCCGGTCGTCGACATCCTGGTGTACCTGACCCGTTTCGTGACCCTGGAACCCGGCGACGTGGTCCTGACCGGCACCCCCGAGGGGGTCGGCCCGCTCCAACCGGGCGACGTGGTCGAGGTCGAGGTGCAGGGCGTGGGCGTGCTGAGCACCCCCATCGCCTGAACACCCCCGGCCGCCGAGCGGACGCAGGTCCACACGGACGGCCGCCGATACCGCGAAGGGGCGTCTGCTGCTCCTCCTCGCAGCCGCTCGGATTGATCCGGAAGTGCGCCGAAGCAATCGGAATCGGTATTACTTGAGCAGGTTGCGGCTGATGATGACCCGCTGGATCTCGTTGGTGCCTTCGTAGATCATGTTCAGTTTCACGTCCCGCAGCAGTTTCTCGACCGGGTACTCGCCCACGTAGCCGTACCCGCCGTGGACCTGTATGCCCTCGTTGGCGGCGTTGAAGGCCATCTCGCTGCAGTACGCCTTGGCAATGGCACTCTCGAAGCCGTGGGGTTGCCCGGCATCGACCAGCCACGCGGCCTTCTGGTACATCAGGCGCCCCGTCTCGATGCCGATGGCCATCTCGGCCAGTTTGAACTGAATGGCCTGCAACTCCGCGATGGGTTTGCCGAACGCGGTGCGGTCCTTGGCGTACTTGATGCTTTCCTCCATGGCGCGCCGGGCAATGCCGACCGAGCCGGCCGCGACGGGAATGCGGGTCTTGTCGAGCGTTTTCATGGCGATCTTAAAGCCGTCGCCCAGGCCGCCCAGCTGGTTGGCTTTGGGCACGCGCACATCCTCAAACACCAGTTCGCTGGTCAGGCTGGCGCGTTGGCCCATCTTGTGTTTGATCTTGTTGTAACTGAAGCCCGGGGCGTCCTTGGGCACGACGAGCGCGATGGTGGCGCGGTGCCCGCCCTGGCGGTCGGTGGTGGCGAACACGACCGTGAACTCGGCCAGGCCGCCGTTACTGATCCACATCTTGGTGCCGTTCAGGACCCACTCGTCGCCGTCCAGGGTGGCGGTGGTGTGCATGCTGGCGGCGTCCGAACCGTTGTTCGGTTCGCTCAGGGCGAAGGCGGCCAGTCCGGCCTTCTCGGTCAGGGGCGTCAGGAAGCGTTTGTGCTGCTCCTCGGTGCCGCCGATCAGGACGGGCGCGATTCCCAGTTCGCTGGCCATCAGGACGGTGTAGATGCCCATGCAGCCGTACGCGATTTCCTCGCCGATCAGGCACTCGTCGAACATGCCCAGGCCCAGGCCGCCGGCGTGCTCGGGGATGCTGGGGTTGAGCAGCCCGACCTCGAAAGCCTTCTCCACGACCTGCCAGGGCAGTTCTTCCTTCTGATCGTACTCGGAGGCGATGGGTATGATTTCCTTGCGGGTAAAGTCACGGGCGAGTTGCTGAAGCTGGCGTTGTTCGTCGTTCAGGGTGAAATTCATGGCGTTCCTCCAGGGGGGCCGTGCGGCGCGGCCCGTGCGGGCGCTGGCCGCGCCGGGCGGCGAGTTCACAACGTGAACAGGGTAGGGTTTGTACTCAGTTCAATCTAGCAGTCCAGGCGGGTGCGTGCATCCCCCCAGGCGCGCCGCTCCGCACGTACCCTGGCCTTCGCCAGCCCCTGCCCGCAGCCCCTCAGGGAGCGGTCAGACCCCGCCGCTTTCAAGCATATCCAGCCGCAGTGGAGGAACGTGCCGCACATCGAGACGCGGGCTGCCACAGGACAGGAGGCGCCAGACGGCAAGGGACGTTTCATACGGATTCCGTTTGTTTCGCCAACAATCCGGAACTTCACCGGATTGCCGGCTGCACCTCCGGAACCCGCCCTACTCCCACTCGCTTCGCTCGGATTGCGAGGGCTTTGCAGCCCATTCAATCGGAGTCCGTATCAGACGGACTGCCGCTCCACTGCGCCACAGTCGGAAAAGCGCCGCCTGCGGCTCCATGCCGCGAAGGGGCGTCTGCTGTTCCTACTCGAGTCCGCTCGGATTGATTCAGAACTGCACCGACTCAATCGGAATCCGTATAAGCAGCGGGCGGTGGGTGGCAGAGGTCCATTCTCCGCGCCACCTCAGCGATGCCTGGCTGCCCGAATGCCCGGCTCGCGGCCCGTCTGCGCGTGGCCGGCGCGCCGCTGTGTCCCGGTGGGTATGTCAGGGCGCCGCTCCCACCCTGCCGATTCAGCCCTGAAAGGGGAGGATGCCGGGCACGGTGGCCTGGCCGCGGAGCCACGCGACGATGGCCCGGCGGGCTTCCGGACGAAAACCGTAACTGAGCAGGGCGGGGGCGTCCACGTCCAGCGCCGCGTAGGGGTTGTACAGCGCCAGGTGCAGGTGCGGGCGGGTGCCCCGGAGGGCCGCGTGCCGGTGGCGGGACGTGGTCGCCAGGATCAGCGGCGTGGTTTCGGCGTGCAGTGCGTCCCAGTTCAGGTCGGCCGGGTCGTCGAAGGTGATCAGGTCCACTGCGTACACCTCGCGCAGGTCGGCGGCCAGGGTGGCGGCGTCCACGCTGGCCTCGCTGACGTTCTCACGGGCCACGCGCCGCTGCGCGACCAGCCGCACCACCGAACCCGGGGCGGGGGCCACCGGGGAGCGGTACGCGGTCAGGGCCTGCGCCCACGCCCGCGCGAACATGGGCGCGTCGGCTGCCGGGTCCATGTTCGGGTCGGCCTGCGCCGGGTACGTGCGGGCCAGGGCGGCGAGTCGCTCGGCACTTGCCCGCATCTGCGCGGGGTCCAGTCGCCCCTCGGCCAGTGCCTGCGCGGTGGCGTCCAGGGTCGCTTCCTGCGCCTCGCGGCGGCCCAGCGCCATGACCAGATCCGCGCCTGCGCTCAGGGCCAGCACGCCCGCCTCGCCGCGCCCGTAATGATCGTCAATGGCTTTCATGCCCATGGAGTCCGTGACGATCACGCCGCCGTAGCCCCACTCCTGGCGCAGCAGTCCGGTCAGGGCCGCGCGGGACAGGGTGGCGGGCGCGCCTGCGTCCAGCGCGGGGAACACGACGTGCGCCGTCATGACCGCCGGGGTCACGGGCAGCAGGTCACGGAACGGCGCGAACTCCAGTCGGTCCAGCGCCCCTCGGGAACGGGCGACGGTGGGCAGCGCGTAATGACTGTCCAGGGCCGTATCCCCGTGCCCCGGGAAGTGCTTCACGCACGCCGCCACCCCCGCCGCGTGGTGGCCCGCCAGCGCCGCCCGGCCGTGCCGGGTCACGCGCCCCGTGTCGGCCCCGAAGGCCCGCTCCCCGATCACCGGGTTGGCCGGGTTCACGTTCACGTCCAGCACCGGCGCGAAATTCCAGTTGATGCCCACGCGCCGCAGTTGCCGCGCCAGCCCGCCGCTGACCTGTTCGGTCAGGGTCACGTCGTCCGCCGCGCCCAGCGCCATCGCGGACGGCGCGAACGGCCAGAAGTCGGGCCGCACGATCGCGCCGCCCTCGTGATCCAGCGCAATCAGGGCGCCGTCGCCCATCAGGGCGCGCAGGTCCGCGCACAGCCGGGTCAGTTGCGCCTCATCTACCACGTTCTTCCCGAACAGGCACACGCTGCGGATCCCGTACCGGCGCAGGTGCGCGGCCGTGTCGGCGTCCAGTTCAGGTCCCGGGATGTCCACCATGACGAGTTGACCGGCCATGAGCGGGGTGGCCTGTTCCGGTGCCGCCTGTTCCGGGGTGGGCGAGGAGGATGGCGGTGAGTCGGGCCGGGCCGGGTCAGCGTGATTGGTCACGCGATCAGGGTACGGCAGGCGCGTCCCGGTGCGCCGCGCAGGTGGTCAGGACCGGTAAGCCAGGGGGGAGCCCAGCCTCCGGCTACACTGGCGCGCATGAACAGCCTCTCCCCGAGCGGTCTGCCTTTCGTGTTGCCCGCGCGTCTGGAGGCCCTGCGCGGCACGTTGATCGTGAGCGTGCAGGCCGACGACGGCAGCCCGCTACGCGAGGTCGCCCATATCGTCGCCCTGAGCCGCGCGGCGCTGCTGGGCGGCGCCTCCGCCCTGCGCCTGCGCTCGCCCGGGGATATCCGCGCCGTACGGGCCGTGACGGACGCGGCGCTCATCGGCCTGACCATGCAGGCGCAGCCGGACTCGCTGAACAGCCCCGCGCTGGCCGGGCAGGCACTCGCGACCGGCGCGCACGCGGTCGTGGTGGGCAGCGCCATCACCCGCCCGGACCACGTGACCCGCTCGCTGGTTCGTGGACGCCCTGCGTCGCCCGTCACGCAGGGTGACGGTTCCCATCCTGTGGAGTCCGGCGGCATGACTCGCAAGAACCGGTCCATCCGGTCAGACGCTAGAGGAAGACAGGCGCGTTCCGCGCGTGCAGCAGGGAATCCGGCGCAGTCCCGGCGGCCAGATGAATCATGCGGATTCCGATTGATTCGCTGCAGTTCTGAATCAATCCGAGCGGATGCGAGGAGGAAGGGCAGTCACAGGTGGAATGTAAGGGTGGGTATGCTTGCGCACCTGAATCTTGACTCAGCCCTCAAACGCCACTAGCCTGAGCACACGCCTGATCTTTATCAGCCTGCTGTCATGAAGGGAACGCGGCCCCCGTGCCACGTCACCGACATGAAGGCAAACCGGAGGTTCCATGAAGAAACTGCTCCTGACCGCCCTGCTTTCCACCCTCGGCACCGCCTCTGCCACGACCCTGGTCTTCGGCGGCAACGGCGAACCCGTCAGTCTGGAACCCGGCAACATCACCGACGGCATCAGCATCCTCGTCCAGCGGCAGATCTATGACACCCTGGTCGACTTCAAGCCCGGCAGCACCGACCTGGCCCCCGGCCTCGCCACCTCCTGGAAACCCAACGCGAACAACACCTCCTGGACGTTCACGCTGCGCAAGAACGTGCGCTTCCACGACGGCACCGCCATGAACGCCGACGCTGTCGTGTTCAACCTGGGCCGCTGGTGGGACAAGAGCCACCCCTACGGCTTCCGTGATCAGGGCCGCACCTTCGAGATCATGGGCGAACTCCTCGGCGGCTACAAGGGCGACGCCACCGCCGTCATCAAGAACATCGTCAAGGTCAACGCCACCACCGTCCGCATTGACCTGAACAAGCCCAGCTCTGTGCTGCCCAACGTGCTGGCCGCCGGGTACTTCGGCATCGCCAGCCCTGCCGCCATCAAGAAAGAAGGCGCCAAGTACGGCACGCCCGCCAGCAAACCCGTCGGCACCGGCCCCTTCATCTTCCAGAGCTGGCGCACCGGTGACCGCGTCACCCTGCTGCCCAACAAACTGTACTGGGGCAGCAAGTCCAAGGTCGATCAGCTGATTATCCGGTCCATCAAGGACCCCAGCCAGCGCCTGAACGAACTGAAGGCCGGGACCATCGACTTCGCCAACGACCTGACCCCCGACAGCCTCAAGAGCGTGCAGGCCGACAAGAACCTGCTGGCCGTCAAGCGTCCCAGCTTCAACGTGGGCTTCGTGAGCATGAACAACCGCAACCAGTACCTGAAAAACCAGCAGGTGCGTCAGGCGATCAGCATGGCCATCAACAAGAAAGCCATCGTGGACGCCTTCTGGAACGGCCTGGGCGTCAGCAACGCCAGCTTCGTGCCGCCTGTCCTGGACTGGGCCAACAGCGCCAAGGTCCCGGCCGACTACAAGTTCGACCCGGCCGCCGCCAAGAAGATGATCGCCGACGCCGGCTACGCCAACGGCTTCTCCATCGACCTATGGTACATGCCCGTCAGCCGCCCGTACTTCCCCACGCCCAAACCCATCGCGGAAGCCATCGCCGCCGACCTGAGCGCCATCGGCGTCAAGGTCAACCTGAAAACCGAGGACTGGGCCAAGTACCTCGAGGACCGCAACAAGGAACCCGGCTTCGATATGTACATGATCGGCTGGACCGGCGACTACGGCGACCCCGACAACTTCTACGGCGCGTACTACGGCAGTAACGCCAGCGACGACATCAACTGGAACCCCGCGAACGTCGAAACCCTGCTCCAGCAGGGCCGCGCCGCCGCCACCCAGGACGCCAAGGCCAAGATCTACGGCCAGCTCCACGAACTGACCTACAACGCCGCGTACCGCGTGCCCATCGTGCACAGCCAGCCGCTGGCTGCCGCGCGCAGCTACGTCAAGGGCTGGGTGCCCAGCCCGCTGGGCAGCGAACCCTTCAACTCCATCACCGTGACCGGCAAGAAATAAGTCGGGGAAGCGCGCCGCCAGTAACTCCGGCCCGCGTTCCTGTTCAACCCTGACTTCCTGAGCCCGACCCTGCGGAGCAGCCCCGCCCACTACCGGGAGGAGGCTGCTCCGCCCTTGCCGCTCGACCCCCTGCCCGCACACACCCGCACGTCAGTTCCCGTGATCCCACGCAAGGAGGCCCGCCTTGGGCAGTTACCTGATCCGCCGAATCTTCCGCACCCTGCTGGTCATGCTGGGCATCAGCCTGGTCGTGTTCGTGTTCGTCCGCTCGATTCCCGGTGATCCGGCCGTGGCGATGCTCGGCGAACGCGCCACGCCCGAAGCGGCCGCCGCGCTGCGCGAGCAACTCGGCCTGAACAAACCCTGGTTCTTCAACCCCTCCAACCCCCTGGACGCCCAGTACCCGAAGTACATGAGCGCGCTGCTACAGGGTGACCTGGGCAGCGGTATCAAGAGCAATATTCCTGTCCGGGACGACCTGAAAGCCCGATTTCCGGCCACCGCCGAACTGAGCGTTGCCGCGCTGCTGTTCGCGCTGGTGGTCGGCATGCCCGCCGGGATTCTGGCGGCCCTGCGCCGCAACAGTATCTGGGATAACCTCGCCACGACCATCTCGCTGATCGGGGTGAGCATGCCGGTCTTCTGGTTGGGCCTGCTGCTGTCGTACTTCTTCGCCGTGAAACTCGGCTGGTTGCCCCCCAGCGCCCGCCTGGGTTCGTCGGTGAGCATCGAGCGCATCACAGGCTTCTACGTTCTGGACGGTCTGCTGCGCGGGCAACCGGCCGCCGCCTGGGACGCCGTGAGGCACCTCGTGCTGCCTGCCATCGCGCTGGGCACCATTCCGCTGGCGATCATCGCCCGCATCACCCGCTCCTCGATGCTGGACGTGCTGGGCCAGGATTACGTGCGGACCGCGCGTGCCAAGGGCCTGAGCGGCCGGGCGGTGGTCCTGAAACACACGCTGCGGAACGCGCTGCTGCCGGTCGTGACCGTCATCGGCCTGCAGGCGGGCGCGCTGCTGGGCGGGGCCGTGCTGACCGAAACGATCTTCTCGTGGCCCGGTATCGGTTCGTGGGTGTACGACGCGATCAGTCAGCGTGATTACCCGATCATTCAGGGCGGCGTGATCTTCGCTGCGCTGGTCGTCAGTGTGGCCAACCTGCTGGTCGATCTCAGTTACGCGGCCCTCGACCCCCGCATCCAGTACAGCTGAAGGGAAAAAGTGACCTCATGACAACTGCAACCACCACGCCCGCAGCCCGCCAGGACAGCATCTTCTGGCGCCGTTTTCGCCGCAGCGCGCCCGGTAAGGTCGGCGCGGTCATCGTGGGCGCCTTCGTGCTGCTGGCCGTGTTCGCCAGCGTACTGAAACCCTACGACCCCACCGTGGACCGGAATTACAGCCTGATTCTCAAGCCGCCGAGCCTCAGCGCCCTGTGGGACAAGGACGTGGCCGAGGCGTACAAGGATCCCGTGACCGGCCAGGTGAACGTCTGGCGCGCGCCCTTCGGGACCGACAACCTGGGCCGCGACATCATGACCCGTACCCTGCACGGAACCCGTATCAGCCTGAAAGTCGGGGTGGTCAGCACCATCCTCGCCCTGCTGCTGGGCACGCTGCTGGGCCTGCTCGCCGGGTACTTTGGTGGGTGGCTGGACAGCGTCCTGGGCTACCTGACGGACGTGATGCTCGCCTTCCCCAGCATCCTGCTTGCCATCGGCTTTGCCAGCATCTTCAGCGCCAGCGACCCGCCGTTCCTGATCGCCGCCATGGACCGCCTGTTCGCGCTGAACAGTCCGCAACTCGTGACTGCCATGCTGGCCGTGTCGCTCGTGCAGGTGCCCGTGTACATGCGACTGGCGCGCGCCGTGGTGCTGTCGATCCGCGAACGCGAGTTCGTGCAGGCCGCCGGGGCGCTGGGCGCCTCGCAGGGCCGCATGATGTTCCGGCACGTCCTGCCGAACAGCCTCTCACCGCTGATCGTGCAGGGCGCCCTGAGCATCGCCACCGCCACCATCGAAGTGGCCGCGCTGGGCTTCCTGGGCATCGGCGCGCAGCCGCCCCTGCCGGAATGGGGCACCATGATCAGCGACGGCCGCCAGTACTACATCGACGCCCCCTGGACCATGCTGTTCCCCGGTCTGGCCATCCTGCTGACCGTGCTGGGCTTTAACCTGCTCGGCGACGGCCTGCGCGACGTGCTGGACCCCCGCAGCACGCAGTAGGCTGGTCGGGAGTTGACAGAGGAGGGGAGAGACACCACGCACGGGTGTCCCTCCCCCCGCCTGCTGCCGAGGGCTTCTCAGCGTTCCCAGGGCCACGCGCCGGGCGCTACGGCGAGGCCAATGCTGCGCGGGCCGGTATGCACGTTCAGGACCGGGTTCACGCCTGTCATGTCGGACCACACGATCGGATGACGGCCTTTCAGGTGGGCCAGCACCTCGTCGGCGTCCTCCCGGACACTGCCGAACAGCAGACCCACGCGCAGCGGCGTGCCCTCGCCGTAGCGGCGCGTGACCTGCGTGGCGATCGCCTCCATGCCACCCCGGTACGAGCGGGCGCGGCCCACGTTCGTGTACGTTCCGCTCTGCTTGTCCACCGTGACCACGGGCTTGAGGTTCAGCAGGCCGCCCAGCGTGGCCTGCACCCGCCCGATTCGCCCGCCCCGGCGCAGGTACTCCAGCGTCTCGATGGTGAAGTACAGCTCGGTTTCCGCGTGGACTTCGCGCATCCATGCGCGGGCGGTCTCCACCGTCTCGCCGCGCGCGGCGGCCGTGCACGCCGCGTGCAGCTGGAAAGCCTGCGCGCCGCTGAGGGTGCCGCTGTCATGCAGGGTCAGGTTGAATTCCTCGCCCAGCGCCTGACGGGCCTGCTCGGCGGCGTTCATGCTGCCGCTCAGGCCGGGGCTGATGGTCAGGCACAGCGTGTCCCGCATCCCGGCGTGCCTCACGGCGTCCATCCACTCCTGCGGGGTCGGCTGGCTGCTGGTCGGGTGGTTCGGGTTGGTTTCCAGCAGGCGGAACAGCTCCGCGCGGCTGATCTCGTTCATGCGGTAACTGGTGTCCCCGAAGGTCACGGAGAACGGCGCGACGGGCACGTCATTGAGCAGGGAAGGGTAGGCGTCCAGTCCGCCGTCCGTGACGACTGCGAAGCTCTGAGAGGCGGTAGCGTTCGGGGCGGTGTTCATGCTATGTGTCATTTTAACTCCAGGTCGTTCATCTGTTCGATCAGTTTCAGGGCGGCCGTATGATCCTCGTCCGCGCCCACCAGGCGCTCGGCGGCGCGCAGCAGGGCCGCCGTCTGGGCCAGCAGCGGCGCGCTCCCGCGCACCTCGCCCGTCAGGTCGGCGGCAATTCCGGCGTCCTTGGCAAGCAGGCCCAGCGCGAAGGTGGCCGGGAACTCGCGGGTCAGGACCCGCTGCCCGATCAGGTTCTGGCTGGCGTTGCTGCGACCGCTGCTGGCGTTGATGACCTCCAGCGCCGCGCCCAGGTTCACGCCCGAGCGCGCCAGAACTGCCAGGCCCTCCCCGGTCGCCCAGAGCGTGACGCCCAGCAGCGCGTTGTTGATGGCCTTCACCGCGAAGCCCGCTCCGCTCTGGCCGACGTGCACGACCTTCCCGGCGAACGCCAGGTGCGGCCGCACCATTTCGAGCGCTTCGGCGGGGCCGCCGACCATGATGGTCAGGGTTCCGGCCTGCGCGCCGGCCGTGCCCCCACTGACGGGCGCGTCCAGCAGGGTCACGCCGCACGCCGCCAGCCGCTCACGCTGGGCGGGCGCCGCCTGCGGGTGACCGCTGGTGCAGTCCACCCACACCGCGCCGCGTTTCAGCTGCGGCTCCATCCCGCCGAGCACCTCGCTGACCTCGACGCTCGTGGGCAGGCAGGTGAAGATCACGTCCGCTCGCGCCGCCTCCTCGAGCGTCACGGCCCGGCTGCCGTGCGCCCGCGCGTGCGCCTGCGCCTTCCAGTCCGTGCGGTTCCAGACCAGAGCGTTCAGGTCGTGGGCCGCCGCGTACCGGGCGAGGTGGGCAGCCATCGGGTCGCCCATCGCCCCGAGACCCAGAAAAGCCAGTGTCGTCATACACGCAGGCTACGGTCCCACGGTCGGGCAGGGAGCACCTCTGAACCCAGTCCAATTTTGATGGGGTGCCCACGCTGCCCCCAGCCTGAAGGCGGGCTTCCCGCAGGCGCAGGCCCACGGGCACACGCCCGCCCGGGGTCACGGCTTCTGGCGCACCCCGCTCCAGACGGACTCGCCGCCGAACCGCTCCCTCAGAAAACGCCCCTGCGTCAGCAGGCGGTCGGCGGCCGCGTGATCGCGCCGCAGCGCCTCGCGCACACCGTCTTCGAGCAGCGTCAATTGCTCGTCCAGCAGCACCTCCGGAGCCTGACCCTGGCGTTCCAGCGTCTGCCGCGCGGCGGGCGTCAGGTGCGCGTAGGCCCGCAGGGTGTCCGGCAGGTAGGCGTCCCGCGTCTGCGCCAGCAAGAAGGCCGTGCGCGTATCGCCGCTCCCCGCCTTCAGGGCGTCCGTCACGCCCGACAGCAGCGCCCAGGCGCGCGTCCGGGCGGGTTCAGGCACTGAGAGCAGCAGCGGCACCGTTACCTGCGGAGCCGGGTCGGCCAGCCCGCTCAGCGCGGCCCCCGGTGCCAGTCCCTGTGCTGACCCCTGTGCCGACCCGGCCGCCCGTTCGCCGCGCCACCCGGCGTCCTGGAGCTCTCGGCGATCTGGGCGGTTCGAGCTCAGGTACACGCCCGCCGCGGCGCCCGCCAAGATGACCACCACAATCAGAACGAACATCAGACGCAGGCTAACGCACGGGCGCCGTCACGGGCCCTCATGGTTTCTTGGCGGCCTTGGCGGGCTGCGTGAGGGTCCCCACGTCCAGCAGGAAGTTTCCGGTGCTGGGTAGCATGACCGTCTGAATGCCGGGCGAGAGCTTCTCCGCGACCGTCAGCTGAATCAGTTGTGGGTTCTCCAGCAGCGCCTTCCCGCGCAGCGACAGGGCCTCGGCCTCCCCGCGCGCCCGGGCCACCGACGCCTTCGCGGAGCCCTCGGCCTCGACCACGGCCCGCTGGGCGCTGATGGTCGATTGTTGCAGGCGGTTGCGTTCCACGGCGACCTGCTGCTCGGCCGCCTGCTTCTGCTCGATGGCCTTGGCGATGCTGTCCGGAATCCGCAGTTCGCGCAGCAGCACACTGTCCAGGACCAGGTTGTTGCGTTCGAAAATCTGGCGGAGTTCCGTGGTGATGCTCGCCTCGACCTCCTGGCGCTTGGAGGAGATGATGTCGGCCGCGCCGAACTGCCCGATGGCGTCTCTGACCTTGCTGCGCACCTGCGGGCGAATCACGGTGCGCAGGTAATCCCGCCCGAGTTCCTTGTGCAGCGTCGCGGCCTTTGCGCGGTCCACCCGGAACTGCACGGTCACGTCCGCCGTGATATCCAGGCCCTCCTTGCTGCGCGCCCGGATGGCGCCCTCGTCGCCGTCCTGCGTGGTGTGGGCCAGCGTGACCTCCTGAAGGCGGGCGTCGTACAGGGTCACGCGGTCCACGAACGGCACCAGCAGGTGAATGCCTTCCTGAAGCGGCCAGGACTTCACGCCGCTGAACGAACTGAACACCACCCCCACGTACCCGGCCGGAATGACCTTGACCGACTGACTGACGATCAGCGCCGCGGCCAGCAGGCCCCCGGCCAGCAGGGCGGTCGGCCGGCCCAGCGGGCTGCGCGGGCGGTCAGGCGTCTTGGGGACGTTCACTGCGGGCTCGGTCCTATCTGACGGCATATCTCAGGGTACGAGACGAAGCGCCGGGTCGTTCCCACCTCTCAGCCCGGGTTCGCGTCGGCAGCGGGCGTCACGCCGTCCACGTATACCCAGCGACCGCCGAGCCGCGTGAACTCGCTGTTCTCCCGCAGGAGGTAGCGTTCCCCGTCCGGCAGGCGCAACTGCGCCGTGAATTCCACGTGATTCCCGGCCGAGCGGCGCACCCGCAGGCCCAGGTAGCGCGTGCCGTCCCGCAGGTCCAGCGCGGCGGGCCGGGTGTCCGGATGCCAGGTGTCCAGCACGTACGCAGCGTTGCCCAGCGCGTATGCCGAGTAACGCGAGCGCATCAGCGCCTCGGGCGTGGGGGCGCCCGCACCCGCATGAAACGGCCCGCAACAGTGCGCGTAACTTCGTCCGGACCCGCACGGACAGGACTTGAACGGAGGGTACGCCAGCGCCATGCCCACAGGCTAGCGCGAGGGGGCCACCGCGCGGGCCGCCCCGCCTGGACTGCCGTTCAGTTCCTTCGTCACCCGCTTCTCTCACCTCCCGGAACCCCACCGGGGTGCCAACGCCCGGCCCGGCAGCCGGTCTTTTCTGGCCCGGGCGCCCGCCTGGGCGGCCCCGCAACCCAGGTTGCCTTCCGGTGCGCAGCAGGCGCGGCGCGGCATACTATCCGGTGATGACCAGGCCCGCACCGATCACCTCCCTTCAGAACAGCCATGTCAAGCGGCTGGTGCGCCTCCGGACCCGCCGTGAACGTGAACACGAAGGCGTCATCCTGATCGAGGGTGCCCGCGAGATCGCCCGCGCCGCCGCGTCCGGCGTGGCCCTGACCACGCTGTTCACCTGCCCGGAGCTGTTCAGCCCGGAAGCCGCGCAGGTCGCCCCCACCCTGACCAGCCTGCCCGAACTGGAACTGTCCCGCGCGGCCTTCGAGAAGGTCAGCGGCCGCGAGAACCCGGACGGCCTGCTCGCCCTGGCCCCCACCCCCCGCGCCGCGCTGCCCGAACCCGGCCCGAGCGCCGTGACCGTCGTGCTGCGCGGCCTGGAAAAACCCGGCAACGTGGGCGCGATCCTGCGCACCGCCGACGCTGCCGGTGCGGACGCCGTGATCGTCCTCGGGCGGGGCGCGGACCCCTTCGGGCCGAACGTGATCCGCGCGTCGCAGGGCAGCGTGTTCACCCTGCCGGTCGCCGTGATGGACGAACACGACGCCCAGGAGTGGCTGGCCGCCCGCGCCTTCACGACCGTTGCCTGCACACCCGACGCCCCCCGCACCTACTGGGACGCCCCGCTGACCGGCCGGGTCGCGCTGCTGCTCGGCACCGAGCACGAGGGCCTGCCCGCCCACTGGCGGGACACCGACCACTCGGTCAGCATTCCCATGAACGCCGCCCGCGGTGCGGACAGCCTGAACGTCGCCACTGCCGCCGCCCTCGTGCTGTTCGAGTGCGCCCGGCAGCGCCGCGCGGCGGTGAACCCGTGACGCCCGTCTCTACCGATCCCTACCGCGACTGGCTGCGCCAGCGCCTCAGCGCCGAACTGGGCGTGCGCGAGGCCGACCTGGCCGTGCAGGGCGCCGTGCAGCGCCGCGGCTGGACTGCCGTGCGTGCGCTCGGGCCGCGCGACGTGATCGCCGTGCTTCAGGACGTGTACTCGCAGATGCGCGAGAACTTCGGGGACGCCCGCGCCGACAAGTGGCTTGAGGGCACCACCCTGGACCTCGCCAAGTTCGCCGAGTCCGTTCCGGTCCCCGCCCAGGCCGCGGCGCCCGGCCCGATCGCCCCGGCCCCCTCACCGGTCAAGTGGGGACGCCGGGCACACGACCTGCCGCTGCTCCTGGCCCGCTCGCACGCAGAGATCGCCAGCCGTAGCCTGGGCGCCATCCGCGCCAACCCGGACCTGCTGAGCCTGGAACGCGCCGCCGAGTGGGACGTGCAGGCCACGCAGGCCGAGGTCCGGCGCTGGGAGACCGAGGAGATGCTGAGTAAACTCCGCGCCGACCACGCCCGCATCGAGGTGGCCGACCAGGTCGCGGCGGCTGCCGCGCAGGGCGACCTGCTGCGCCTGACCGTCCAGGAACTCGAGCAGGCCAGTCGCGGCGGGCAGAACCTCAGCCCGCAACTGGCGCACTCCCGCCTGATGGTCACGCAGACCCGGGCGTTCCTGGAAGCCTTCACGCCGCTGATCGACCTCGAGGACGCCGATACGCCCCTGACCATGCTGGAACTCGACCTGGCCACCGCCCGCTACTCGCTGGTCGTGCCGCTGCACCCCAACGTGCTGCGCGCCCGCCACTCCCTGAACTACGCGCAGTGGCAGGCCGGAGAGTCCGCAGAGGCCAGCCCGCAGGTCATGCAGGCCCAGCACAGCCTTCACGTCGCGCAGGCCGAAGCGCAGGCGCAACTGGACGGCACCCTGAACGCCGCGCGCACCCACCAGGCGACCCTGCGGCAACTCGCCACGCAGGTCGAGAGCCTGGAACACCGCGCCCTGCAACTCACGCAACTCGGCGGCGACCCCCTGAGCCTCGCCCGCGTCCGCCTCGAATGGCGGCAGGTACGCACCGCCGCGCGCGTGCAGGCCCACCGCCTGGAGGAAGCCGTGCGCTTCCTCGAAGCCCTGGTCAGCGAGAACTGATCCGGGTTGCCGTCTGTTTCGTTCTCAAGCGGCCGGCGGGCCGGGGTGTCAACCGGACACCCGGAACCCTGGCTGCTCCCCCCCCGGATAGACCTGCGCTGCACGCCTAGACGCCGCAGCCTGCGTGACCTGAGCCTGCAAGGGAACCGCTGCCCGGACCACGGCCGCCCGGCCCCCGGGGGCAGCGGGTATGCTGCTGGGCATGGCACTCTGGCTTCTGTTCGGCGTGATTCTGCTCAGCGCCACCGGCATTCTCGCCCTGACCTTCGGTCCTCTGCGCGCGGCTGCGAACGTGCAGGTTATCCGCATCATCGCGTATGTGCAGTTCGTCTGCGCGCTGCTGCTGCTCGGCGCGCGCCTGAGCGGGAAGGCATGACGGACCTGAGCGTGCACGCGCTGGACCTGAATTTCCAGGACACGCCGGGCGTCATCGCGGCGTTCGTGTTCGACACCGGGGATGGCCTCGCGGTCGTGGACACCGGCCCGACCAGCACCCTCGGCGCGCTGCGCGGCGGCCTGACCGGCATCGGGGCGACCCTGGCGGACGTGCGGCATGTCCTGCTGACCCACATTCACTTCGATCACGCCGGGGCGGCCGGGACGGTCCTGAATCTCGTCCCGCAGGCCCGAGCCTACGTTCACGCGCGCGGCGCGGCCCATCTGGCCCGCCCGGAACGGCTGGTGGCCAGCGCCACCCAGATCTACGGCGATCAGATGGACCGCCTGTGGGGAGAGATGCGCCCCATCGATCCCGCGCGCCTGACCGCGCTGGAAGGCGGCGAGAGGCTGCGCCTGGGCGACCTGGACGTGCGGCCCATCGACACGCCGGGCCACGCCGTTCATCACCTGAGCTTCCACACGGGCGAGCACCTGTTCGTGGGGGACGTGGGCGGCGTTCGCATGGACGCCGCCCAGACGCCCCGCGCGCCCACCCCGCCGCCGGACATCAACCTGGAGGCGTGGCGGGATTCGGTTCGGACCCTGCGCGCCCTGGACGCCCGCACGCTGCACCTCGCGCACTACGGCAGCTACCCGAACACCCCCGCACACTGGGACGACCTGCTGCGCAACATGGACATCGACGCGCAGCGCGTCGCCGCCGGCCTGCAGGCCGGTCACGACCTGGACACGGTCACCCGCACCTTCACAGCGGACCTCATGACCGACCTGCGCCGCGAACACCCCGGCCTGCCCGCCCGCTTCGAGTTCGCCTGCCCCCCCTGGATGAGCGTGCATGGACTGGCCCGCTACTGGCAGCGCCGCGTCGCCCGCTCTGGAGACGGCCGCTGATGCGCGTGCTGGTTATCGGCGGCGGCGGCCGCGAACACGCCATCGTGCACGCCTGCGCCCGCCACGGCCACGAGGTCCTGTGCACCCCGGGCAACCCGGGCATCGCCGGGCACGCCCGCCTCATCGAGGGCCCCCAGGACGCCCCCGCCCTGGCCCGTCTCGCGCAGCGCGAGGGCGCCGACCTCGTGATCGTCGGCCCCGAAGCGTACCTGGCCGCCGGCGTGATCGACGAGTGCGCCGCCCTGGGCATCCCCGCCTTCGGCCCCACCCGCGCCGCCAGCCGTCTCGAAGGCGACAAGGCCTGGAGTAAGGCGTTCATGGGGCGCCACGGCATTCCCACCGCCGCCCACCACGCCTTCAGTGACCTCCAGACCGCCCTTGACCACGCCGCGACCCTCACGCCCCCCATCGTCGTGAAGGACGCGGGCCTGAAAGCCGGGAAGGGCGTCACCATCGCCCATACCTCCGAGCAGGCCCAGGCCGCCCTGCGCGACATCTTTAGCCAGCCGGGCGCGCAGGCCGTCACCGAGGACTTCATGACCGGCCAGGAAGTCACCATCCTCGCCCTGTGCAGCGGCACCCGGTACGCGCTGACCCCCCCCAGCCAGGACCACAAGACCATCTTCGAGGGCGACACCGGCCCCATGACCGGCGGCATGGGCGTGATCTGCCCCTTCCCGCTGGAACCCGGCGTGCTGGACATGATCCGCCGCGACATCATCGAACCCACCCTGCGCGGCATGACCGCAGAAGGCCTGCCCTACACCGGCGTCCTGTACGCGGGCCTGATGCTGACCCCCACCGGCCCGAGAGTCGTGGAATTCAACGCCCGCTTCGGCGACCCCGAAGCCGAAACCATTCTGCCCCTCCTTAGCAGCGACCTCGCCCAGCACGCCCTCGACGCCACGCGCGGCCGGCTTGACCCCGCGCAGGTCACCTTCAGTGGGGACGCCAGCGCCACCATCATCCTCGCCGCCCCCGGCTACCCCGGCGAACCACTCAGGGACATTCCCATCACCCTGCCCGACCCCGGCCCGCACGGCATCATCCACCACGCCGGCACCCGCAGCCAGGGCGGGCAACTCCTCAGCAGCGGCGGCCGCGTCCTGGCCATCACCGCCACCGCCCCCACCCTGAACGCCGCCCTGGGCCGCGCCTACGCCCTCGCTGACCAGACGGGCTTTCCCGGCGCGCAACTGAGGCGCGACATCGGCCGCCGCATCGGCGCGCACCCCGACCCCGCCTGAACCCACGTTGACCGGCACACCCCCACGCGCTACCATTCCCCACGCACCCGCCGGTGTGGCGGAATGGTAGACGCACTCGACTCAAAATCGAGCGGGAAACCGTAGGGGTTCAAGTCCCCTCACCGGCACCAACACGGAAGAACCCCGCTGAATGCGGGGTTCTTCCGTTCCGGAGAGGGCAGGGGGAGGAACTGTGGTGGAAGGGTAGGCTCAAGCTCTCAACCCGGGCAGGATGTTCAGGAGAAAACTGACCGCCGGGCGTGGAGTCGGCCACCCGGCGCAGGGAGCGAGGCCAATCGACCAGAGAGAGGCCGTCGAATCTGGTTCATACGGATTCCGATTGATTCACTACAGTTCTGAATCAACGCGAGCGGACGTGAATAAGAACAGCCTACGCCCCTTCGCGGTATGGAGCCGCAGGCGGTGTCTTCCCGTCTGTGGTGGAATGGAGCGGCAGTCCGCATCAGTCGTGGTCGGCGGGGGCGTCCGTGGACTGCACGTTGATGGTGGGGTGGCGTTTCTCGAAGCGGACGCACAGCACGCCGCCCGCGAGGCTGGCCTGCCCGGTCTGCGGGAGGACGTCTTCCGGGAAGGTCAAGGTGCGGCGAAACAGTCCGGCGGGGCGTTCGCCGCGCAGCAGGCGGGGCGTCTCGTCGCGCTGTCCGGCGATGGTGACGCTGCCTCCTTCCTCGAGGAGTTCCAGGGTGTCGGGCTTCACGCCGGGCACGTCGAGGTACAGGAGCAGGTGACTGTCGGCGTCGGCCCAGTCGGCGCCGGGGTTCCAGGGGCCGGTTCCGGTGAGGGTTTCGACCTCTTCGCGCAGGGTCATGAGGTGTTGCAGTCGCGCCAGCACGGGCTCGTTCATACCCTTACGGTAGCATCCGCCTGCGCGGGTGGTGGGCGCGGTCACGTCATACGGATTGCGCTCGCCAAGGGCCCTGTAATGTTGAGACCCGCATGCGCTCGGATCGATTCATGACGGTATCGAATCAACCGCCGTCCGTTCCAGGTCAGCGCGTTGGGCGGGTCTGGTAGCATCCCGGTCGTGCCTATCGTTCCGGTACTGACGGCCCCCACGGCCAGCGGGAAATCAGCGCTGGCGCTGGCCCTGGCGCTGGAATTTCCGCTCGAGATCATCTCGGCCGACGCGTTCACGGTGTACCGGGGGCTGGACATCGGCACGGCAAAACCGTCCCTGGCCGAGCGAAACGCGGTCCCGCACCACCTGCTGGACGTGGTGGACGTGACCGGCGCGTTCGACGTGGCGCAGTTCGTGACGCTGGCCGAGGACGCCATCTCCGGGGTTCTGGCGCGAGGGCGGACGCCGCTGGTGGTGGGAGGCACCGGCTTTTATCTTGCGGGCCTCACGCGCGGGGTGCCGCTCACGCCGCCCGGCGATCCGCTCGTGCGTGAGCAGGTGGAGGCCGTGCTGGCCGCACGGGGTCTAGACGCGCTTCTGGCCGATATGCACGCCCTGAATCCGGCCGAGGCGGCCCGCATGGAACGCAATCCGCGCCGGGTGGTGCGCGCCCTGGAAATTCACCACCTGACCGGCCGTTTCCCCAGTGAGTTCGGGCGGCGTGCCCCGCGTTTCCAGTACCAGGTGACGGCCTTCACGCGCCCGCCCGAAGAACTGGAAGCGCGAATGCGCGCGCGCGTGCAGGGCATGTTCGCGCAGGGCTGGGCACACGAGGCCGCGTGGCTGGCCGCGCAGATCAGCCCTGATGAGACGCCGCGCCCGACCGTGTGGCAGGCCCTCGGGTACCGGGAAGCCCTGGCCGTCGCGCGCGGCCACCTGAGCGTTGATGACGCCGCCAATCAGGTGGCCCTGGCCACCCGGCAGTACGCGAAACGGCAACTGACGTTCATGCGCACGCAGCTGGGCGCACCCGCGTTAAGCCCGGATGAAGCGGCGCGGCACCTCAGGGACCAGCTGGCCGACTAGGGTGGGGACTGCGGGTCCCGCCGGATTTCGACTGTTTTCTTCATTCCCCGGGACGGCGCCGGGTGACCAACTCGATCCCCGCACTTCTCTTTTCTGACACTCGCGTCCGCTCGGATCGACTGGTTTTTTCGAGTCGATCGGTGCGAATGGACCTCGGCCCGGTGCGGGCGGCCACTGCTTCGCGCGTACGCTGCTGGGTGGTCGGTTGACACGCCGCCGCCTGCCCAGGCGGTACAGTAGTGGCCTGGCACGCGGTTCCGGCGCGTTCTATTGGCCGGAAAGTCGCCTCTGCGCCGCGCACGACGTGTTCACCTGTTCGGCCACCAGTTCCCTGGAGGGGGTATCGCATGAAACCACGTGTTCTCGGCATGATTCTCGCGGGCGGGCAAGGTTCCCGACTCGCTCCGCTGACCCAGAAGCGCAGCAAGCCCGCCGTTCCGTTCGGCAGCAAGTACCGCATCATCGATTTTGCCATCAATAACTTCATCAATTCGGGCGTGTTCTCCGTGTACGTCCTCACGCAGTACAAGGCGCAGAGCCTCACCGAACACATTCAGCGCGGCTGGCGCTTCGGGACCTTCCTCAGTGACTACTTCATTACCCTGGTGCCCGCCCAGATGTACCGCATCGAGGAACTCGGGCCAGTGTGGTACCGCGGGACCGCCGACGCCGTGTACCAGAACATGCACCTGATCGACAATTACGAAGCCGACTACGTCGCGATCTTCAGCGGCGATCACATCTACAAGATGAACGTCGAGCACATGCTCCAGCAGCACATCGAAACCCGCGCGGACGTCACCATCGCCGCCTACCCCATGCCGCAGGAGCAGGCCCACCAGTTCGGCATCATGCACATCGACCCGAACTGGCGCGTCACGGACTTCCTGGAGAAACCCAAGGACCCGCCCAGCATCCCTGGCCAGCCCGGCACCAGCCTCACCAGCATGGGCAACTACATCTTCTCGCGCCGCGCGCTGGAAGAACTGCTCGAAACGAACATGGGCGGCGGCGAGAGCGGCTTTGATTTCGGCGGCGACGTGATCCCGCGCGCCCTGAACGACGGCTACAACGTCATGGCATACGATTTCCACCGCAACCCCATCCCCGGTCAGGCCGGACCGAACACCTACTGGCGCGACGTGGGCACCCTGGACGCCTACTACGAGGCGAACATGGACCTCGTGAGCATCAACCCGGAATTCGACATCTACAACCCGGAATGGACCCTGCGCACCAGCAGCGAATTCTCCCCGCCCGCCAAGTTCGTGCATGAAAGCGACGGCCGCAAGGGGCAGGCGTTCAACACCATCATGGCCGGGGGCGCGATCATCAGCGGCGGTACCGTCCGCGATTCCATCCTGGCGCGCAACGTCCGCACGCACTCGTACTCCCTGGTCGAGAGCAGCGTGCTGTTCGAGGACGTCGAGGTCGGACGCCACGCACACCTGCGCCGCTGCATCGTGGACAAGAACGTCACCATTCCGCCCGGCACAAAAATCGGCCTGGATCTCGAAGAGGACCGCGCGCGCGGGTTCGTCGTCACAGATTCCGGCGTGGTCGTGGTCCCCAAGGGGTACACCTTCTAAATCGGAGCGCAGGCGAGTAGGGATAATACGGACTGCCGTTTGTTTCGTTGACAACCCGGGAGGGCACGGGGTTGCCAACTCCACGTCCGGAACCCGCTTTTCTCCTACTCGCTCCGCTCGGATTGAATGGTCTTTGCAGCCCATTCAATCGGAGTCCGTATAACATGCGCCCCTTCGCGGGGTGGAGCGGAATCCGCATGAGCCCACACGGGGTACCGCGCGGGGCGCGTCTGTGGGGTCCATGCTCTAGACTTCGCAGCGTGAACTTCCGCCCCGCCACTGCGCTGTCCGTCCTGCTGGCCGCCTCTGCGTCCGCGCTGACCCTGGGCTCCCCAGAGGGTTTGACGCTGAGCGGTCCAGTCACCTTGACAGGCGCGCGCCTGCTGCCCGGCGGTGTGGCAGTCTGCCTGGGCGCCCGCCTGGCGGTCCTGAGTGCCGCCGGTGCCCTTGAGCGCAGCATCCCGACCGGCGCGGACTGCGCTGGCCTGAGCGTCAGTCCAGACGGGACGCTGGCCCTCACGACGACACTGGCGGGCGCCCAGGGGGCAGGTGCGGTCAATGTGTGGCGACTCGCGGACGGGCAACGCGCCGGGCAGTTCAGCGTGCCGAACCTGACTGGCGCGGGATTCAGCGGCGGCCGCAGCCTCCTGATCGGCAGCGCGGGCGGCACCGAGTCCCTTGACCTCGGCGGCGGCACGCGCCGCCCCCTGAATTCCCAGGGGGTCACCTACCTGAACACCTCGCCGGACGGCACGTACGCCGTCGTGGGCACGGGCCGCCGCGTGCAACTGATCGACGCGCGCACCGCCGCTCCCGTGTCCGGCTACAACTGCGACGAGCCCTGCGCCGTCGGCGCCGTGGGGTTCAGCGCCGACGGCCGTAGCGCCGCCGTGCAGGTCGGGCGTCAACTCGTCGCCCTGCGCAGCAATTACCCCAGCACGGTCGTCGAGCGGGATGCCGCGCCGGTCGCGGGCCTGCCCCTTCGCGACGGCACGGTTCTGACCCTCAAGGGGGAACCCGGTGCGGGCGAACTGCAACGCCGCGACCTGCTCACGGGCCGCCGCGAGAAGAGCCTGACCGTCCCCGGCGGCGCGGTCCAGCCCACGCAGGTCACCGCTGACAACCAGATTCTCAGCCTCACGGCGGGTGGCCTGAGCCTCGGCACGGCCGAGCAGCCCGTCACGCGCCGCATTGACCTGCCGGCCCGCGCGACGGGCGGCGGGACCGATCCCGCCACCGGCCGCCCGGTCGCCTTACTGGGCGGCACCCTCAGTGTGGACGGTCGGGTCGCCGCGCGGCAGGTCTGGGCCGTGCAGACCATGAACCGGGCCACGTGGCTCCTCGCGGCGGACGGCACCGGCGGCCTGAGCCTCGCCCAGCTTGACGCGGGGAAGGTCCGCACTGTCGCCCCGGTCGGCACGGCCACGCACCTGAGCGTGAACCACTGGGGGAATGCGGCCGCCACCTGGAACGACGACCGCCTCAGCGTCGTCTCGCAGAAGACCGGGAAGGTCACCGCCACGCTCAACGTGCCCGGCCAGCTCGGCGGGGCGCACGTCACGCTGGCACCCGACTTCAGCCGCGCTTTTATTCTGCCGGCCAAGGGCGACGGATTCGTGGCTGTGCTCGCCAGCGGCAAACGATTCCCCCTCCCCCTGGCACCCGGGCGCCGAGCCGCCGACTTGCAGATCAGCGGCAAAGGTGTCCTGGCCGTCACTGCTCCCGACGGCACCACCGACCTGTACCAGCCGGGCAACCGCGTCCCGTATGCCACTCTCAGCGCGGCCCCGCCCGCCCAGACCCTCAGCCCCGCCCGCTTCAGCCCGGACAGCACGCTGCTGGCCGTACCCACCTGGAATGAACGTGGCTGGCGCGTGGACCTCGTGAACGTGGCCTCCGGCCGCGTGGACGCCCGCACGCCCGCTCTGGCCGACCCGCCCAGCTTCATCACCTGGGCTGCGGATGGCCGCGCCGTCACGCTCGGCGCAGGCCGCCTCGACCGCCTGGAGAGCGTCACAGTGTTCCCGCTGAACGACTGATACGGATTGCCGTTTGTTTCGTTGACAACTCGGAAGGGCACCGAGTTGCCAACTCCACGTCCGGAACCCGGAGTACAGGGCCGGCAGAGCCACTCCATCCGGGCGGCGTAGACAAGCGGGCCGGGCTTGAAAGTGAAGCCCACGGGAGTGATCTCGCGTGGGCTCGCCTGAGGGTTTGGGGGTCCTGCGTGCGCCCTACACGACGGCGGGTTCCACGTACTCGCCGTACACGGTTTTCAGGATGTGCATCTGTTCGCCGAGCGTGACGTAGGCGTGCGCGCACTCCAGGAAGGCGGGCATGGAGTTCGCTCCCGTGATGGCGGTGTCGTGCAGGGCGTCGATGGCGGCCTTCACGCGCGCGGGGTCGCGTTCGCGCCGCACCTGCGCCAGGCGGGCTTCCTGCACCCGCTCGACCTGTGGGTCGATCAGCTGGATGGGCACCTCGACGGCGTCCTGTACGAAGTCGTTCACGCCCACGATGATGCGGTTTTTGGTCTCAACTTCACGCTGGTAGCGGTAAGCCGCCTCGGCCATTTCCAGCTGAAAGAACCCGCTGTCAATCCCGGCTTCCACGCCGCCCATCGCGCGGATCTGCTCGATGTACCCCATGGCAGCCGCCTCGATGTCGTTCGTGAGTTTCTCGACGTAATAACTGCCGGCCAGGGGGTCCACGACGCCCGCCACGCCGGTCTCGTACGCGATGATCTGCTGGGTGCGCAGGGCGATGGTGGCGGCTTCCTCGGTCGGGAGGGCCAGCGCCTCGTCGAAGGCGTCGGTGTGCAGGCTCTGCGTGCCGCCCAGCACGGCGGCGAGCGCCTGAATGGCGACGCGCGCGATGTTGTTCAGGGGTTGCTGGGCGGGCAGGCTGACCCCGGCGGTCTGCGAGTGGGTGCGCAGCATCCAGCTTTTCGGGTTCTTCGCGCCGTAGTGGTGGCGCATCTGCCGCGCCCAGATGCGCCGGGCGGCGCGCAGCTTGGCGATTTCCTCGAAGAAGTCGTTGTGGATGTCCCAGAAGAAACTGATGCGCGGCGCGAACTCGTCAATGTCCAGGCCGCGTTCCATGGCTTTCTCCACGTAGTGGAAGCCGTCAGCGAGCGTGAAGGCGAGTTCCTGCACGCCGGTCGCGCCCGCCTCGCGGATGTGATACCCGGACACGCTGATGAAGTTCCATTTCGGAACGGTCCGGGGGCCCCACTCGAAGGTGTCGATGACCAGTTTCACGCTGGGGGCGGGCGGGTAGATGAATTCCTTCTGGGCGATGAATTCCTTCAGGATGTCGTTCTGGAGGGTGCCGCCCACCTGCCCCAGGTCCTTGCCCTGCTTCTGCGCGTTGGCGATGTACATGGCCCAGATGGCGTTCGCCGGAGAGTTGATGGTCATGGAGGTCGTGACCTGCGTGGGGTCGATGCCCTGGAACAGGATTTCCATGTCCGCGAGGCTGCTGACCGCCACGCCGCACTTGCCGACCTCGCCCCGGCTGAAGGGGTGGTCGCTGTCGTAGCCCATCAGGGTGGGCAGGTCGAAGGCAGTGCTCAGGCCGGTCTGCCCGGCGCGCAGCAGCGCGTGAAAGCGTTCGTTGGTCTGCTCGGCGCTGCCGAACCCCGCGAACATGCGCATGGTCCAGAGTTTGCCCCGGTACACGCTGGGCTGCACGCCGCGCGTGTACGGGTACTCGCCGGGGTAACCCAGGTCCCGTTCGGCGTCCCAGTCTGTCAGGTCGTCGGCCGTGTAGATGGGTTCGGGCTCCATGTCCGAGAGGTTCTTGAAGTTGTACTTACGTTCCGGGAACTTCTGCATGGCGGGGGCGTAGACGCTGTGAAGCCACTCGTTCTTGCTTTTCATGGGGGGACCTCCGGGGGGCGGGGGAAGGGCCGGAACAAACGCTCGTTAGGGTGGGCCCATGATAGCAGGCACCCGCCCGGCACACGCGCAGGGGCGCGGCGCCCAGTGTTACCGTGTCTGGTAGTGACGACCAACGACTCTCGGCCCAGTACCCCCGACCTGCCCAGTACCCCCGACCTGCCCAGTACCCCCGACCTGCCCAGTACCCCCGACCTGCCCAGTGCACTTGGCCTGCCCAGTGCACTTGGCCTGCCCAGTGCAGGCGACCTCGCTGCCTTCACCCTCGCCGCGCAGCACCCCGCCACGCACGCCTGGCTGGACCGCGATGCCCGCCTGCGGAACCTGACCGAGGAGCACGAATTCGACCTGCAACTCGCCACCGACCTGGACCTCGCCGCGCGGCGCGCCGCCTTCCTGAACGCCGGACCCGAGGCCCCCGCGTACCTGAACCGCTGGGTGCGGGTGAGCACCGACCTGAACGCCATGCTCAGCATCCGCTTCGAGAGGATGGAGGTCACGAAACCCTTCGTGGACGTCAGTGTGACCAGCCGCCCCGTCACCCACGCCGACCTTCCGGCGCTGGCGGACGCGGCCCGCGTGTACGCCGCGTTTCACCCCCCGCGCCTGCGCTTCTGGAGCGCCGCCCCCACGACCGACTGGACGGCCCTCGAACCGGACTTGCGCGTGCTGGCTGCGCCCATCCATACCCTGCGCGGTCACCCGGTCCCCGACGGATTGACCCTGATCCCCACCACGAACACCGAACACTACGCCGACGCGCAGGCCGCGTACGACGCCGTGGACGCCGACCACCCCCACCACGCCTAACAGGCCCGCCTGCTCAGCGTGGAGGATCTGCTGGACACCATCGAGGCCGGCACCATGTTCGGCGTCCACTGGCGCGGCGCGTGGGCCGGGTACGCCGGTACCCTGGCCCACCCGCAGCTGGGCCTGGACGCTCAGGTCGTGCAGGAACTCCTACTCGCCCCGCACGCACGCGGGCAGGGCCTGGGCGCCGCCCTGAGCACCCTGCTCGCCCGCTCCCTGCCCGACCCTGCGCAGGTTCTGAGCGGCACCATTCACGGCCGCAACCGGGGCGCCCTGAGGGCAGCCACCCACGCCGGACGGCAGGACGTGGGCGGCTGGTGGTGGGCGCCGCTGCCCTGAGGGCCGCTCTCCATCCGGCCCGCCGCCCCGGGGCCGGGCTGACATGAGAGACACACCCTGCGGGTATGGTAAAATCCTGTTTTGGGTGTCCCGCCCACGGCGACAGTGCGGCGGGCGTTTTATGCACCACAGTTCATGCAGCAAGATGCAGGGACACTGCCGCCCCTCGCGCCCAGGCCCGTACAGGCCGGACGTGGCCGGGCGGAAAAAGGACGGACAGTTATGGAATACAGGAACATCGCGATCATTGCACACGTCGACCACGGTAAAACCACCCTCGTGGACGCCCTGCTGCGCCAGACCCTGAAGCTCGGCCACGGCGAGGAAATCACCGAACGCGCCATGGACAGCAACGACCTTGAAAAAGAGCGCGGCATCACCATCCTCGCGAAGAACACCGCCGTCGAGTACCAAGGCATCAAGATCAACATCGTCGATACCCCCGGCCACGCCGACTTCGGCGGGGAAGTCGAGCGTGTCCTCGGCATGGTCGACGGCGCCCTGGTCCTCGTGGACGCCGCCGAAGGCCCCATGCCCCAGACCCGCTTCGTGCTGCGCAAGGCCATTGAACTGGGCCTCAAGCCCATCGTGGTCATCAACAAGATCGACCGCAACGACGCCCGCCCCGAAGAAGTCGTCAACCTGACCTTCGACCTGATGGCCGAACTCGGCGCGAACGACGACCAGCTGGACTTCCCGATCCTGTACGCCGTGGCCCGTGAGGGCAAAGCCTACAAGGAACTCGACAAGCCCCAGGACGACATGCACGAACTGTTCGACATGGTCCTCGAGCACATTCCCCCCCCCAGCGTCGACGTGGACGCACCCTTCCAGATGCTGGTCACCAACCTCGACTACAACGAGTACCTGGGCCGCATCGTGCTGGGACGCGTCAAGCGCGGCACCGTCAAGAAGGGCGAGTTCGTCCAGCTGATGCACAAAGACGGCACCATGACCAAGACGCGCGTCGTGCAGCCCTTCACCCACATGGGCCTGCGCCGCATCGAAGTGGACTCCGTCAGTGCCGGTGACATCGTCGCCCTGGCCGGCATCGAAGACGCCCAGATCGGTGAAACGGTCGCCGACCTCGCTGACCCCGAAGCGCTGCCCATCATCACCGTCGACGAACCCACCGTCAGCATGATCTTCCAGCCGAACACCAGCCCGTTTGCGGGCCGCGACGGCAAGTACGTCACCAGCCGTCACCTGAACGACCGCCTCAAGAAAGAAGTCATGACCAACGTCTCCCTGAAAGTCGAGGAAATCCGCCCCGACGAATTCAAGGTCAGCGGCCGCGGCGAACTGCACCTGAGCATCCTGCTCGAAACCATGCGCCGCGAAGGCTACGAAGTGCAGGTCGGCGCGCCCCAGGTCATCATCCGCGAGATCGACGGCGAGAAGCACGAACCCATCGAGCACCTCGTCCTGGACATGCCCGAAACCCTCTCCAGCGCCGTCATCGGCGTGCTGGGCAGCCGCAAAGGCCAGATGGTCAACATGGAACCCATGGGCAGCCGCGTCCGCGTGGAATTCAAGATCCCCAGCCGCGCCCTGTTCGGCTTCCGCAACCAGTTCCTGAGCATGACCCAGGGCGAAGGCATCATGAGCCACATCTTCGACGGCTACGCACCCTGGGCCGGTGAGATCAAGAGCCGCCAGAACGGCAGCCTCGTGTCCATGGAAGACGGCCCGGCGTTCGCGTACTCCATCTGGAAACTCCAGGACCGCGGCTCCTTCTTCATCGAGGCCGGCGCGGAAGTGTACGTCGGCATGATCGTCGGCGAGAACGCCCGCGAGCAGGACATGAACGTGAACGTCTGCAAGAACAAGAAGCTCACGAACGTCCGCTCCAGCGGCGCCGACGACGCCCTGACCCTGACGCCCATCCGCAAACTGAGCCTCGAAGACGCCCTGGAGTACATCAGCGAGGACGAACTCGTGGAACTTACCCCCCACAGCATCCGCCTGCGCAAGAAAGTCCTGAACCCCAGCCTGCGCAAATAAGACTGGTCCCGACAGGTCACTGGTCTGCCTGCCCCCCGCCCGCAAGGTGGGGGGCCCTTCAGTGGTCGTGCTGTCCGTGCCGGAATCGGAGGGAAAGTCGGCACGGACGGGTGTGCGGGGGTTGCATTCGCTGATCGGCGGGCTGGACGCAGGGAACGCCGGGAACCTCGCGTTTCATGAGGGACTGGGGGGCCTGCGGGTGGCGCTGAGCGGGTCTGACGCAGGTGCATGTGTACACTGAGGCATGCTGGAAGTCATGACGGGAGGGCGTGCGTAATGGACCTGGGTGACCTGCTGGGGCCGCTGGGCTGGATGGTGCAGGTGGCGGCGGCGTTCGCCATCGCCTTTTTCGCCAGGGCGGTGTTCTCGCGTCAGGGTAAGACGTTCGCGGGGGTGGCGCGCGCCTCGGCCGTGATCGCGGTGCTGGCGGTGCTGGGCGCGGCGTGGGTGGTTCATCCGGCCGCCGGGATGCTGCTGGGGTTCTTCGGCTCGCGTGCGTTCGGGAACTGGCGCGGCGCGCAGCTGGGGTTGCTGGCCGGGTTGCTGGCGGCGGCGGTGTTTATGGCGCTGGGGGCGGGTTGGTTGATCTTCCCGCTGTTCTTCATGGGGATGGCGTGGCTGTTGTCCTCGCCGTTCCGGGAGCAGATGCCGGGGAGCGCGGCCCCGGCTCCTTCGGCGCAGTTGCCGTAGCAGGCGGGCGGCGTGATTCTGACCAAATCTCCCGGGGTGGCGCGCGAGGACGCCGGGCTGGGCGCGTACGTGCATGACGAGCGGCTCCCGGCGGACGCCCGCGCTCAGCTGGCGGCGCTGAACCTGCGTTCGCAGGAGGCGCTGGACCTGTTGCGCGCGCAGGGGCAGGCGGGCAGCGAGGCGGAGTACGTGGCGCGCGCCATCCGTGAGGAGTACGCCCCGAACTCGGTCGAGGCGTACCTGAAGCTGCCGCGCGCCCTGGCGGACAGCGCGCCGTTGCAGGACGGCAAGACTGGCCGCGCCCTGCTGGTCGAGCAGCTGGAGTTGCTGCTGGAGGGCGTGCAGGATGTCCTGAACTCGGCGCTCGAGTCGGGGGGGCAGGAGTTGCTGACGCACGGGCGCTTCCTGCGGGACCGGTTCGCGAAGCCGACGCTGGACCTGGGGGCAGGCCTGCGCGTGCCAGTCGAGGTCAAGCCGACCTGAGGCGCGGTGTCGGGTAGGTCAGGGCGGCTGACTCGCCTGCCTGGGCGCCGGATACGCGGGGCGGGGTTACGCACAGGGCGTAACGCGCTATGCTGGGGGGGAATGTCTGCTCCTGCTGCTCCCACCACCCACGATGCCGCTGCCCTGAACATCCTGAAACGGGTGTGGGGGTACGACGCCTTCCGGGGCGTGCAGGGCGACATCGTGCGAACTGTCGCGCAGGGTGGAAACGCGCTGGTCCTGATGCCTACCGGCGGCGGCAAGAGCCTGTGCTATCAGGTGCCCAGCCTGCTGCGTCCCGGCGTGGGCGTGATCGTCTCGCCGCTGATCGCGCTGATGAAGGACCAGGTGGACACCCTGCGGGCGCTCGGCGTGCGGGCCGCGTTCCTGAACTCCACCCTGTCCCCCGACGGCGTGCGCGAGGTCGAATCGGCCGTGCTGTCCGGTGACCTGGACCTGCTGTATGTGGCGCCGGAACGCCTGCTGCTACCGCGCACGCTGGAGCTGCTCGACCGCGCGCCCGTGGCGCTGTTCGCGGTGGATGAGGCGCACTGTGTCTCGCAGTGGGGCCACGACTTCCGGCCCGAGTACCAGGGGCTGGGCGTCCTCCCTGACCGGTACCCGCACATTCCGCGCCTCGCGCTGACCGCCACCGCCGATGACCGCACCCGCGCCGATATCCTCAGCGTGCTGCAACTGGGCGGCGCGCCGCAGTTCATCAGCTCCTTTGACCGCCCGAACATCCAGTACCGCGTGGCGAACAAAGAAGGCCCCAAGACGCAACTGCTGGAGTTCATCAACGCCGAGCACCGGGGAGACGCCGGTATCGTGTACTGCCTGTCCCGCAAGAGCGTAGAGGAAACTGCGCGCTGGCTCCAGACGCAGGGTGTAGACGCCGTCGCTTACCACGCGGGCCTCCCGCCACGCGAACGCAACAGCGCCCAGGAACGCTTCCTGAACGAGGAAGGGCTGGTCGTGGTCGCCACGGTCGCTTTCGGCATGGGGATCGACAAACCCAATGTGCGCTTCGTGGCGCACCTGGACCTCCCCAAGAGCATGGAAAGCTACTACCAGGAAACGGGCCGCGCCGGGCGCGATGGCCTGCCCAGCACCGCCTGGATGGTCTACGGCCTGGCCGACGTGGTGAACGTGCGCCGCATGCTGGCCTCCAGCGACGCGCCCGAGGAGGTCAAGCGCGTGGAGGCAGCGAAACTCGACGCGCTGCTCACGTACTGCGAGGCCGCCACGTGCCGCCGACAGGTGCTGCTGTCGTACTTCGGCGAGGAATTGAGCGAGCCCTGCGGCAACTGCGACACCTGCCTGAACCCGCCCAGCGTCCGGGACGCGACCCGCGAGGCGCAGATGGCGCTGTCCGCCGTGATCCGCACCGGCAACCGCTTCGGGGCCGCCCACCTGACCGACGTGCTGATCGGCCGCGCCACCGAACGCATCGTGAGCCTCGGGCATCACCAACTGCCGACGTTTGCGGTCGGGGCGGCGCACGACGAGAAGTACTGGCGCGGCCTGCTGCGGCAACTGGTGAGCCTCGGGTACCTGGCCGCCGGGGAGCACCATGGTCTGAGTGCCACCGGCAAGGCCCGCGCCATCCTGAAAGGCGAGCAGACCCTCGCGCTGAGAGAAGACACCCTGGCCCCCCGCCCGGGCAAGCGCGACCGGGACCGCGCCGGAGGCGGGCCGGGGCGCGCCCCAGTTGCCCCGGCCGACCAGCCGCTGTTCGAGGCCCTGCGTGCCTGGAGGCTGGAACGTGCCCGCGCACAGGGCGTCCCGCCGTATGTAGTGTTCACGGACGCCACCCTGAAGGCCGTCTGCGACCTGAAACCCACCAGCTCCGCCCTGCTGGGCACCGTCAGCGGGGTCGGGCAGCGCAAACTCGCGGATTACGGCGACGAGGTCGTGCAGATCGTCCGCGATCACCTGACCGGCACGCCCGTCCCCCAGGGCACCGCGCAGGAGCGCGGCGTGCGCGAGAACAGCGCCTTACTGGGCGTCCTGCGCGGCGCTGTTCCCGGTGCTCCGCGCCCCAGTGGCCCGGTCCCCAGCGCCCCGGCCCTGCTGGATGCCCCGTCCAGCGGGTCCGCCACAGCCCGCCCGGACCGCGTGGCCGACGCCCTGCGTGACCTGCGCCGCGACCTGACCCGCGAGACCGGCCTGAGCGCCTACGTCGTTTTCACGAACGCGACGCTGGACGCCCTGGCCGCCCGCCAGCCGCAATCGGTGGCGGAACTGACCGACATTCCCGGCCTGGGCCCCAAACGCATCGAGAACTACGGGGCGCGCCTCGTGCAGGCCATCCGCAGCGTGACCGGCAGTAGCGTGCCGGGCAGCAGCGGTATGGGCAGCACCTTGGAAACTACGAGCGACTGACGCCACGGACCCCGACTTCGGCGCTGCCTCCTTGCCTGGCGCGGTGCCCGTCGATCTCGCGTTGCAGGAAGTAGTTCAGCAGCGTGCGCAGCGTGGCAATGGCGGCCAGTTTCCCGATGTCGTCCCAGCTGGGCGCAATCGCGGTGCGCAGGATGTCGGCCGCCAGGGTGAATTCCAGCGCCACGGCCAGCCAGCGTGCCAGGTCCAGCCGCAGGCTTTCTTTCTGCACATCCGGGGCGGCGTCATGTTCTGAAAATGTGCGGCCTGCGAACTTGTTCCCTGCGAACCTGGGTGGTACGAACGCCAGCAACGCCCGCACCGCCCCCACCAGCGCCGCGAGCGCGATGATGATGGCCGCCGTGAGTTCCACACCCAGCGCCACGTACTCCGTCCAGACTTTCACCAGTTCAGGCATACGCTACAGCCTGCCACGGGTCCGGGCAGCGGTGGACGGCGTAGGGTTGATGAAACAACCACGGGTGCTCACTCACCCCCAACTGTCAGCCTCCAACACTGCGCGCTTACAGGGTCAGGGCCAGTTCGACTGCTTCGCGCAGGCCGCCGTCGTCCACATGCGCCACGCGGTAGCGGCTGGCAGCCACGGCGGGCGGGTCGGCGTTCTCCATGGCGACGGGATGCCCGACGACACGCATGGCAGCCACGTCATTCTCACCGTCGCCGACCATCATCACGCGGTCCATGGGAACGCCGTAGTGTGCGGCGATGCGTTTGGTGGCGCTGCCCTTGCTGATGCCTGCGCGGGTCACGCTGACGAACGACACGTCCGGCATGACCGGACTGCCCGCCGGATGCAGGTCCAGGCCCTCGTGCGGGTCGTTCACGACTGCGCGCTCGTCGGTGCGGGGCACGACCCACTGCACACGCACCACTGTCCCCTCAAGCGCCTCGGGCGGGCGGGCCTCGTACGGAACGCCCAGCAGCTCGGCGTGCCTCTGCGCGTACTCGCCGGGCTGCGTCACCGCGAATTCCAGGTCCGTGTACACCTCCAGCAGTCGTCCGGTCTGGTGCGCCCGGTCGATCAATCCCGGCAGGGCCTGCGGCGGGAACGGTTCGCTGAGGCTCTCGCCGCTGCTAACCTGCACGATGCTCGCGCCGTTCTGGAACACGTGCCAGCCGTCCGGGTCCAGCCTCTGCGCGTACGCGCGCGCATTGCCCACAGCGGGCCGACCCGAACACAGCGCGATCCGCACGCCCCGCGCGCGCGCGTCCGCCAGGGCGGCCCACACGTCGTCCCGGATCACGTTCCCGGTGCCCACCAGGGTGCCGTCTACATCTACACAGATCAGTCCAAGCATCCGGGCACTATAGGCCTGGAGCGTCAGGGCAGGGCACGCCGGGATGGACAGCGCGGCTGTGCAGGTAGGGCAGCTGTGCAGGTAGCGCGGCTGTGCGGGTAGGGCGGCGGGAACGGGGGAGAGGTCAGCTCAGCCGCGAACGCTGGGCGGCCGGGGCGTCCAGTGCCCCTCGCGTTCTAGCGTGGCCTGCCCGCCCACGTGCACGGCGCTGACCTGCTCGCCCGTGAGTTCCAGTTCGACCTCGATCTCGCCGGGCGTGCCCAGCGCGTGACCTTGGTAGATCATGCCGCACGCACGTTCCTGCCGCACCGGAAGGCGGCCCTGGCTGGCCAGCAGCGCCATGAGTGCCCCGCCGCTACTCCCGGTGACCGGATCCTCGGGAATGCCCAGAGCCGGGGCAAAATCCCGCGCGGCAAAGCGGTTGACGCCCATGGGTGCGTACGCGTAGATGCTGCCCACTTCCAGCGAGTCGGTCAGTGCGTGAATGCGCGGGAAGTCCGGTTCCAGCCCGTCGAGGATCACGGCGTCCAGCAGGGGCACGAATACGCTCCACAGGCCGGTACTGGCCGCCGCCAGCGGCAGGCCCCGGTGAATCATGCGCGGGTCGAGGCCCAGCACGTCGGCCAGCTCGGCGCGCAGCGTTCCGGGCACGGCGCGGTACTGCGGCGTGGGCTGCTGCATCCACACGCGCCACGGCACCCCCGCGCGGCATTCCAGCCGCAGGGGTATGCGTCCGGCCAGTGTATCCAGGGCCAGCGCTTCGCCGCTCCAGAGTCCCGCCTGCGCCATCGTGAGTCCCAGCGCGACGGTCGCGTGCCCACAGAAGTCCACCTCCTGCGTGGGCGTGAAGTACCGCACGCGGGCCAGTCCATCCGCGTGCCCCAGCACGAACACGGTTTCCGGGGCGTCCAGCATGGCGGCCAGCGACTGCATGTCCTGCCGGTTCAGGTGAGAGGCGTCCAGCACCACGCCCGCCCGGTTGCCGTGCCCGGGCGTGTCGGTGAAGGCACTCACCTCGCAATACGCGATCATTCCGGCAGTCTACCGCATCCCCCTGCGCCCTCCAGGCGCCCGCCGAAGCCCGGTGCGCGGGAAGGTACCTCTCGCATCAACCAGCAGGCAGCAAACAATTCTTTCACGATCTAGCCATATCGTGAATATATTCACTTGCCACTGTTCTTTGCTTTACTGCCACGGAGTAGTAGCCGGGCGGAGCAGGGAAGCCGTCTCCGACCTCCCCCCACCGCCCCCAGGCGCGCTGTCTTCAGGGACGCATGCGGGTCAGCATCCGCGGGAAGGGAATCGCCTCGCGGATGTGGTCGATGCCGGTAATCCACGCGATCACGCGCTCCAGGCCCATGCCGTACCCAGCGTGCGGCATGCTGCCCGTGCGGCGTAGGTCCAGGTACCACTCGAAGGCTTCGAGCGGCAGGCCCTCGTGCTCGATGCGGGCCTTGAGCAGGTCGTAATCGTGAATGCGTTCGCTCCCGCCGATGATCTCGCCGTAGCCGTCCGGGGCGATCATGTCGTCGCACAGCGCCACACGCGGATCCTCGGGGTCCGGCTGCATGTAGAAGGCCTTGATGGCCGCCGGGTATTTCTCGATAATCACGGGCCGGTCAAAATGATGGCCCAGGATCGTCTCGTGCGGCGCGCCCAGGTCGTCACCCCACTCGACGGGCTGTACGTCCGCCTGCACGTTCGGGGGCAGGTCGTGGTTCTCGATGTGCTGGCGCACGATGTCCAGCGCCTCGGTGTACGTGACGCGCGGGTAGTTGCCTTCCGCCGCCCCGGCCAGTTTGCTCACGTCGCGGCCCAGCAGGTCCAGTTCCACGCGGCACTCGTCCAGCACGCGGCGCACGATGAAACTCACCATGCGCTCCTGGAGGTTCATGTTCTCCGCGTGGTTGCTGGGCACCACCTCGGGTTCCACCATCCAGAATTCCAGCAGGTGACGCCGCGTCTTGCTCTTCTCGGCGCGGAAGGTCGGGCCGAAGGTGTAGACCTTGCCAAACGCGAACGCACCCGCCTCGGCGTGCAGCTGCCCGGTCTGGCTCAGGTACGCTTTGTCCTCACCGAACAGGTCAATTTCAAACAGTTCCGTGGTGCCCTCGGCAGCGTTCGGCGTGAAGAACGGCGCGTCGAACCGGATGAAACCCTCACCGTGAAAGAAATCCACGATGGCACGCTGCACGCTGTCCCGCACCCGCATGATCGCCCACGGTCGGCGGTGACGCAGCCACACGTGCCGGTGATCCATCAGGAACTCGATACCGTGCTCCTTGGGCGTAATGGGGTACTCACCATGGTTCTCGCTGATGGGGGAGACGTTCCGCACACTGAGTTCCACGCCACCCGGAGCACGCTCGTCGGCGCGGACCTCGCCGGTCACCGTCACCGCCTGCTCCTGCGTCAGCCGTTTGGCGAGGTCGAACACGTCCTCGGGCACGTCCGCCTTGAACACGGTCGCCTGCACGAACCCACTGCCGTCCCGGAGTTTCAGGAACTGAATCTTGCCCTTGCCGCTCTTATCCGTCAGCCACGCGTGCAGCGTGACCGTCTCGCCCACGTGGGCGCTCAGGTTCTCGATACTGATTGAAGCCATGAGCGGAAGTATACGGATTCCGTTTGCCGCCTCGAAAGACCGCTGATGTCCCGGTCGCTCACGACCACGACCGCCGGTCCACCCTGCGCCAACTGTTCAACGGGGGTACCTCCGGGCAGATGAGCCCGGACGTGAGCGCTCAGGTCGCGGTCCGGCTTTCGACTGTCAACGATGAAGCATCAACAGGAACAGCGGCCCGTCTCCGCGCCGCTGCTTCTGCCTGCCTGGTCCGCGCTTACTTCAGGGCGTCGTTCATGCCGATCACGTCGGCGACCTTGAGACTGGCGCCGCCCACCAGCGCACCGTTCACATGGGGCTTGCCGCAGATCAGCGCGATGTTGTCCGGCTTGACACTACCGCCGTACAGCACCCGGATGTCGGCGGCCTTGTCGCCGTACTGCTCCGCAAGCAGGTCATGAATCGCCGCACCCATTTCCTCGGCGTCGTCGGCGGTAGCGGTCTTACCCGTGCCAATCGCCCAGACGGGTTCGTAGGCCACGACCACAGCCGCGCCCACTCCGCTGAGGCTGCCTTTCAGTTGCGCCAGCGTGTACGCCACATGCTCGCCTTTTTCGCGCACGTCCAGTTTCTCACCCACGCAAACGATCGGCACGAGGCCATTGGCCTGGGCCTGCTGGGCTTTTTTCGCCACCTGCGCGTCGGTCTCGTGGTGGTAGTCGCGGCGTTCACTGTGTCCAACCACCACATAAGCCGCGCCGATGTCCCCCAGCATCGAGGCGCTGATCTCGCCCGTGTACGCGCCTGCCTCGTGCTCGGACACGTCCTGAGCGCCAAAGCTCACGCCCGCCGGTAGGTTGGCGACGAGGGTGGAGAGGTCCAGCGCCGGCGCCATCACGGCCAGCTCCACACCGTCTACGGGGGCGTACTTCCCCTTGAGTTCTTCGGCCCACGAGCGGGCCTCGGAGGGGGTCTTGTTCATTTTCCAGTTGAGGGCAAGAAGGGTGTTCGGCATGGATTCTCCTTTGAAGCGACTACGAATTGAACGGACGCAAGCCCAGGCTCTGAGAAAAGCGCACCAGGTAGCCGTCGGGGTCTTGCACCAGAAATTGGCGCACGCCCGTTTGCTGGTCGTTCACGCGGTACCACTGTTCTTCCGGTTCTACGAACAGCGGCCAGTTTGCCCCACTCAGGCGTTCTAAAATCGGTTGCACATCGGGCACGGTGAGTTCAAAGTTGATCCCGCGCCCGAACGGACGTTCCAGCGGCCCCGTTTCCCAGGTGCGCGTCTGCCCGATCTGGTCGAGCATGACATGGGCACTGCCCAGCACGATGTAGGCGAACCGGTCTTCCGGGCGCTCGTAATCAATCTGGAAACCCAACAGGTCGACCCAGAAGCGCAGGCTGGCCCCAATGTCGGTGACCGTCAGTTCGGGCACGAGGTCGGGCAGGAACTCGGGGCCGCTCACGCTTATTCCATCGCCTTGACGCCTGGGAGTTCCTTGCCTTCGAGCAGTTCCAAGCTGGCGCCGCCGCCCGTGCTGATGTGAGATACGCGGTCCGCCTGGCCGCTCTTGTTGATGGCGCTGACGCTGTCGCCGCCGCCGATCACGCTGTACGTGCCCGCCCCGAGGTCCGCGACGGCCCGCGCGATGGCGTTCGTGCCACTGGCGAATTTCTCGAACTCGAACACGCCCATCGGGCCGTTCCAGAACACGGTTTTCGCTCCCTGCAGCGCCTGCGTGAAGGCTTCCTGGCTATCCGGGCCGATGTCCATGCCGCTCCAGCCGTCGGGAATCTCGGCGGTGGGGACCACGCGGGTGTTCGCCTGCGCGCTGAACGCGTCACCGACCACGGTGTCGGTGGGCAGCACGATCTTGTCACCGTACCTCGCGAGCAGTTCGCGGGCCTTGTCCAGGAAGTCGTCTTCGTGGATGCTGTTGCCGATGTTCCCACCCTGCGCCTTCACGAAGGTGTAGGCCATGCCGCCGCCGATCAGCATGCGGTCCACGGTGGGCAACAGGTTCTCGATGACCAGCAGTTTGTCGCTGACTTTCGCGCCGCCGATGATCACCACGTAGGGGTGCTCCGGGTGCTTCAGGAGCTTCCCGAGGGCCGTCACCTCGGCTTCCAGCAGTAGCCCGCCCGCGTGCGGGAGCAGGCCCGCCACGCCGGACACGGAGGCGTGCGCACGGTGCGCACTGCCGAAGGCGTCCAGCACGAACGCGTCGCCCAGGCGCGCCAGGCGGCCGCTGAGGTCCGCGTCGTTCTTCTCCTCGCCCGCGCTGAAACGCACGTTCTCCAGCAGTGCCACGGCGCCCTCCGGCAGGGCCTGAACGGCGGCCAGGGTCTCGTCACTGTCGGCAGCGTCCGCCAGGAACGTCACGGGCTGGCCCAGCGCGCCCTCCAGCACGG
Source organism: Deinococcus sp. (assembly GCF_018260555.1). Taxonomy (GTDB): domain Bacteria; phylum Deinococcota; class Deinococci; order Deinococcales; family Deinococcaceae; genus Deinococcus. The sequence goes on along the minus strand of NZ_JAGLBB010000026.1, from coordinate 386 downwards.
GGGCGACGGGTTTCAGGGAGTACTTGGCTTCCGGGCCGTTCTTCGGGCGGCCGAAGTGGCTCATCAGGATCACGTTGCGCGCGCCCGCGTCGAGCAGCGCTCGGATGGTGGGGAGGCTCGCCGTGACGCGCGTGTCGTCCTGCACCACGCCGTCACTGACCGGCACGTTGTAATCCACGCGCACCAGCACGCGCTTTCCACTCACATTCAATGATTTCAGGTTCTTCATGGTCCCTCCGGGGCAAAGGCAGGTCGTACAGGCAGGCAAAAGGTGATGGTTGATGGTTGACAGTCGGGAAACCATCAATCATCGTAACTGCTCAGCACGATAAACACGGCAAAAAACGCTTGTTCCCGTTTTGTATGAGCATAATATTTACTGCAAA
>NZ_JAGLBB010000025.1 GCF_018260555.1 Deinococcus sp. | reverse complement strand
GGGCAGTCGTAAGCCTCGATTTCCACGATGAGGCCCGTGATGCTCTCCTGGTCCGGCAGGCGGCGGACCAGGGTGGCGCCCAGCAGGTTCCGGGCGATCTGCACGGGATTCCCGGCGAAATGGGCGGGCGGCAGCGGCGCGGTCATGCGCCGAGCCTACCGCGCGCCTTCAGATACTCACCACTGCGCCCGGCGGCGCGGGCGGGTCAAGGGACCGGGCGCATCTCGTGCGGGGGGCGCAGCAGGCCTTCTTCGTAGATGCGGCGGATGGTGGAGTCGATGTCGGGTTCGCGGACGGTCAGGTCGCGGATGGGCGCGTGCGCGGTGATCAGCGCGATGGGTGCGGCGGCCGGCCCGTGAAAGGCGTACACGGCGCGCACGTCGCCTGCGCCGAGCAGGTCCAGGCCCGGAGTGTGCGGGTCGGCGGGCGGGATCTCGAAGTCCATCTGCACCTGGCGCGCGCCGCCGTAACGGGCTTGCAGGTCGTTCAATTGTCCGTCGAACAGCAGTTGCCCGTGATCGATGATCATGACGCGCAGGACCGGGAAGGACGACAGGCACCCCGCCGGGATGATGAACGTGAAGGTGCGGCGCAGCGCGCGGCTGTAGATGTCCATGGGGTAACTGATCAGCGTGCGGCCCCCGTACGTCAGGACGTTCATGGCTTCCACGCTGTCCACCGTCCAGAAGGTCAGGGTGCCGCCCACCACGAACAGCGCGCCGAAAAAGGCGATCATGCCCAGCACGGACGACAGCAGTAGCAGCGCCGTTACTGCGTTCAGGGACAGGCCGGCGTGCGTCAGGCCGTACCCGGCGATGGCGGCGGCCAGAACGACGCGCGCCACGCGGCACAGCGCGAAGTCCGAGGCAAACACCTGCAGGGTCAGCGGGGCCGGGCGCAGCAGGAAGGTGCTCAACGTGCCGCTGCGGACGTGCCCGGACAGGTTCGGGACGTCGAAACCGCCGAAGAGGATGTCCATCAGCACGAAGGCCAGTTCCGCCAGGCCGTACAGCAGGCACACCGCATACGGACTGCGGCTCCATACCGCGAAGGGGCGTCTGCCCTTCCTACTCGCGTCCGCTCGGATTGATTCGCAATTGCAGCGAATCAATCGGAATCCGTATCACCCAGCGTCCAGCCGCTGAGACTGCCGAGGCGGGGCAGAATCAGGGCCAGCGCGGCGGACTCGGCGGCCGTGATCAGCAGGGTGCCCAGCGAGTCCAGCAGGAACGACGTGCGGTACGCGCCCTGCGAGCGAGCCTGCGCGCCCAGCAGCCGCCGGTACAGGCGGGTGTGGTGGCGCAGGGCGTCCAGTGATCCGCCTGACCGCTGCCCTTCTGTATGGCCGCTAGCCACCGGCGACCTCCAGCCGCCGCAGCCCGCGCCGCAGCGGGAAGGCCCTCAGCGCCAGGAGTGCGCCCGTCCAGGCCAGCTGCGTGCCCGGGGCCACCCAGGCGCCGGGGCCACCCAGGCGCCGGGGCCACTCCTGCAGCCCAGCCAGACTTCCACGGTGGTGCTCAGCATGGACGGAAAGGGCGCGCAGGCCAGCGCCGCCTGCGCCCACTCCGGAAAGAATGCCAGCGGCATCAGGAATCCGCAGCCCGGGCCCAGCAGCGCCCACGCGAACCGGCCGAACCCGGCGGCGTCCGGGAACCAGAACGCCGCGCAGTTCACCAGGAAGCGGAACAGAAACCCGCACGCCCAGGGGGGCGCGGCGCTCAGGATCGTCTGCGTCCACGCGAGCGGCCCGGCTGGCCAGTGCAGGCCGCCGACCGTGCCCGCCGCACCCACCTGAAACGCCGCGCCCCCCTGAAACGCCGCGCCCACCTGAAAGGTCAGCAGCATCGGCAGGCCGCGCAGCACGAACTGCGCTGCCGCCCGCCCGGCGTCCTGCGCGGCCCAGAAACCCAGCAGGTTCATGGGGCGCAGCAGGTCCGTGCCGACCTCGCCCCGGTGAATGGTGCGCATGAAGTCCGTCCAGCCGAACAGGGCCAGCGCCACGACGAACGCCTGCGTCAGTGCGGAGTACGTGACGGCGTCGGTCAGGCTGTACCCGGCCACCTACGGGCGCGCCCCGAACAGCGCGGCCAGAACCGACACCCGCAGCAGCCCGAAAAAGGCGTTGGTGACGACTCCCCACAGGGCCGCCTGCGGGTAAGCGAAGGGCCGCCGGAAGCCCAGCCGCGCCACAGCAGCGTACAGCGCCGCGCCGGAACCGGCCGCGCCCGCGTGACGCTGCGCGGCGGGCGCTGGGTGAATGGTCATGAATGCTCCCCCTCTCCAGAGACCGGGCCCTGCACGCAGGCTTCCCGGTTGCCGAACTGGAAGCAGTCAGCCTACCCGAGCAGACCTGCAAGCGACATACGCCGCATGGCAGAGGGTCCGCAGGGCCGGGTGGGCGGGCCGCCGTGGGGCCGCTTGCGTCGCGACCGCTCGCTGGGGCTGCAGGTCGCCTCCCCCCTCCGGCCGCACTCCATTCCCATTTCCGCTCCGTTCCCAGCTACACTGCTCTCCGACCTACACCACATTCCCGGCTCGACCCATGCCAGTTTCCCTTCACTTACCCGCACGCACCACCGGCCACACGCGCCGGCACAGGAGGCACATCATGATGGACATTTTCAACATGCTCGGAGGAATGGGACAGGCCCAGCAGACCGTCGCGCAGAACACCGGCGCGAACACCGGGCAGTCGCAGGCCGCCATCGAGGCCGCGCTACCCCTGCTGCTGGGCGCCCTGACCCGCAACGCCGCGCAACCCGGCGGCCTGGACGCCCTGAGCGGCGCGCTGAGCCGCCACGACGGCAGCGCCCTGGACGCCTTCACGCAGGGGCAGGTACCGGACACGCAGGACGGCCAGAAGATCCTGGGGCACGTGTTCGGCGGTCAGCAGGCGCAGGCGGCGCAGGCGGTCAGCAAGCGCGCCGGCATCGACCCGCAGATGGCCATGCAGATTCTCAGCATGCTGGCCCCGCTGGTCCTCGGCTACCTGAGCCGCCAGAAGCAGGGTCAGGGCGCTCAGGGCGGCGGCGCGGATCTGGGCAGCGTCCTGGGCGGCCTGCTCGGTGGCGGCGCGGCTGGCGGGCTCGGCGGCGGGCTGGGCGGCATGCTCGGCGGGATGCTGGGCGGCGCACCCGCGCAGCAGAGCAGCCCAGCGGGCGGCACCGACCTGGGCGGCCTGCTGGGCAGCGTCCTGGGTGGCACCCAGGGGCACGCACCCGCGCAGCAGGGCGGCCTGCTGGGCACCCTGAACAGCGCCCTGGACAGCGACGGGGACGGTAATGCGCTCGACGACCTGATCGGCATGTTCGGCGGCGCGCGCCGCTAAGGCGGGACCACCCACACCCCCGAACAGCCCTGAAGAGCAAGGAGGCGAGCCCGCGCGGGCTCGCCTCCTTGCTGCATGACAGACACTGTGTTCCGGCTCGCATCCGCTCGGATAGAACGGTCTTTGCAGCCCATTCAATCGGAGTCCGTCTCATACGGATCCCGTTTGTTTCGCCGACAATCCGGAACTTCACCGGATTGCCAGCTCCACGTCCAGAACCCGCCCAGCTCCCACTCGCTTCGCTCGGATTGAACGGTCTTTGCAGCCCATTCAATCGGAGTCCGTCTGATCCGGATTCCGCTCCATTCCGCCACAGTCGGAAAAGCGCCGCCTGCGGCTCCATACCGCGAAACCCGGATGCTATTCCTACTCGCATCCGCTCGGATTGACTCGGGACTACACCGAATCAATCGGAGTCCGTCTCAGTGATCCGTGCGTTCGCGCGAGCGGGGCTGGTACCCGGGCGGGGTGTCGCTGCCGCCCGTAAAGAGGCTGGTGGTCAGGTATCGCGCGCCGGTGTCGCAGGCGATGGTCGCCACGCGCTTTCCGGGGCCGAGGCGGCGGGCGACCTCCAAGGCAGCCCAGGCCATCGCGCCGCTGCTCATGCCCACGAACAGACCTTCCTCCTGCGCCAGGCGGCGGGCCAGCGGGTAGGCATCCTCTTCCCAGACCTGCACCACGTCGTCCAGGACGCTGCGGTCCAGGTTCTGCGGGATGAAGCCGGGCCCCATGCCCTGAAAGCCGTGTTCGCCGCGTTCCCCGCCGCTCAGGACGTTGCTGCGCGCGGGTTCACAGGCGATGATCTGTACGTCGGGGTTCATGCGTTTCAGGTAGCGGCCCACGCCACTGATGGTGCCGCCGGTCCCGCTGCCGTACACGAAGGCGTCGATGCGGCCCTCCATCTGTTCCCACAGTTCGGGGCCGGTGGTGGCCTCGTGCACGGCGGGGTTGGCGGGGTTCGTGAACTGGCCCATCATGACCGCGCCGGTGCGGTCGGCGATGGTCTGCGCTTCCTCGATGGCGGCCAGCATGCGGCGCTGCGGGTCTGTCAGGATCAGTTCGGCGCCGTACGCGGCCAGCGTGCGTTTGCGTTCCTCACTCATCTGGGCGGGCATGCACAGGATCAGTCTGTACCCCTTGGCGGCTGCCACCTGCGCCAGCCCGATGCCCGTATTGCCGCTGGTGGGTTCCACGATGGTCCCGCCGGGTTTCAGCAGGCCGCGCCGTTCGGCGTCCTCGACGAGGCCCAGCGCGGTGCGGTCCTTGATGCTCCCGCCGGGATTCTGACCTTCCAACTTCACGAACACGTCGGCCATGTCGGGGCCGGTCACGCGCTTCAGTTGCAGCAGGGGCGTGTGGCCGATGAGCGACTCGATCATGCCGCCCAGGATAGGCCCTGCGCGGCCGCGCGAATCGGGGGGTGGCAGACAGGAGCGCTCCACAGCATGCAGGGAGCCGCGCGTCCATTCCGACGCGCGGCTCCCTGTGTTGCTGTGCTGCTTCTGTACTGTGCTGCTCCTGTGCTGCGGTGCTTAGCGGGGAGGCTGGCTGTCCGGGGCGTCCCGTTCGGGCAGCGCGGCCTCGCCGGTCGCGTCCGGGCGGCTGGCCAGCGGGTCGATGTGCGGCGTTTCCCGGCTGATGCTGCTGACCAGGATGTCCAGGACGTTCCCGTCGCGGGCGGCCTGCACGGCGCGGTTGGTAACGATCTCACCGATGTTCAGGATGATCGAGTCGTCGGGCGCGAGAATCACGCGGGTCACGGGGCGGCCCAGGGCGTCGCGGACCTTCTGCTCCTCGGCTTCCTGCTGGCGCTGGTCGATGACCTCGGTGGCCTGCTCGCGCTTGTCGCCCAGCCAGTTCTTGGCGCGGTCGAGCAGGTTGCCCGCTCCCTCGCTGACGCTGGCCAGTCCGCCTGCAACGGCCACCCCGGCGGCGGGGCTGGACGTGCCGGCGGCGCCGCCGGTGGTGGCGTCGATCAGGGCCTGCTGCACGCCCAGGTGGCGGGCGCGCTCGGCAATAGCCTGCGTGACGATCTGGCCCTGCGCGGCCACGAGGCTCCCGCCGGGCGCCCGGACGTCGGTGCGGACCCGGCGGCCCACGGTGGCTTCCAGGGTGTTGGGGTCCAGTTTGGTGCGCTCGCGCAGGGTCTGCACGCCGCCGCTGATGGCTCCGCCGGTCGCGGCGGCGGTCAGGGCGGCCAGTTTCCCGGTCTGCTCGGCGCGGTCCGCCTGGAAGGCCGTGATGGTCGCGCCGGCGGGCACGATGACCTCGCCAGCGTCGGTGCGGATTTCGCTGCCGGCGGTCTTGCCGGTCACGTAGGCTTTCTGACGCTCGGCGGTGGCGTCTTTTACGTCCTCGTAGGATTCCTGCACGCGGTCACGGGCGCTGCCGTAGGCGTCGGCGATCACTCCGCCGGTCGCGGCGGTGGCCAGTGCGACGAGTTTCCCGGCGGTTTCGGCTTCGTCCGCCTGGGCGGCGGTGATGGTTTCGCCCTTGGAGACGATCACGCGGCCGTCCTCGGCCGTGATGTCACCTCCGGCGGTCTTGCCGACCACGTACTCTTTCTGGCGTTCACGGGTCGCTTCTGCGATGTTCTCGTAGGCACCCTTGACGCTGTCGGCGGCCTCGTGGTACACGCCGACCACGCTCTGACTGGCGCTCTGCAGCGCGCCTTTCAGGCCGCCTTCCTCCTGCTCCTGCATGGCGCTGGCCACCTCGACGGGCACGATGGCGGTGTCGTGGCCGATCTGCACGCTCTCGGGGACCGGTACGAAGGTGCGGCCACTACTCAGGTCGGCGAACAGGCCGCCGGTCGCCTCGTAGCCTTCGACGCGGCCGGTCTCCTCGTTAAAGAACACGTCGGCGATCTTGCCGAGGTTCTGGCCGTCGGTGGTCATCAGGGTCAGGCCGATCAGGCTACTGCCGCTTTCCAGCGCCTCTTTCAGGCGACCGTCCTCGCGGGTGGTGGTGACGGCGGAGGCGTCGGCGATCATGATGGCGTCCTCACCGATCGAGCGGATCTGATCGAACGTGACGGCCTTGGCGGCGCTGAACCAGCCGCCCTCATCGACGAGCAGGCCCAGCACCTGATTGGCCTGGTGGTCGAAGATGACGTCGTGCACAGTGTCGATCTTCTCTCCGGTATTGATGGCGATGACGGAACGGCCGAGAATCTCTTTACCTTTAATCATGCGGGAAACTCCGGTGAACGGCGTCCGCCTGGCCTTCCGTGAAGGTGTCGTGGGCGGAGCGGAGAGGGGCGGGGGCCGCAGGGGCAACCGCGAACGGCGCGGGAGCCCAGAACAACGCTACCGCTCAGGTGTAGCAGACCTGACGAGCGGTGTTCAGAAGCCGAGGTCCAGCAGGCCCTGGGGTTTGAGGTACAGGAAGTACGCCAGCAGGAACAGAGCGATCAGGATGATGAGAATGATCAGAATCTTGCCGCCGTTACCGCCGGAATTGCCTTTGAGTCGCGTCATGGTGCCTCCGTCACTAAGTATAGAAACTCGCGGCGGTTATCTGCGCGTCCACGAATCACACCGACTTGATTGAACCTTGACCCAGTCTTCACCAGGCGGGGGCGCTACTCTCGGTGAATGCCGAGTGAGTCGAGTCAGTTGCCCTTCCTGCGCGCCGACGCCGCGTCCCCCGCCCCGCACGAGCGCCGGCTGTCGCAGCTGCCCCTGACGGTGCTGGTCGGCCTGACCGGCGTGGGGAAAAGTACCGCCCTGGCCGCCCTGACCGCGGCAGATGCGGGCGTCCGGGTGCTACCGGACCGGCGGGAGGTCACGGACGCCGTGATGATCCTGCCGCTGGCAGGCGCGGCCGTACGGGACCGTGAAGAACGCTTCCGGCTGACCGCGCAGTACCGCCAGGCCCATCCGGGCGGCATGGCGCAGGCGCTGGGGTCACTGCTGGCCGACACGGGTCACTGGGGCCAGACGCCGGTCTTCGACGGACTGCGCGGCCTGGACGAGGTCAGATTCGCGGCGCAGTCGTTCCCGGCGTGGCGGTTCGTGGCGCTGGGCGCCCCGGACACGGTGCGGGTGCGGCGGCTGCTGGGCCGAGCGGACGCTTTCGATCAGGTGGGCGGCGCCCAGGGCGGGACCACGCTGCGGGAATCGCTGGCCGACCTGAAGGGCGCGGCGGAGGTCTTTACGCCGCAGGAACTGGACGCCCTGGCAGAACTGCCGGCCCAGGGCTTCGCGCCGGACGACGTGCTGGCGAAGGTGAAGATCGTGGTGTCCGAGCGGCGCAACTACGACCCGGTGGCGGCCGAGGCGTTCCTGCGGACCCTGCCGCCCGCAAGGGCGCTGGTGCTGGATACCGTGGCGCTGGACCCGGCCGGCGTGGCGCGGGCCGTGCGCACCTGGACCACGGGGGCAGTGTGAGCGCGCCCACCGTCGCGCGGGTCGAGGGTCTGGTCTACCGGCTGCCGCTCACCTCGGCGCTGGCGTGGGGGGCGCACTCGGCCCTGAGTGCCGCCGAGCACGTTCTGGTGCGCGTCACGCTCTCGGACGGCACGGTGGGCGTGGCCGAGGCGACACCGCGCCCCACCATCTACGGCGAGACGCCCGCCAGCGTGCTGGGCATCCTGGCGCACCTGCAAGGCGCCCTGGCAGGCCTGAGCATCACGGACGAGGCGGGCCTGAACCGCGCGCGCAACAGCGTGGCGAACAACCACACGGCGCGCGGCGCGCTGGACATGGCCCTACATGACGCCCGCGCCCGCGCCGCCGGAAGCAGCCTGTTCAGCACGCTGATGGGCCCGAACACGCGCGTCCGCGTGAGTTTCATTCTGGGCATCGCCAGTCCGGACGACATGCTCGGCGAGGCGCGGCGCGTGGTGCAGGCCGGTGTGCGCTGCCTGAAGGTGAAAGTGGGCCGCGAGCACGAACGCGACCTGCGCGTGATCCGCGCGCTACGGGCCGAGTTCGGGAGTGACGTGCTGCTGTACGCCGACAGTAACGAGACCCTGAGCCCCGAATCGGCCCCGCCGGCCCTGGACGCCATGCGGGAGGCGGGCCTGATGTACGTGGAAGAGCCCCTGCCGGCGCGGCAGTTGCGGGCGCGCGCCGCGCTATACGCGCAGGGGCGGCTGCCGATCGTGGCGGACGACTCGTGCTTCACCCCGGCTGACCTGGACCGCGAACTGGACTTTGGTACCTTCGATGTGCTGAACGTGAAAACGGCCCGCAACGGCTTTACCGACGGCCTGAACATGCTGCGCGTGGCCGCCGCCCACGGAAAGCGCGGCATGGTGGGTTCGCAGGCCAGCACGGGCCTGGGCACCCTGCACGCGGCGCTGCTGTCCACCCAGCCCGAGGTGACCGAGCCCTGCGAACTCAGTTTCGTCCTGAAATTGCAGGACGACCTGCTGAACGCGCCCATCGAGTTCCGGGACGGCTGGCTGGACGTGGCCGCCCTGAGCGGCCACGCCCCTGATCCAGCGAAAGTGGCCCGTTACCGCGTCGGATAGGTGCGCGCGGCGCGGTTCCGGCCGGACCGAAAATGGCAGCCGGAATGGGTCAGACAGGACCGGTGACTGATACGGACTCCAGGAAAAGCCTGAACGGGTTGGGTCAACCATTCAGGCCGGGTCAGCTTCAGTGGTCGCGCATCAGGGTCTGAATCTGGCGTTGCATGGCGTCCAGGACGGGGCGGCTGCGCAGGCAGTCCACCAGGGCGCGGGTCGCCTGGTGTTCGCTCCCGCGCAGCGCGCCGCGCAGGTGTTCCTGAACGGCGGGGTGAAGCTGCCCGCGCAGGAACAGCAGGTCGCGCAGCAGGTCGTCCACGCCGATGCTGGGGCCGGTCTCGCCGTCTGGACTGGCCGTCTGGACGAGCGGGCGGCCACGCTCGTCGAGGACCAGGGCGGCGTGCAGGGCGTGTCCGGCGCGGCGGGTCACGTGTTCCAGGGTGGGCATGAAGGCGTTCACGAGATTCAGCGCGAGGCTGCGGCCCAGGAAGGTCAGGCGGGGCTGGTCTTGCAGGGTGGCGTGGAGTGTCTGGGCCAGGTGGCGGGCCAGCCGGTCGCCCTCGTCCATCAGCGCGGCCTGCGGCCTTTCGGGGGGTAGGCCTTCGGGGGGCGGGCCTTCGGGGGTTGGGCCTTCGGGGGTCGGAACGGTCACGCTGCTCATCCTGACATGCCTGCCCCAGCCACGCCGGGTGCCGGGCGGATGGGGCCCCCGCCCCCCGCAGCTGTCTAAACAACCGGCTTTTTTGTGCGTGCTGCACGGAGTCATGCCACGCGGGTGGGCGGGTGGGCCCTGGTGTAAGCTCATCTGGTATGAACGTCATTGGGAAGGTCACGGTGTTGCCTCAGCTGCCCGGCAGCGTGGCAAGGCTGTCCGAACTCGCCTATAACCTGTACTGGTCCTGGACTCCACATGCCCAGGCGCTGTATCAGGAACTGGATCACGGTCTCTGGGAGCGGTTCCAGCACAATCCGGTGCGGACCCTGCTCGAAGTTCCGCAGGCGCGCCTAAAAGAAGTCGCGGCCGACCCCGCCTACCTGAAACGCTACGCGCAGGTCATGGCCGACTTCGACGCCTACATGGGCAAGAAGGACACCTGGGCCGCCAAGAACGTTCCCGACATGAAACCCGTGGCTTACTTCAGCATGGAGTACGCGTACCACGAGTCCCTGCCCATCTACTCTGGCGGTCTGGGCGTGCTGGCGGGTGACCACTGCAAGAGCGCCTCTGATCTGGGGATTCCCTTCACGGCGGTCGGCATGCTGTTCCACCAGGGGTACTTCACGCAGCTGTTCGACAAGGACGGCTGGCAGAACGAAACCTACGACGAACTCGACCTGACCACCCTGCCCATCACGCCCGCCCTGACGCACGGCGGCGAGGAAGCCCGCGTGAGCGTGGTCATCGGGAACCGCACCGTTCACTCGCGCATCTGGAACCTGAACGTGGGCCGCATCCGGGTACTGCTGCTGGACACGAACGTTCCGCAGAACAGTCCCGAGGACCGCACACTGACCGCACGCCTGTACGGCGGCAACCAGGAGCTGCGCGTGCAGCAGTACGTGCTGCTGGGCGTGGCCGGCATCCGCGCGCTGAGGCTGCTGGGTATCCCCGGCGACGTGTACCACATGAACGAGGGGCACGCCGCGCTGCTGGGCCTGGAACGCACCCGCGAGTACGTGGAAGCCGGTCTGGATTTCCGTACCGCCGTGGAAACCGTGGCCAGCAGCACGCTGTTCACCACGCACACGCCCGTGCCCGCCGGGAACGACGCGTTCGGGTACGACCTGATGGACCGCTACATCGGCTCGTGGCCCGCCCAGCTGGCCGCCAGCCGTGACGAACTGTACGCGCTGGCCGAACACGAGCAGATGTGGGACGGCCACCCGGTCCCGACGTTCTCCATGACGGTGTTCGCGCTGAACATGAGCCGCGCCGCCAACGGTGTGTCCGAACTGCACGGCGAGGTCAGCCGCGACATGTGGAAGTTCCTGTACCCCGGCGCGGAGACCGGGGAAGTGCCGATCGGGCACGTCACGAACGGCGCGCACAACCTGACCTTCACGAGTCAGGCCATGCGCGACCTGCTCTCCACCGTGCTGCCCGCCGACTGGACCGAACGCCTGGAAGACGAGGCGATGTGGCAGGCCGTCGAGAACCTCACCGACGCGCAGCTCAGCGACGTGCAGCTGGTCATGAAACGCGAGATGATCACCTTTGTACGCGGCCGCGTGCGCGAGCAGAAGGTCCGCAACGGCGCCAGCGCCGCCGACGTGGCCGCCACCGACACGCTGCTCAGCGAGAACGCCCTGACCATCGGCTTCGCGCGGCGCTTCGCGACGTACAAGCGCGCCACGCTGCTGTTCCGCGACCGTGAACGCCTCAGCCGCATCGTGAACCACCCGGAGCGCCCGGTGCAGTTCGTGTTCGCCGGTAAGGCCCATCCGGCCGACAACCCCGGCAAGGCCCTGATTCAGGAGATCTACCGCCTGTCGCAGGAACCCGAGTTCCGGGGCAAGATCGTGATCCTGGAAAACTACGACATGCATGTCGCCCGTCACCTCGTGCAGGGCGTGGACATCTGGCTGAACAACCCCCGCCGCCCCCTGGAAGCCTCCGGCACCAGCGGCATGAAGGCCAGTTTCAACGGTAGCCCCAACTTCAGCGTGCTGGACGGCTGGTGGCGCGAAGGGTACGACACCACCAACGGCTGGCCCATCGGCGAGGAACGCGAGTACGCCGACCTGAACGTGCAGGACGACGCCGACGCCTACAGCCTGTATCACATCCTGGAACACGACATCGCGCCCCGCTACTACGGACAGGGCACCGGGGACACCTCGTGGGCGCACACCGTTCGCCGCGCCATCGAGACGTGCAGCCCGCGCTTCTCGATGCAGCGTCAGGTGATCGACTACGTGCAGAAGTACTACCTGCCCATCGCCGCGCGCGGCGCCGTCCTGGCCGACAGCCACAGCACGCGCGCCCGCGAGATCGCCAGCTGGAAAGGCTGGGTGCGCCAGCAGTGGCCGCACACCACCCTCAGCGCCCAGGCGACCCTGCCCGCCACCACCCAGCCCGGCCAGACCGTGCCCGTCACGGCCACCGTGAACCCCGCCGGGATCAACCTGAGCGAACTGCGCGTGGAAGCCGTCCTGAAACGCGCGGGGGGGCTGACCTATGTGCCGCTGACCCACGTGCCGCTGACCCACGTGCCGCTGACCAGCCACGGCGACGGCACCTTCAGCGCCCAGGTGCCCCTGAACGAGAGCGGCCTGTACTCGGTCGGCGTGCGCATGCTGCCCGTCGTGGACGGCCTGAGTAACGACCTGGAAGCCCGACTGATCAAGTGGGCCTGACCAGACTGACCTGCCACGGACTCGGATTGAACGGTCTTTGCAGCCCATTCGATCCGAGCGGGTGCGAGTGGGAGTAGGGCGGCCCTCCGGGAGTGAAGTTGACAAACCGGCACCCCTCAGGATTGTCGGCGAAACAAACGGAATCCGTATGGGCCCACTCCCACCCGGCCACGCCCCCCCGGCTGCCCCGCACGCCGCTCCCTCTGCGGGTAGTGTGGGGTATGAGCGACCAGACAGACGGCATCGAACGCCCAGATCAGCCTTCCAGCGACCAGACGCCCGACCGCGAGATGCTGAGGCTCGGCAAGGAGCGGCGGGCGCAGATCATGGGGCAGGGCTTCGTGGACCGCGCCTTCGCGGGCGACCCGGACGCCTTCGGCGCGGACTACCAGCGCTTCCTGACCGAGTACGCCTGGGGGGCCGTGTGGGGACGCGGCGGCCTGACAGACCGGGAGCGGCACATGATCACGCTGGGCATCCTGGCCGCGCTGGGCCGCGACCGCGAACTGGAGGGGCACGTGCGCGCCACCACCAACAGCGGCGTCAGCGAACGCGACCTGAGCGACGTGCTGCATCAGGTGGCCATCTACGCCGGGGTGCCCGCCGGACTGAACGGATTTAACATCGCCGGGCGCGTACTGGCCGAACGACACGCCGCACAGGAGCAGACGGAGGTGGGGCCGGACTGAAACGGATTCCGTTTCTCTCCCACTCGCATCCGCTCGGATTGAATGGTCTTTGAAACCCATTCAATCGGAGTCGGTATGATACGGTCCTCGGTTGATTGGCACGCCACCGGACCGCAGCGGGGCGGTAGGTGGGGGCAGGTGATCTAATGCCCGGCATGACTGCCGCCCGCCCCTCTGCGCGCACCCGACCGGGCCTGCCGCCCATTCCGGCCCTGCTGCTGGCCATGGTCAGCATTCAGGGCGGCGCGGCGTTCGCCAAGACGCTGTTCCCCACGCTGGGCGCGGCCGGAACGACCTCGCTGCGCGTCACGCTGGCCGCCGCGCTGCTGACGATGGTGCTGCGGCCCCGGCTGCGGCAGCTGACGCGGCCCGACTGGGCGGCCATCGTGCCGTACGGCGCGGCGCTGGGCCTGATGAACCTCGCGTTCTACGAGGCGCTGCGGACCCTGCCGCTGGGGCTGGCCGTCACGCTGGAGTTCATCGGGCCACTCACGCTCTCACTGATCCTGTCGCGCCGCGCCACCGACGTGGCGTGGGTGCTGCTGGCCGCACTGGGCATCGCGCTGATCTCCCCGCTGGGAGAACTCCTGACCGGCGGCGGGACGCACACGCCGGTCTCCCCTGCCGGCGTGGGTCTGGCGCTGCTGGCCGGGGCGTTCTGGGCGCTGTATATCCTGGCGGGCGGCGCGGTGGGGCGCCGGGTGCCCGGTACGACCGGCGTGGTGGCCGGCATGATCGTGGCGGCGCTTGTCACCCTGCCCTTCGGTGTGGCCGGGGCGGGGCCGCAACTCCTGGCTCCGGGCTCATTGCTCCTGGGGTTGGGGGTGGCCGTACTGTCGAGCGCGCTGCCGTACACGCTGGAAATGCGCGCCCTGCGGGCCATTCCCGCCCATATTTTCGGCGTGATGATGAGTGCCGAGCCGGCCATCGCCGCGCTCAGTGGCCTGCTGTTCCTGGGAGAGCGCCTGAACGCCGCGCAGTGGGCCGCGCTCGTGTGCGTGATTGCCGCCAGCACCGGCATCAACCTGACCAGACCCGCCGCTGCCCCCGAGCCCACAGAACCAGAACCCCGGAACTGATCCGGACGGACTGCGCTCCAGACCGCCCAGGGGCGTCGGTTGCCCCCGCTGGTGTTCCTGCTCGCGTCCGCTCGGATTGAATGGGCCTTGCATCCCATTCAATCGGAGTGCGTCTTACGGCTGTTCGCTGACCTGGGTGGCGGTGGTCTTGCCGCTGCCGGTCATCAGGAGGCCCAGCTGCGTTTCGGTGGCCTCGGCGGCCTTGACTTCACCCACGATGTTGCCCTCGTACATGACCAGGATGCGGTCGCTGAGGTTCATGACCTCGCCCAGGTCGGCGCTGATCAGCAGCACGGCGAGGCCCTGGTCGCGCGCCTCGACGATGCGGGCGTGAATGAATTCGATGGCGCCGATATCCACGCCGCGCGTGGGCTGGCTGGCGACCAGGATCTTGGGGCCCTTGCGCATCTCGCGGGCCACGATGAGCTTCTGGGCGTTGCCGCCCGAGTAGCGTCCGGCCTGAAGGCTGGTGCTGCGGGGGCGCACGTCGTACTTCTCGCTGAGGTCGCGGGCGTTCTGTTCGATCACGTCACGGTTCAGGAAACCGCCGCGCCCGGCGAAGGGCGGGCGGTCGTGTTCGCCCAGGATGTAGTTCTCGGCGGTGGTCATGTCGATTACCAGCCCGCGTTCGTTGCGGTCCTCGGGAACGTGTGACAGGCCGGACGCCTCGACTTCACGCACGCCACGCGCCGCCTTCCCGAGGTACGTGATCTCCCCCTGGTAGGGCTGGAGGCCGGTGATGGCCTCGACCAGTTCACTCTGGCCGTTGCCCTCGACGCCCGCGATGCCCACGATCTCTCCGGCGCGCACCTGGAAGCTCACGCCGTCCACGGCGTTGCGGTGCTCGCCTTTTACGGTGACGTTCTGCACGTTCAGGGCGACCTCGCCGGGCTGGGCGGGCGCCTTGCTGACCTTCAAGCTCACGTCACGGCCGACCATCATGCGGGCCAGGATCTCGGTCGTGGCGCCCCTGGCGGGGATGGTGCCGATCATCTTGCCGTCACGGATAACGCTGATGGTGTCGCTGATGTGCAGCACCTCGTGCAGCTTGTGGCTGATGAAGATCACGGCGTTGCCGCTCGCGGCGTACTGGTTTTTCAGGAAGTCGAACAGCTCCTCGGTCTCGCTGGGGGTCAGCACGGCGGTGGGTTCATCCAGAATCAGGATGCGCGCGCCCCGGTACAGGGTCTTGAGAATCTCGACTTTCTGTTGCAGGCCCACGGGCAGCTCACCGACGATGGCGTCGGGGTTCAGGTCGAAGTTGAATTGCCGGATCAGGTCGGCCACGCGCCTGCGCGCCCCGGCGTAGTCGATGGCGCCGCCACGCGTGGGTTCCATTCCCAGGATGACGTTCTCGGTGACGCTCAGGGTCTCGACGAGCATGAAGTGCTGAAAGACCATGCCGATGCCGCGCTTGATGGCCTCGCTGGGGTCGCTCAGGTCAACAGTTTCACCGTCCACGACGATCTGCCCGCTGGTAGGGGGCTGAATGCCGTACACGATCTTCATCAGGGTGCTCTTGCCGGCTCCGTTCTCGCCGCACAGGGCGTGAACGCTGCCCCAGCGCACTTCCATGGAGATGTTGTCGTTGGCGAGAACCAGCGGGAAGCGTTTGGTGACGCCGCGCAACTCCAGCGCGTTCGGGGAGTTGTGATGCACCTCGCGCAGCACGTCGGTAGTGGGAGCGGTCATACCCCCGAGTCTACTGTCCGCGCAGGCCCGCGCGCATCCTCTGGCCCCCCCCACGCGCGCGCGCCCGGCTTGGGTCAGAATACCGGCATCATGGAACCTTTCTGGCTGGCCATGACGAACCTGGGACGCGACGAGATCTTCATCGCGGCCCTCGCGCTGGACACCTGGCTGGTCAGTCCGCGCGGCGGCCGGAGCCTGGGCACGGCGTTCGCGTTGAGTGACCCGGTGAACGCCGCGCTGAAGTACGGGCTGAACCTGCCCCGCCCGTTCACGAACGACCCGGCGGCGGCGTCACAGGCGGCGCGGGGCACGGCGGGCGGGCCAGGCCTGCCGGGTGGGCACTCGCAGATGGCCGCGACCCTGTGGGGCGGCGTGGCCCTGCAACTGCGCCGCCCGTGGGTAACGGCGGCCGCCGCTGCGCTGGTCGGGTTGATCGCCGCGTCGCGGTTGGTCCTGAACGTGCATTACCCCAGTGACGTGATCGTGGGCCTCGCGCTGGGCGCGCTGTTGGCACGGGCGGCGCGCGTGACCTTCCCGCAGGGCGGCGCACTGCGCAGTGCGCCGCCGCTGGCGGCGCTGCTCCTGGCGGCTTTGCTGCCGGCGGGCGTGCCCCGTGAGTTCGCGGCAGGGCTGGGCATGGCCGCCGGGTTCTGGTTCGTGCAGCCGCGCTTCACGCCGCCCACGACGACACAGGGCCGCCTGATCGTGGCGGTGTTCGGACTGGCCGTGGTGTTCGGCGCGTCTGCCGGTCTGGGGGCGCTGACGGCCGGAAGCAGGGAGGTCGGGCTGGTGCGCGCTGCGCTACGGGCTGCTGGTGCTCGTGGCAGCCGGGGGCGTGCCGGTGATGCTGCGCCGCTGGCTGCCCCTGGAACCGGCACCGACAGCCGTGGGGGGCAAGCGGGTTTCCCACTGATACGGCCTGCGGCTGATGCGGCGCCGTTCCGATCGGGCCGGGACCATGCAAGAAGGAACAACAGACGCTCCTTCGAGTCTTGGAGCCGCAGTCCCCATCAGCGAACGCGGACGCCCTTGCTGACGGGTTGCGTGCGCAGCCAGCGCACGAAGCGCTGCACGTCCGGGTGCGCGCGCAACGCGCCGACGTCCTGGTAGTCGCGGGCCAGTTCGGCGTTGCTGAAGGTGCGGTGCAGGAAACTGTGGCAGGGGCGGCACAGCCGGGTGGTGGGCAGGTCCGCTACACGTACACCCTGCCGGCGACCCTGTGAGCGGGGCAGCAGATGGTGTTCGGTCAGGTGCGGCGTAGCCCGCTGACACAGGGCGCAGGTGGGGTCCGGGGTGGGCGGCGCGGGCCAGGTGCTGGGAGGGAGCCGGCGTGCCATGCGTGAAGATACGGGCGCGCGTGACGGCCGGACTGTCTGAGGCTGAACAGTCCGGCCGGGCCGCCCTGAGCGGCGGCCGTTACAGGCGGGTCAGGTTGGGGTACTTCTGGATGGCCTCGTCCTCGCTGAGGAATTCGCCCTCGGCGTCGGGGCTCCAGATGACCTCGGCGCGGATCAGGTCGCCGGGCGTGACGGAACTGATGGCGCTCAGGGCGGCGCGGGCCTCGGCGGCGTTCGTGACTCCGGCGGGCGGCAGGGCGGCCAGGGTATGCGCCGCGACGGCCAGGGTCACGGCGAGGTACTGGTCGGCGGCGTCGTGCTTGAAGGCGTAGTCGTCGCGGCGGGCGTAACCGCTGTTCGGGTCCCTGTTCTGGTAGTTGCTGGTGGTCTGCTCGGTAAAAGCGGCGCGGGCTTCGGTGGCCCACGCGCCCACCTGACTGTCGGCGGTCTCGGCGGACCCCTGGGCACGCTGCACGGTGCCGTACACCCAGCGTTCCGGGTGGCGCAGCGCCACGAGCGCCGCTTCCTGCAACATGCGGGCCAGTCCCTCGTTGGTGTCGGGGTCGCCGTTTTGCGCGACGCGTTGCAGGGCGCGTTTGACCTCGTCACCCTCGGCCAGCAGGAGTTGCACGCTGAGCGCCTGCGCGGTGCCGCTGAGCCCGGCCAGGCCCTTGCCGCCCCCGCCGAGGCTGCGTCGCATGGCGCCGATCACCACGAAGACCACCACGCCGAACAGGACCAGGGGGATCAGGCCGCCGCCACCGCCGCCGTACCCGTACCCGAATCCGCCGCCGCCGTTGATGATGATCGGGCCGCTGTAGCCGCCCCCGTAGCCGCCGCCCCGGCTGTAGCCGCCGCCGCTGTACCCGCCTCCGCTATAGCCGCCGCCGTACCCGCCTCCGGAACTGCCGGAACCACGGGAGCTGCCGCCGAACCCACCGCCGGACTGCGCGTGGGCCGGCGCAAGCAGCAGGGACGTCAGGGCCAGCAGCGTCAGCAGGGCGCTGAGCAGAAGGGGACGGTGGGTGCGGACGCCGGAAATGCGGGAGGCGGGCTGCATATGCGCAGTGTACGGGTCGGCACGCTGCGGCGTTCCCCTGGGCGCCCTTCATGCGGCCTTGTGGCGCGGGGTCCGGCGGGTACACTGCGCGCGTGAGTGACGAGCGACGCGACGTGATAACCCTGAGTGCCGGGCAGTGGAACGCCCTCCTGGAGAGCCTGTTCGAGCGGGACGACCGCCTGGACCGGCGCCGGGACGGCGAAACGTACCGCCGTGACGAGGTCGTGGACGCGTACGTGATGAGCGGGCACGCCGAGGCCCTGCGCAGCGCCGAGGTAGACGGTGACGTGTGGGGCACCCTGGAAGATATCGAGGAAACGGCAGACACCGAGGAGGAAGCCTGGGAGAAGATCGTGGCGTTCTACCTGAGCCGCGAGTGCGTGCTGGTACGCGTGGAGGGCACCGAGGAGCCCGAGGAGTGGGTGCTGGGGCAGGAACTGGCGCGCCGCCTGGGCCTGTTAGGGTAAGACGGACTCCGACCGAAGCGAGTGGGAGCGGGCCGGGTTCCGGGCGTGGAATTGACAACACGGCGACGTTCTGAGTTGTCAGCGAAACAGACGGAATGCGTAGAGTACGGCAGGTCATACGGACTGCCTTGTGTTTTGTTGGCCGCCGACCAACACGCCGGGGTACCGACACCCCCCCCAGAGCGCGCAGCCGGGGGCCTGCCGGGCGTGAACTGCCCGTGAATTGCGGCTCATCCTGCACCGATGAGCGGGGCGTAGGCTGGCTCTCATGAATAACGATCGTCATTTCCCCGTGAAACGCCTGCTGGTCCTGGGTGCCCTGGTGGGCGCCGGGGCGTACTACTTCAGCCGCGAGCAGAACCGCCGCGCCCTGGACGCCAAACTGGCGGACCTGGGTCTCAAGGACGCCGCGCAGGACGTGGGCCAGAGCGTCACGAAAGGCTGGGAGAAGACCAAGGACGCCGCCAAGGATGCCGGGGCCGTCATTGCCGACAAGGCCAGCGAGGTCAAAGACGCCGCCGCTGACGGCGGGCAGGCCGCAGCCGACAAGGCCAAGCAGGTGGCCGGTGACGTGAAAGACGCCGTGGCCGACGCATCCGGTAAAGCCGCCGACGCTGCCAAGGACGCCGCTGCGACCGCCAGCGACAAGGCCGCCGACGTGAGTGACAAGGCCCGGAACGCCGCTACCGACGCGAAGAACGCCGCTGCCGACAAGGCCGCCGAGGTCAAGGCCGACGCGCAGGCCAAGGTCGCCGAGGCGAAGGCCGACGCCACCAAGGCCGTCAACGATGTCAAGGGTGCCGTCCGCGACGCCAAGAACGCCTGATCCCCGTTCCGGTTCACCACGCGCCCCCTCCCCACGGAGGGGGCGCGGCCTGTGATGCGGCTTCCGGATGATAAGGATTCCGATTGATTCAGTGCAGTTCTGAATCAGTCCGAGCGGACGCGAGTAGGAACAGGATACGGGTTTCGCGGTATGGAGCCGCAGGCGGTGTCTTCCCGACTGTGGCGGAATGGAGCGGAATCCGTATCGGCCCCCTTCTGGCCTCCCTTGCCCTGGACCGCGCGCCTGGCGGCGGCTGGGTCGGCGGGCCGCTACACTCGGCGACATGACACGCCGCGACCTTGACTCTGGAACCCAGACGCTGGAGCGCACGCGAACGCAGCGGCCCCGGCTGTTCCGGGTACTGCTGCTGAACGACGATTACACCCCGATGGAGTTCGTGGTGGAGGTGCTGCGCCGCTTTTTCCGCAAGACCGAGCAGGAGGCCGAGCTGATCATGCTGGCCGTGCATCACAAGGGGCAGGGCGTGGCGGGCGTGTACTCGCGGGACGTGGCCGAGACGAAGGTGGCGCAGGTCATGGCGGCCGCGCGGCAGGAGGGGTTCCCGCTGCGAGTGGTGGCTGAACCGGAGGCGGGCGAATGATACGGATGGGGGTGAACAGGGTGACACACACTTTCCACCCGAACACACCCGGAGAGCTGAGTCCCAGAGCGGGTGGGCGTGGCTCGGAGCTTGAGGTTGGCCGCCCGGCGTTGTGCGGGATTGAGAACGACCTACACGGAATCCCTCTCAGGCGCCTGGCGCGCTCCCTCTTAGCGGAGTCGATATGATCAGCAATCACTTACAGGTGACGATTGGCCGCGCGGCGGACTACGCGCGCGAGGCGGGGCATGAACTGGTGACGCTGGAACACCTGCTGCTGGCCCTGACGCACGACCCGGAGGGCCGCGAGGCGCTGCTGGCGGTGGGCGTGGACGTGGAGAGGTTGCGCGACGACCTGCGGACGGTCCTGGCAGGGCTTGACACCGTGCCGGACGCCGAGCCGGAGTTCACGCTGGGCGTCCACCGGGTGGTCGAAGGCGCCGTCTTGCAACTACATGCCAGCGGGAAGGGCGCCCAGGAGGCGGACGGCGCGCGCGTGCTGGTGGAGTTGCTGGAGGAGGAGGACAGTCCGGCGCGCGCGGCCATCGAGGCGCAGGGAGCGTCGCGGCTAGATGTCCTGACCTTCGTGTCGCATGGGTCGGCGAAGGTGTCGGGTCAGGGCCGTGAGCGGCGCGTGGCGGGCGTGGACGGCCCGGACGCGGCCGGGGCGGAGGGCGCGGCGCCGGAGCTGGACCCGCTGGAGGCGTACGCGTCGGACCTGACCGAGCTGGCGCGCGCCGGGCAATTCGATCCGGTAATCGGCCGCGAGGCGGAGCTGGAGCGCACGGTGCATATTCTGGCGCGGCGCGGGAAGAACAACCCGGTCCTGGTCGGCGAACCGGGCGTGGGCAAGACCGCGCTGGCCGAGGGGCTCGCGCAGCGGGTGGCGGACGGGCGGGCACCGGGATTCCTGCGGGACGCGTCGGTGTTCGCGCTGGACCTGGGGGCGCTGCTGGCCGGCACCCGCTACCGGGGCGATTTCGAGGCGCGGTTGAAGGCGGTCCTCGCGGCGCTGGAGGGGCGCAACGCGGTGCTGTTCATCGATGAGCTGCACACGCTGGTGGGAGCCGGAGCGACCGAGGGCGGGAATGTGGACGCCGCGAACCTCCTGAAACCCGCCCTGGCACGCGGCGGGGTGCACGGTCATGGGCTGCGGGTGCTGGGCGCGACCACGCCGGCCGAGCTGCGCTTCCTGGAGAAGGACCGGGCGCTGTGGCGGCGCTTCCAGACGGTCGAGGTGCCCGAGCCCAGCGAGGAGGACGCCCTGAAGATCGTGCAGGGGCTCTCGGGACGCTACGAGGCGCATCACGGGGTGACATTCACGCCGGGGGCGCTGGAGGCGGCGGTGCGGCTTTCCGTGCGCTACCTGCGCGACCGCTTCCTGCCGGACAAGGCCATCGACGTGCTCGACGAGTCCGGCGCGGCGCGCAGCAGCGCCGGGAAGGGCGGCGAGATCGACGTGCCGGACATCGAGGGCACGGTGGCCCGCATGGCGCGGGTGCCGCTGGGCGCGGTGCGCGCCGAGGAGGTCACGTCGCTGGCCACGCTGGGCGCGGACCTGCGCACACGGGTGTTCGGGCAGGACGCGGCCGTGGAGGCCGTGGCGAGCGCCGTGAAACTGGCCCGCGCGGGCCTGCGCGACCCGCAGAAACCGCAGGGAGCGTTCCTGTTCGCCGGGCCGACCGGGGTGGGCAAGACCGAACTGGCCCGCGCACTGGCCGAGCGGCTGGGCATTCACCTGGCGCGCTTCGACATGAGCGAGTACCAGGAGGCGCACACGGTCGCGCGCCTGATCGGAGCGCCGCCCGGGTACGTGGGCTTCGATCAGGGGGGCCTGCTGACGGACGCCGTGGCGAAGCACCCGCACTCGGTGGTGCTGCTCGACGAGATCGAGAAGGCCCACCCGGACGTGTACAACGTCTTTTTACAACTGATGGATCACGGCACCCTGACCGACCATACCGGGAAGAAGGTGGACGGCCGGGGAGTGATCCTGATCTTCACCACGAACGCCGGGGCCGCCGACGCCGCGCGGCCCGCGCTGGGCTTCGGGCGGGTGGGCCGCGCGGGCGAGGAGGCGGGGGCCGTGAAGCGGACCTTCACGCCGGAATTCCGCAACCGTCTGGACGCCACGCTGCACTTCTCGCCGCTGTCCCCGGCGGTCATGGGGGGCGTGGTGGACAAGTTCCTGCGGGAATTGCAGGCCCAACTGACCGAGCGGGGCGTGACGCTCACGGTCAGTCCGGCGGCCCGCGCGCGACTGGCCGAACTGGGCTACGACCCGGTCATGGGGGCGCGGCCACTGGCCCGCGTGATCGAGACGCGCGTCAAGCGCCCGCTGGCCGACGACTTGCTGTTCGGCCGCCTGAAAGGCGGTGGGTCGGTGAAAGTGGGCGTCCGCAACGGGGAATTCACGTTCAATTAACGGGCGCAGCCGAAGGGGTCACAGGAGGCGCCGCTTTGGTCCGCTGCCCGCGTGACCATTTCATCCGTAAGTCATACGGACTCGGGTAGGAGCGCCGTAGAGCGAGCAGGAGAGAATTGGATTCCGGGCGTGGAGTTCGTTGCCCGCTACCGTCGCAGGTGATCGGTAAAATAGGCAGAATCCGTTCCAGGAGTTTTAACGTGCTGGACGTGAAGATTCCCTATGATTCCCCTCATCTGAGGGGCAGCCTAGCCGGGAAGATCGTGTCATGAAACCCACCCTGCTGGCCCTGCTGACCGCCGCCCTTCTCGCCTCCTGCGCTCCCAAGGAAGACACGACCACCACGACCGATACAGGCACCGCCACCACCGGGACGAACGAACCCACCGTGGCGAACCCCGTCGCCGAAGGCGAGGGTGCTACCGACAATGCCGCTGACCCTGGCGTTGACAGCACGGTCACCAACGCCGATGACGCCACCGTGGGCGAAGAGATCGACATGGCCGTAGGCGACGGCCTGGAAGGCACCGTGACCGACTTCGACGGCACCGCCAAGACCTTCACGCTGAACGAGAACGACGCCAACTACGCTGTCACTGTCGATGATGCCACCGTGTTCGAGGGCGGCGCCACCACGGCCGACGAGTTCTTCGGCACTGATCGCGCAGCCGCCAAGATCGCCGTCGAAGGTGAGATCGACGAGGCCAGCAGCACCCTGAAAGCCAACAAGATCACTCTGAACTGACTTGCCGGGGGCATGAAGAGCCGGACTCCTGTGGGGGTCCGATTTTTCAGTGTGGTGAGGGGAACGAGGCCGCGACCACAGCGCCGGGGGTATGCTGCCCGGCATGATTGAGCCCGTCGTGACCCGCCCGGCTGTCCCCTTCGACGCGGCGTTCGCCGTGCCCCTGGTGCAGCAGACCATCGGCAAGGTCGGATTGGCCCTGACCGGGGCCGATTCGGATACCGGGGCGGCGCGGGCCATGCTGGGCTTTTTCCCGCTGCGCGGCAACCGCCTGAGTTACCAGAACGTGCAGATCGCCGCGCGTGGCCCCGAACCGCTGGGGCTGCTGCTGGCCTACCCCGGCGCTCAGGCCCACGCGCTGGACGACCCGTTCCGCGAGCGACTGGCGTCCCTGGGACTGCCGGCGCAGGTGGAGTCTGAGGGCACGCCCGGCGAACTGTACCTGGACACGCTGGCCGTGACCGAGGCGGCGCGCGGACAGGGGGTGGGTGCCACACTGCTGCAAGCGGCGGCGGCCCAGGCGGGGGCGCAGGGCCTGCGCCGCGTGGGCCTGCTGGTCGAGGACGGCAACCGTGCCGCGGCGCTGTACGCCCGCGTGGGCTTCCGCGCGGCAGGCAGGCGCACGCTGGCGGGCGGATCGTACACGCACCTGATCTGGACTCTGCCCGGTTAAGGGGCGTCCGCTCTGGTGGGGTCAGGGGCTGGTGGCGTGCCTGGGTGCACCGCCCGGGTGGGTTGGTCGGGCGTCCGGTATGGCCGGGGTCATCCTCCGGTTGATCCGCCCGCGGCGTGCGGGCGCTATGCTCGGCGGCGTGCGCCGCGTTGTGTGGGTTCTTGTTGCGGCGGCGGGTCTGGCAGCGGTCGTTGCCCCCGCCGCTCCGTTTCTCTCGCGGTACGCGGCCATTCCGCGCAAGGCGGACGGCCCGCTGACGGTGCTGCTGGCCGGTGTGGACGTGGACTACGACGACCGCGCCGCCGTGTGGCCCTGGCCCGCGAAGGCCGAGTCGTACGCGACCCGTACCGACACAATCATGCTCACGCAGGTGTGGCCGGACGGTCGAGTGAACATGCTGGGCGTGCCGCGTGACTCGTGGGTGAACATGCCGGGGTACGGGTGGGGCAAGATCAACGGCGCGAACGTGCACGGCGGCCCGGACCTGCTGATGCGGGCCGTACAGGACCTGACGGGCGTGCGCGTGGACGCGTACGCGCTGGTCAGCCTGAACGCCATTCCGGCCATGACGGCGGCGGCCGGGGGCGTGACGGTCGATGTGGGGCAGGCCATGAAGTACGACGACAACGCCGGAAAACTGCACATTGACCTGAAGCCGGGGCGTCAGCGCCTGAACGGCGAGCAGGCGGCCGGGTTTCTGCGCTTCCGGCATGACAACCTCGGTGATATCGGGCGGATCGCGCGGCAGCAGCAGTTCCTGACCGCGCTGGGCGCGCAGGTTCGCAATCCACTGAACGTGTGGCGGTTGCCGATGATGGTGGGCGCCGTGGACCGCAACGTGAAGACCAACCTGACGCGCACACAGGTCGCGGCCCTGGGCGGCGCGGCGCTCTCAGGCCCGCAGGTGCAGACGTTCAGCGTGCCGGGTACCTTCGGGTACCGGGGCGCGGCGAGCGTGTGGGAGGTGGACCGCGTGACCCTGAACGCCCTGATCCGCAAGGCGTTCCGTGATCCGGATGACGTGCGGTCGCTGGGCGTGGCGGTCGTGAACATGGACGCCCCGGACGGCAGCGCGGGCCGCCTGAAAGCGAGGCTGGAGGGTCTGGGCTACACGAACGTCTGGATCGTCAGTGAGCCGCGTGGTGCGGCCAGGACGACCGCCTCGGGTGGGGCGGCGGCGCAGGTACTGCGGGACGTGGGATTCGGGGCGGTTACCGACACGCCGGGCGCGGCGGGCGCAGACGTGACCATCCGGCTGGGATCGGATACGCCCGCGCCCTGAGACGCGCTGGTGGTCAGAAGTCGGCGGTCATACGGACTCCGGCTGACTGGTTCGCAACCCATTCAACCGGATCAGAGCGAGCAAGAGAAAATTGGGTTCCGTGCGTAACGGTATCAAGGCGGGGCTGATCCGGGTTGTCAAGGAGACAGGCGGCATCCGATCAAGCCCCCTTGATCTGAACCGATTCAGACCGTACCGTGCTCCGTGTGACTTCCTCCCTGACCGGCAATCTGAAGTGGTGGCAGAGCGGCATCATCTACCAGATCTACCCGCGCTCCTACCAGGACGACAGCGGCGACGGCGTGGGAGACCTGCGCGGCATCACGCGCCGCCTGCCGTACGTGGCGAGCCTGGGCGTGCGGGCCGTGTGGCTCTCCCCCATCTTCAAGAGCCCCATGCGGGACTTCGGGTACGATGTGGCCGATTACTGCGCCATCGACCCGCTGTTCGGCACGCTGGAGGACTTCGACGCGCTGGTCGCACAGGCCCACCGCCTGGGCCTGAAGATCATGCTGGACTACGTTCCCAACCACTCCTCGTCCGACCACGCCTGGTTCCAGGAAGCGCTGACCGGCCCAAGCAGCGCGAAACGCGACTGGTACGTGTGGCGCGACCCGGCCCCCGGCGGCGGCGTACCCAACAACTGGAAGTCCTTCTTTGGCGGCCCCGCCTGGACACTGGACGGGGCCAGCGGGCAGTACTACCTGCACCAGTTCCTGCCCAGCCAGCCGGACCTGAACTGGCGCAACCCGGCCGTGCGCGCGGCCATGTTTGACGTGCTGCGTTTCTGGATGCGCCGGGGTGTAGATGGCTTCCGGGTGGACGTGATCTGGCTGCTGGCCGAGGACAACCGCTACCTGGACGAACCCCGGAACCCCGACTGGCAGCCCGGGCAGCCTGAACACTCGAGTCTGCTCCACCCGTACACCCAGGACCAGCCCGAGACGCACGGGTACATCCGGGAGATGCGCGCCGTGCTGGAGGAGTTCGACGACCGCATGATGGTGGGTGAAATCTACCTGCCGGTGGACCGGCTCCTGACCTATTCGGGCACGGAGGACGCCCGGATGGTGCACCTACCGTTCAACTTCCACCTGATCCTGTTGCCCTGGAACGCCGCCCAGGTTCGGCAGTTCACAGACGGGTACGACGCGGCGTGCCTCGCAGCGGGCGCGTGGCCGAACTGGGTGCTCGGCAACCACGACCAGCGCCGCTTCCGCAGCCGCGTGGGAGACGCGCAGTACCGCGTGGCGCAGACGCTGCTGCTGACGCTGCGCGGGACGCCCACCGTGTACTACGGCGACGAGATCGGCATGCGCGACGTGGTCATTCCGGCCGACCGCATCGTGGATCCGGCTGCGCTGCAACAGCCGGACAGCCCCGAAGCGGGCCGCGACCCGGAACGCACGCCCATGCAGTGGGACGATGCCGTCAACGCGGGCTTCAGCGCGCCCGGCACGACCCCGTGGCTTCCCCTCGCAGACGACGCCGTCATCCTGAACGTGGCCGCGCAGGAGCAGGATCCGGCCAGCGACCTGAATTACTTCCGCGCCCTGACCCGCCTGCGCGAAGGGCACCCGGCCCTGATCGGCGGCACGTACCGCAGCGTGGACGCCCCGGAGGACGTGTTCGCCTTCGTCCGCGAAGGTCACGGCGAGACCCTGACTGTCCTGCTCAACATGGGGAGCCGGGAACACGACCTGGGGGGCCTGACGCGCGGCGAGACGCTCCTGAGCAGCCTGGGCGACCGGCCAGCGAGCGGCGCGCCCCTGCGTCCCGACGAGGCCCGCATCCTGCGTTGACCAGGGACCCAGAGGTGAGACTTTACTGAAACGGCTGTCCGCAACGCACAAGATGAAGCCGGTGCAGAACGTAGAATGACCGCATGAGGGCACGGGTGGGGTACGGATTGGTGCTGGGCGGCGGCGGCGCGCGCGGGCTGGCGCACGTGGGCGCGTGGCACGTCCTGGAAGAGCACGGCCTGACGCCCGGCGTGATTGCCGGAACGAGCATGGGCGGCCTGGTCGGGGCGTTCATTGCCGCCGGTTACAGCGCCCCGGAACTGATCCGCATCTCGGAGTCCGTGTCGTGGCGGCGACTGCTGGACCTGCGGCCCGGCCCGGGCCTGATCCGCGCGTCCATCCTAAACGCGTGGCTCTCACAGCACCTGCCGCGCACCTTCGAGGAGTTGAAGGTGCCGCTGGCGATCACCGCGACCGACATGCTCTCGGGGCGCGCCGTGTACCTGACGCGCGGGAATCTTCACGAGGCGCTGCGGGCCACGACCGCGTACCCCGGCGCGATCGAACCCGTGGCGGTTGACGACATGCTGCTCTCGGACGGCGGGATTCTGAATCAGGTGCCGGTAGACGCCGCGCTGTTCCTGGGGGCGCGGCGCGTGCTGGCCATCGACGTGACCGCGCCGGACCCGCTGGAACTGCACGAGCGGCGCGTACTGCTGTGGAAACGCGAGGCGAACCTGGGGCCGGTACGCGCGCTGCGGCGCTCGGTGGAGATCATGCAGGCACAACTGACGGACGCCCGCGTCAGCCTGTACCGCCCGGACGTGCTGCTGCGCCCGCACCTGGGCGACATTGATCTGGTCAGTTTCAACCGTTCCGCGCAGGCCATCCGCGCCGGGAAGGACGCCGCCCTGGCCGAGTTGCCGCGCCTAAGCGCCCTGTTCGGCTGACAGCGCCCGCTTCCAGACGGTTTCGGGAAAAGCGCCCGGACCCGGCCGGAAGCGGATGGGGGGGTGGTAAGAGCAGGGGCCATGCGGCCCGACTTCATCCGGTATTCTGCGCTTTGCATGACCAGACCTGACAGACCTGCACCGTCCGCCTTTCAGAAACTGTGGAAGGAACTGCTTGAACCGATCGTGTTCGCGGTCGTCATCACGCAGTTCGTGGCGACTCTGGTCGGCGTGGACGGTGTGAGCATGATGCCGAACCTGCGGGACCGGGAACGCGTGTTCGTACCCAAGTACGAAACGTGGCTGCACAAAGCCGGGGTGGGGGAATTCAAACGCGGGGACATCCTGATCTTCAAACCGTCCCGCACGGCCGCCGAGAAGATCGCCAACCTGAACAAGAGCGCATTCGGCCTGTGGACCTACCGCCCGTTCCTGATCAAACGCCTGATCGGCCTGCCCGGAGACCGGATCAGCGTCAGTGGCGGCGAAGTCACCGTGAACGGCACGCCGCTGGATTCCAGCTGGACGACCGCCTACTGGCAGGAGCAGGGCTGCTGGGACACCCAGAGCGACCTGGCAAACAACGCCACGGCGTCCGTGAGTTACGGCGTGGTGCAGGACCAGAAGGAGTTCACGGTGCCGCAGGGCACGTACTACGTGATGGGCGACAACCGCACCGCGAACGGCTCGGAGGACTCCCGCATGATCGGCCCGGTCGAGCGCCGCGACGTGGCGGGCCGCGCCGCCGCCGTCGTGTGGCCCATCATGCGCAAGGCGAACGTGAAGTACGACTGTAACGCCGGAGCAGTGGCGGAATTCAGCGGCGAGAACGTCCTGAACTGGCGTCTGCTGACGCCCCCCGCCGCCTTCGACACCCTGAAAGCCGCCCTGAACAAGTAACCATACGGACTGCCGCTCCATTCCGCCACAGTCGGGAAGACACCGCCGGCGGCTCCATACAGCGCAATCCGTATCAGAAGTGCGTTCCGCCGTCTTCGCCAGGGAGGTCCTCGTCGGTGTCGTCGCCCAGCGCGGTGATCTCGGTGCGTTCGTCGGTCACGCGGTAGGGGCCTTCCTTGGCGATGTAGTTGGCGGCCATCCGCAGCGTTTCCTCGACCCAGCCGTAATCGCTACTGATGGTCGCCACGCCGATCACTTCCCAGTCGTGGGCGTCCAGGCCGTCCAGACGGGCGACGGTCAAGGGAAAGCGGGCTTTCAGGCGTTCCACGACCGGCCGGACCAGTGCGCGTTTCTCTTTCAGGCTGGCGACCCAGGGCATTTCAAGCCGGACGGTCAGGACGCCCACGTAGCCGAGGGCCACGCTAGAGCATGCCGGCCAGGAACCCCTGGGAGCGCACCGAGCGCACGAGGTCCATGACCGGCAGTTGCGAGGGATCGTAGTGCCCTTCGATCCGGCCCTCGTCGGGCGTGGCGCGGGTCACGCCGGGCAGGGCGCTCAGGGCGGCGGCAACAGAGGTTCCCGCGTCGCGGGTCATGCCGCGCACGCCCAGCACTACGCGGGCAGCGTTGGAGGTCATGCCTGCCATTATGCGCCGTGTTCTGGCATGCCCGGTGCGGGTGCGCGCGGCCCGGTGCGCAGGCGGGTGCCGGGCGCCGTGTCGGCGCGGGTGCCCAGGTGACATACAGCGCTCTGACCGGTCAAGACGGCACTTTCACTGGTGGCGGCGTCGAGCAGGTCGGGGGTCAGGGTGAAGTGGACTTCGTATACGGCGGTGTCGTAGGCGCTTTTCACGGCGGCGTGCAGCAGGCCGGTGCTGGTGCCTTCGGGCGCGCCGGGCAGGACGCTGACCGTCCGTACGAGCACCAGCGGGCGGTCACCCTGCCACACCGGCTGGGCCAGGATGAAGCCGACCAGCGTGTCACCGTCCTCGGCCACGAACGAGTGCTCGCTGCGCTCATAGAATTTCAGGGCGGGCTGGCTGGTGTGCAGGCGGCCGTCGCGTTCGCGTTCGGGCAGGGTGTCGAAGGCAGGGTCCTGGCGTTGCAGGGCCAGGTCCAGTGCCTGCATGGCCGGGTAGTCGGCCTCGGAAAAGGTGCGGTAACGCATAGCTCAAAGCTAGTGCATGCGCGGCGCGTGCACCGTGAAGAGGCGCGCGGGCGCGGGTGAAACCGGGCGGGGAACAAGCCCTGTCCTATGTCGTACATGGACTGCGTCTGTTTCATTTACCAGCCACAGCGGGTTACCCACTCCAGGCCCGGAACCCGCATTGCTCCCACTCGCGTCCGCTCGGATTGAAAGGTCTTTGCAGTCCATTTAATCGGAGTTCGTCTTATACGGATTCCGCTCCATTCCGCCACAGTCGGAAAAGCGCCGCCTGCGGCTCCACACCGCGGAATCCGTATGCTGTTCCTACTCGCGTCCACTCGGATTGATTCAGAAGTGCGCCGAATCAATCGGAATCCGTATTACAGGTGGGCGGTCTCTTTGGGGTAGCGCTTCTGCCACAGCGCCCAGCCCTCGTCAGGGAAGGCGCGCCGGGCTTCCGGAGCGAACAGCAGCGCCCCCTGCTGTTCCAGTTCGGGATCGGGAGTGGGCAGGACCTCGGTGGTCTGCATGGCGGGATGGTCAGCCCAGGCGATCAGGCGGCCCGAGCCGCCCCAGGGGTCGTCGGTGACCCACACGAGGCGGCCCACGCCGAGCAGGGCGCTGGCCCCGCCACACATCAGGCAGGGTTCCAGGCTGGTGTAGAGCGTCAGCGTTTCAGGATTCTCCACTTTTCCCACGTTGAAGTACAGGTCCATCTCGGCGTGGGCGACGCTGGCCCTGCCGACGTGTTCGGGCGTCTGGGCCTCGGCCACGCGGTTGCGGCCGCGCGCGACCTCGTGGCCGCTGGCATCGACCAGCACGGCCCCGACGGGTGCGCTCCCGGCCTGCTGGGCCTCGCGGGCCAGGTCGAGGGCGAGTTGCAGCCAGCGGCGGTGTTCCGGGGCAGAGCGGTGGAGGGCAGGCATGGCGGCAGTGTGACGCGCCGCACAGAGAATTCCGTAGCTTCGGCTGGATTGTCACGCCTGCGTGAAGGGGACCTCCAGTGACGGGGGGGCCAGACGGGCGGTCGCCGGGGGACGGGTGGGCTGGGGTGACTTCCAGATGCCCCGGCCCACCCGTGGGCAGTCGGTTCTTGAAGCGCCGTCAAATTTGCTTATACTGAGTTCAACTTCGTACTGATCTGTTCCGATGCGGACCCGCCGGGGTCATGGGCTGAGTACCCTCCAGCCACGCCGGAACAGATTCCACCTTCTCCCCCATGTCCCTCAGACCTCAGCTGAGGGCGGGGTGCCCCCCAGTCCCTGCAGGAGTGCCATGACCCACGTAACCCCCACCCGCCCCTGGCTCAGCAGCTACGAACCCGGCGTACCGCATGCCTTCGCGCCCAGCGGCCTGACCCTGCCGGACCTGCTGCGCCGCGCCGCCGAGAAGTACCCGGACCGCGTGGCTATGTCCTTTATCGGGGCGAACACCACCTACGGGCAGCTGTACCAGAACGCCCAGCGCTTTGCCGCCGCGCTGCGGAAGATGGGCGTACGCCCCGGCGACCGCGTGTCCATCATGCTGCCCAACAGCCCGCAGTTCGTGACCAGCTTCTACGGCACGCTGCTGGCCGGCGCGGTTGCCGTGAACACCAGTCCCATGTACACCCCGTCCGAACTGGAACACCAGCTGAACGACAGTGGCAGCGAGACCCTGGTCATCCTGGATACCTTCTACCCCCGCTATGCGGAAATCCGCGCCCGCGTGCCGGTCAAACGGACCCTGGTGACCGGCGTGCACGACGCCCTGCCCTTCCCGAAAAACCTGCTGTACCCCATCAAGGCGCGCCGCGAGGGCACCTGGGTGACTGTGCCGTTCGACGAGCGCGTGCTCCCGTACGCCAAGGTGCTCGCGTCGCAGGCCCCCGCCGCGCCCAGCGTGAACATCAGCACTGACGACGTGGC
Organism: Deinococcus sp.; assembly: GCF_018260555.1. Lineage (GTDB taxonomy): Bacteria > Deinococcota > Deinococci > Deinococcales > Deinococcaceae > Deinococcus. The sequence goes on along the minus strand of NZ_JAGLBB010000025.1, from coordinate 7,090 downwards.
CCTGCTCCAGTACACCGGCGGCACCACCGGCGTGCCCAAGGGCGCGATGCTGACCCACGGCAACCTCGTGTCGAACAGCGAGCAGGCCCGCGCGTGGATGAGTGACCTGCGCGACGGGCATGAAGTAACGCTGGGCGCCATCCCGTTCTTCCACGTGTACGGCATGACGGTCGCCATGAACCTCAGCGTCCTGACCGGCGCGACCCTGGTGCTGGTGCCGAACCCGCGCGACATCAAGATGGTGCTGTCGCAGATCACGTCGTCCGGTGCCACGCTGTTCCCCGGCGTGCCCACACTTTACAACGCCATCAACAACCACCCGGACACGCCCAGGCACGACCTGACCAGCATCCGCGCCTGCATCAGCGGCAGCGCGCCCCTGCTGCTCGAAACGTCGCGCCGCTTCAAGGAGATCACGGGCGGCGCCAACCTGGTCGAGGGCTACGGCCTGACCGAGGCGAGCCCCATCACGCACGCCAACCCCATCTTCGGCGAGCACCGCGAAGGCAGCATCGGCGTACCGTTCCCCGGCGTAGAGGCCATCGTCGTGGATGACGAGGGGCAGATCGTCGCGCCCGGCGAGGTCGGCGAACTGTGGATCGCCGGTCCGATGATCATGAAAGGCTACTGGCAGCGCCCTGACGAGACCGCCAAGACCCTGCGTGAGGCGTATGGTCTGACCTGGCTGATGACCGGCGATATGGCCACCATGGACGCTGACGGGTACTTCCGGATCGTGGACCGGAAGAAGGACCTGATTATCGCTGGCGGCTTCAACATCTACCCCCGCGAGGTCGAGGAAGCCCTGATGAGTCACCCGGCCGTCATGGAAGCCGCCGCCGTCGGCCTGCCCGACACCTACCGCGGCGAAAGCGTGCACGCCGTCGTGGTCCTGAAACCCGGCATGAACGCTACCGAGGCCGACATCATCGCCCACTGCAGGAGCCTGCTGAGCAACTACAAGGTGCCCCGCAGCGTCGAATTCCGCACCGAACTGCCCAAGACGGCCGCCATGAAAACCCTGCGCCGCCAGCTGGCCCAGGAAGCCCGCGAGGCCCAGCAAACCCGTAACGCCCAGAAACAAGCCAAGAGCGCCTGACCCTGGAACCCAGCAGCAACACAGAAGCGGGGTGTGCCGGTTAAACGGTCACACCCCGCCTGCCTCTGGTCCTCTCCGGACTGCGCTCCATTTCGCCCCCGTCGGGAAGGCCGCCTACGGCTCCATCCCCCCCAGGTGCGTGTGTAGCTCCTCCTCGCGTCCGCTCGGATTGATTCAGAACTGCCCCGAAGCAACCGGAGTCCGTGTCTTACGGATTCCGCTCCATTCCACCACAGTCGGGAAGACACCGCCTGCGGCTCCATACCGCGAAACCCGTCTGCTGTTCCTACTCGCGTCCGCTCGGATTGCTTCAGAACTGCCCCGAAGCAACCAGAGTCCGTGTCAGGCGTTCGCCAGCGGCGCGTAGGCGGTAGCGCTGCCGTCCAGCGGGCTGGCGGGCCGGCCAGAGCGGATGGCGGCGGCCCCGGCCAGGGCGATCATGGCTCCGTTATCGGTGTTCATGCCCCGACCGGGAAACACGACGTTCAGGTCGGTGGCGCCAAACGCTTCGCGCAGCGCGGCGTTCGCGGCGACGCCGCCGGACACCACGACGGTGCCCCGGCCCTGGGCGTGCGCGGCGCGGGACGTGGTTTTCACGAGGACGTTCACGGCCGCCCGCTGGAAACTGGCCGCGAGGTCCTCGGGGGCCGCGCCCCCCCGGTGGGCGAGTAGCGCCGCCGTTTTCAGGCCGCTGAAACTGAAGTTGAAGGTCTTCTGCCCCTGCAGCGGCTCCTTGAACGGCACGGCGTCCGGATTGCCGCGCTTGGCGGCCTCGCTGATGGCCGGGCCGCCGGGGTAGCCCAGTCCGGCCAGCCGGGCAATCTTGTCGAAGGCCTCGCCCGCTGCGTCGTCCATGGTCGCGCCGACCAGAACGTACTCGCCGTCGCGCGGCACGTCGAACAGGTGCGTGTGCCCGCCGCTGACCACCAGGGCCAGGAATGGGGCGCGCAAGTCTCCCTCGCTGGCCGCCGCGAAAATGTGCCCTTCCAGGTGGTGCGCCGCGTGGAACGGAACGTTCAGTGCCTGCGCCAGGCCCTTGCCGTACATCAGGCCGACCAGCAGCGCCCCGACCAGTCCGGGGCCGGACGTGGCAGCCACCGCGCCGATGTCACTCACGGTCAGGTTCGCCTCGCGCAGCGCGTCGCCCATGATCTCGTCGATGCGTTCCACGTGCTCACGGCTCGCGAGTTCCGGCATGACCCCGCCGTAGCGGGCGTGGACCGCCTGGGACCACACCCGGTTGGCCAGCAGGTTCACGCGCCCGTCTGGCAGCAGTTCCACGATGCCGACACCGGTATCGTCACAGGACGTATCGATTCCCAGCACACGAACAGGCGCGGAACGCGGAAAGGGCGGCACGGAGGCGGCAGAAACACTCATCGGGACGGAGTGTAGCAGGCACGCCAGACGCAAACGGTGATGGACGCTGGTCGGGAGCGGACGCCACCTGGGTGGGTTGAGAACGGGCCAGAGACGGCAGCCCAGATCAGCGTTGCTGGTCGCGCACGGCAGCGAGGGTGTCCTCGAATTCGTCCAGGAATTCGTCTTCCAGGGCGCGGTCGCGGATCAGGGCGTCCTGTTCCGTGGTGGCCTGTTCACGGGTCCAGCGGACACGGGCGTGCCGGGCACTCGCCACGTTGCCTTTTCCGGCGATGAAGCGGGCGGCGTGGCGGACGGCAGCGTGCGGGTCGTCGGTGGGCGCGGTGACGCTCAGGTTGCGCAGGCCCCCCTGGTCGTTGACGAGGGAACAGGTGACTTCCACGCGGACGCCGTTCCGGGCCAGGAAGACCTGATCCACACGCCACATGCTCGTGGCGCGGATGGGGTCGGGGGCGGTGCGGGGGGCGCGGCGCCGGGGCATGTCAGGGGGCGCCGTGGGCAGACGCCGCGCCGTCGGGTGGGCTCCACTCGCGGGCCTGTTCGAGACCCAGCAGGACGCGCCCGGCACCTTCGGCCAGCGCTTCGAGTTCCAGTTCGCCGGGTATGACGAGAACCGGGGCGATCCACGCGACGCGCCGCTCGATGCGGTCCACGAGTTCCTCCCAGCGGGCAATACCGCCCGTGATGACCAGCGCGTCCGGGCGGGCACTAAGGGCCCCGGTCTGCTCGCCCAGGGCCTTGCACACCTGATGAACGAAGGCGGCGGCAACCGTCTGCACGTCAGTTTCGGACTGCAGCCGGGTTTCGAGGTCGCGCAGGTCTTTGCTGCCGGTCAGGGCGAGGAATCCGCCCTCGCTGCTCAGGCGGGTCAGGGCGGCGCTGTCGCCGAGGGTGCGTGCCAGGGCCAGGAGCGCGCGGGGCGCGATGGGGCCGCTCTGCATGGCCCCCATGGGGCCGCCGTCGGGGCCGGTGCCGGTGGTGTCGACCGCGCGGCCCCGGTCGAAGGCGGTGACGCTGGTGGTGGCCCCCAGGTGCGCCACGACGATGCGGGCGTCCTGAAAGCGTGTGCCGACCTCGTGCGCGGCGCGCCGGGCGACGGCGCGGGCGTTCAGGGCGTGAAATTCTGCGGTGCGGTGAATCCCGCGCAGGCCAGTCACACGCGCTTCGGGTAGCAGTTCGTCGGCGCTCTGCGGGTCCACGATAAAGGCCGGCACGCCGCGTACCAGGGCGGCAGCGAGCGCCAGCGGGCCGCCCAGGTTGGGCGGGTACAGGCCGCGCTCACCCTGCGCGGCGTACGCGGAGAGTTCAGGGGTCACGCGGTAGGTGCCGGTGGCGACCTGGCCGATCAGACCGCCACGTCCCACGAAGGCGTCCGGGGCGGGCCAGTCGGCGGCCAGGTCCAGGATGGCCTGCGTGATGTCCGGCACCTGCGCGGCGGTGGGCGGGCCGCCGAGGGGCAGTTCGGCGCGGGTGAGGGTCAGGCGAAGCTGTCCGGGGAGCGCCGGATTGGCGCTGGGGTCAATGCGCGCGCACGCGAGCTTGACGCCGCTGGTTCCTGGATTGATCACGTGGGCGATCACAACGCCGCAGCGTAGCAGATTGACCGCTCCCCCCGAAGGGACAAATGAGGCGATCTTCAATGCACTCTCATGGGAACCGCCACCTGCTGCGCTGAACGCAACAGACGGCAGCCCCTATGACGTGCTTTACACGCTCGGTTCGATCAGCCCGTAGTGCCCGTCCTTGCGGCGGTACACGACGCCGCAGGTGTTGGTCTGCATATGCATGAACACGTAGAAGTCGTGTCCCAGCGCTTCCATCTGCGCGACGGCGTCCTCGGGGGTCATGGGCCGCATGTCAAACCGCTTCATGCGGACGATCTCGGGGCTGAATTCGGTCACGTCGTCCGCTTCGGCGTTCACGGCGGCTTCGGCCGGGCCCGGCTCGGGCTGCGGGGTCAGGTCATGACGGCTTTTCAGGTAGCGGGTCTTGAATTTCCGCAACTGCCGTTCAAGAACGTCGCTGGCCTTATCGATGGCGGCGTACATGTCCGCGTGGTGTTCCTCTGCGCGGATGATGCCGCTGGGCACGTTCAGCTGAACCTCGACGCGGTTTCGGCGTCCGGAGTCCCGCACGTCACGGACGGTCAGGGTCACGCGGGCATCGGTGATCTGATCGCTGTACCGGTCCAGCCGCGTGAGTTTCTCCTGCACGTACGCACGCATGGGATCGGTGACTTCCACGTTCCGGCCTGACAGCTTGTAGATGTGCACGGCTTTCACCTCTTCCTTTTCCGGAGGGTGGGATCGGCTCCGGTCACCTCACAATAGGCCCAGGGTCAGGGAACTGTCAGGCGAACACCTCACAGCGCCCGCCCCTGCTTCCGGGGTATGCTCCGGGACGGAGAGCACACGGGTGGTCGTCACCCTGCTGTGACAGGCCCGCCGTGTGCCACATGCCCGCTCACCCACGCCGTTCTGGCGGTGTTCGCCAGCCGGGTGTGCCCTGCCTAAGTACACTGCGTTTATCATGTGAGCTTCAAGGTCCTTAGATGAAGGCCCGGGACAGTCGGTACCCACGCCGTTGGAACAGGTTCTTGCAAGCCATTCACTCCCAGCGGACGCGAAGAGCTGCGCCGCAGGGCAGATGAATGCAGGGCAGCCGGTCGGGCGCGGCGTGGGCACCCTGGCGCAGGAACAGACCGTCAATCCACCAGACGGCAGTCCGTATCATGGACTGAGATTGATTCGCTGCAGTTCTGAATCCATCCGAGCGGACGCGAGGAGGAAGGGCAGACGCCCCTTCGCGGTATGGAGCCGCAGGCGGCGCCCTTCCGACTGTGGCGCAGTGGAGCGGAAGTCCGTATGAGCGGTCCCGGCGCGCTGTATTCTGGTGGCGTGAAGGTAGACCGCCAGGAACAGGATGACGCCCGGCGCGAGCGCATTGCCCGCGCGGCCTTCGAGTTGTTCGCGCGCAGTGGCCTGGACGCCACCAGCGCGCAGGACATCGCCCAGGCGGCGTTCGTGAGCCGCACCAACCTGTACCGTTACTACCCCAGCAAGATTCACATGCTGCTGGCGCATTTCGAGAAGGCCGTGCAGGCCAGCCGCGACGACGCCACCGAGCGCCTGCGGGCCGGGGCGAACCCGCAGCAGGTCTGGGAGAAGGTCACGGCCCGCATGGCGGACCTGGGCGTGCGTTACCAGCATCTGGTCGGCGCGGTCGGACAGGCCGTTCTGGGAGCGTCACCCCTGGAGTCGAAACCGGCCCCGCAGCGTGCACCCGGCGTGCCCGGCGACGGCATGCGGACCGCGCTGACCCTGGCGGCCATGGTGGAACCCGTACTGCTGGCCATGCAGAATCAGGGGCGCCTGCGGCCCGAGGCGAACATCAACATGCTGAGCGTGCTGCTGGTCGACGCCTTCATTCTGGCGCTGCTGCACGGCGGGCACCGGGATCAGCGGGAGGTGCTGCGTGACTGGCAGGACCGGTTCAGCCTGCTGATGCACGGCGCGTTGGCTCCCGGCATCAGCCTGCGCGACCCGGCCCCTGGTGAGCGCGACCCTCTGTAATCCCTGATGCCGATCGGCTCCTACCGTCAATGCGCTGCATGCACCCCTCATCCTCGAGGACGGGAGTCTAGGCGCTGAGCGGGGTGCTCGGGATTCAGACGGACTGCGCTCCACTGCGCCACAGTCGGAAGGGCGCCGCCTGTGGCTCCATACCGCGAAGGGGCGTCTGCCCTTCCTCCTCGCGTCTGTCCTTCCTCCTCGCGTCCGCTCGGATTGATTCACCGTATCAGTCCTGGCGGGCGCGTCTCAGGCGGTAGAGCAGCGCGAACACCTGACGCTGCTCCTCGGCCAGCAGGGCACGCCGGAGCGCTTCAGGCGAGATGGGCGGCGCCGGCGCTTGCGCTGGAGGGACCCGACTGCGCAGGGTGTCACGCAGGTCCCGCAGGTAGGGTGTCCCCCACTGATTCCAGCTTGAATTGTTCGCGTCCCTCGCCTTCCTGGTCATAGTGGCAGGGTAATGAGAAGGTTCACACAGTTCTCTGACTTCCAGCCACATTGAGGGTCACCAGAAATGACCTCTGTCTCATTGACCTGAATTCCGATTAAATACCTTGAAGCTCACATTGCGCCATGCCGGGAAAGCACCGGAACCTCTCCATTCCCGCTCCAACGTACTTTCTTCTGATCCGCGCTCCGCGCGGTTTATGGACAAGATAAACGCAGTGTACTTAATTCAGAACTGCAGTGGTAACTGCTCAGCAGGGCGAGCTCAGGGGTTGAAGTTGGGCATGAGCACGTCACCCGTGAACACGCTGACCAGACCCTCCCAGACGCTGAGACCTTGCTTCTGCAACGTGGAGATGTAACTCCTGATCCGAGCAAAATTCCGCCCACCCTCCTCGGACCGGAATCCTCCAGATACCTTGCGTTTCACGCACCATGACCGCACATCCCGCTCTGCCTGATTGTTGTCGAACGGCACCCGGCAGTCATGCAGGAACAGCAGCACCGCCGCGCGGTGCTGCTGGCACCGCAACGCCAGATTCCGCCCATGTGACTGCTTCGTAGGACCCCGCCGCCCTGGAACGGGCGGCGCGGC
>NZ_JAGLBB010000024.1 GCF_018260555.1 Deinococcus sp. | reverse complement strand
CCGCGCCGCCGAGGCGCACGCCCGCCAGGACGCCAGCCGCGAGACCCTGCGCGCCGAACTGGACCGCGCCCAGGGCAACCTGGAAGTCACGCTGGAGAACCTCGCGGCGGCCCGCGAACGCCTGGACGCCGCCCGCACCGTCCGCGCGCACGCCGCCGACGGGTACGCCGCGCTGCGCGCCGAGCGCGAGGCTGCCGCTGCCCACGAACGGCACCTGAACGCGGAACTGGCCCGCGTGAACGCCAGCGTCGCCCCACTGCGCCGCGAACGCGAACGCCTCGAAGCCACCCTGAACTCCTACGCCCGCTACGGCGAGGGCGCCCGCAACGCCCTGCGCCTCGACCATGCGGGCATCATCGGGTCGGTCGCGGACCTGCTGACCGTCCCCGCCGAGTACGAGGTCGCGGTGGGTGCCGCGCTGGGCCGCCGTCTGGAACAGGTCGTCGTGAATCGCGCTGACGACGCCCGCGAGATCATCGAGGAACTCAGGCGCAGCGGGGGCCGCGCCACCTTCCTGCCGCTCGACCTGATCCGCGCCCGCCCCCGCCGTGACGCGGCCCTGCTGCGCGAGGACGGCGTGATCGGCAACCTCGCGGACCTGTGCCCCAGCGACCCGCCCCTGGTGGCCGAGAGCATCCTGGCCGACACGCTGATCGTGCGGGACCTGCGCGCCGCGAACCGCATCGCCCGCACGCACGCCAGCCGCCCGCGCCTCGTGACGCTGGACGGCGAACTCGTCGAACCCGGCGGGGCCATCACGGGGGGCCGCGCGCGCGATACCGGCAGCGGCGTCCTGGCCGATCAACGCAGATTCCAGGAACTCGACTCGGAACTGGAGGACGCTGACCGGCAGGGTGCGCGCCTGAACGCCGAACTGATGAAGGTGCAGGCCACGCTGACCGGCAGCGACGAACGCCACGCCACGCTGGGCCGCGCGCTGGACGACGCCGCCCGGGGGGAACAGGCCGCCGAGCGGCGCGTCACGGAACTCGCCGCGCAGGAACGCAGCCTCCAGGCCAACCGCGACCGGCTCGCCGCGCGCCTCGGGCCGGACCTGACAGACATCCCCCTCCCGGAACCCGGCGCGCCCCTGCCGGACCTGGGCGCCCTGGAAGCCGACCTGCACGCCGAGCGCGCCGCCGCCGAGACGCACCGCGCCGCCGAACGAGCGGCCGCCGAGACCCTCGCCCTGGCCCGCGAGACGGACGCCGCGTGGCGCGCCTACCGCGCCGGACGCGCCCGCGCCGGGGAACTCCGCGAGCGCCTGAACGCCAGCGCGCAGGCCATCGCCGCTCAGGACGCCCACCTGCACGCCGCCGCCGCCGAGGTCGAGCGCCGCGAGGCCGCGCTCGGCACGCTCGACGAGCACGAGGCCGCCCGCGCCGACGACGCCCGCGAGCAGGCCGCGCAGACGTACAGCCACCTGATCGCCGCGCAGAACCGCGCCCGCACCCGCCTGGAAGACCTGCGCGTCCTGATCGCCCGGCGCGAAGGCAGCCTGGAACCCATCCCCGACGGCTGCCTGCCGCCCGGCACGCCCCGCGAATGGACGGCCGAACTAGGCGCCGCCCGCGCCGCGCTGGACGCCCTGGGACCCGTGAACGCCCGCGCCGAGGCCGACCTGCACGCCGAACAGGCCGCGCTGGACGCCCAGCAGGCCGAACTGACCGACGCCGAGAGCGCCGCCGCCGAACTGCGCGCGCACCTGCATGACCTCGAAACCGCCGAGGGTAGCGCCACGGCCGCCGCCTTCGACCGCGTGAACACCGCCTTCCGTGAGTACAGCGCCGAACTGCTCGGCGGAACCGGAGAACTGGAACGCGAACTCGACGACCAGGGCCGCCTGCGCGGCCTGCGTCTCGCCGTGCAGCCACGCGGGAAACGCACCCGCTCCATGACGCTGCTCTCGGCCGGAGAGCGCACCATGGCCGGGCTGGGGTTCCTGTTCGCCCTGAACCACGCAGGCGGGGAGGGCAGCGCGGGTGGCCTCCCGCTGGCCGTGCTGGACGAGGTGGACGCCCCGCTGGACGAGGCGAACATCCGCCGCTTTACCGCCTTCCTGAAACTGTTCAGCGAGCGCGGCGCGCAGTTCCTGCTCGTCACGCACCAGAAGGCCACCATGGAAATCGCGCACGCCCTGTGGGGCGTCACCACCGATCAGACCGGCGCCAGCCGCGTCCTGAGCATCAAACAGCCCGGCGAGGCACAGGCCGGGTAGGCGTAGGGCGGGTAGGCGCAGAGCGCGCAGGGCGGGTAAGCGCAGCTGTCAGCACGGGCACTTCTGCTGGCACCCCCCCGCCGCGTCCGCTACAGTGACGGCATGAACCCGGTCCGCGCGCTTCAGTCCGTTCCGGCCCGCCTCGCCCAGATTGCGCTGTACGGCATGGCCGCCGCTGCCGGAGTCGGGCTGGTCGCCCTGATCGTCAGCGCCATCCTGAACGGCGGCCTCACCCGCGCCGGGACGGCCGACGCGCTCGGTTGGGGCGCGCTGATCCTGGGCTTCCTGTCCGGCGCGGTCGCGTACTCGCAGTCCGGTCAGAGCCGCATCGAAAGCACGGTGCGCGCCCGCCTGGGCGAAGGCTACCGCGCGCCGGGCCTGCCCTGGCCGCAGATCCTGATCCCCCTGATCGGGGCGGGCGTCCTGTCGGTCATCGTGTTTGCCCTGAACTGATACGGACTCCGGGTTGAATGGGCTGCAGGGCCCGTTCAATCCGAGCGGAGCGAGTGGGAGTAGGGCGGGCCTCCGGACGTGGAGCCGGCAATCCGGTGAAGTTCCGGACCTGTCGGCGAAACAAACGGAATCCGTATGATACGGACTTTGCCGGCTGCGCGTCGGCATCCGCCAGATGGGGGAGGGGTCGCTCCCGGCAGGCTGCGCCATTCGGGCAGTGGTGCCGGGGGGCCGGCGCGTGACATGCTGCTGGGTATGAACGACAGGCAGACCAGCGTGGTGAACCCTCCTTCGCCCCAGCAGGCGCTCATGGCGTTCCTGACACACTGGCAGGGTCAGGAGTACCGCGCCATGGCGCTGTCCATGCCCGCGCGCGTGTTTCCGGGTGGGCGGCGCAGCGTGCGGCAGGTGCGCCGCGTGTACCCCGGCAGCCTGCGCGGGTTCAGTATCCTCGCGGCGCGTGACACGGACCCCGCCGCCACGAACATTGACGTGCAGATGCTCTGGCGCGAGCGGGGCGGCCTGGAACTGGGCCGCGTGCGCTACCGCATGGTGTACGTGAACGAACACGACCAGCCCATCGCCCGTCACCACGAGGGCGGCGTGTGGAAGCCGTTCGCGACCTACAGCCTGCCCGTACCCCGTCCCCTGCAAGCCTGACCGGACGGCGCGCGCAGGGGCCAGCGCTGAGAGATCGGTGCAGGGGGACCGGCGCGCAGGGGGAGCGGCGCGCAGGGGAGAGGCTCCGGAGACTGGTCCGCTTTGCGTCGTCCCACTCTTCACATCCCGCGCACCGGGAGGAGGGGAGAGGTCGTCCCCTCCCCCACAGCCGACACCATACAACCCAGCTTCAGCCGGTGTTGCGCACGCCCGCCGCGATGCCCTGAATGCTCAGGAGCAGGGGACGCTCGAACTCGTCCAGGCCGCCCTCGGTGGCGCGGCTGCGGCGCAGCAGTTCCACCTGAATGCGGTGAATGGGGTCGATGTACGGGTTGCGCAGGCTGATGCTCTCTTTCAGGCGTGGCTCACCGGCCATCAGGTCCGCCCCGACGATCTGCTGCACCAGCGCGACCGTGCCCTGGTACGCGGCTTTCAGCATGACGGCCAGCGGGTGTTGCTGCTGGTCGTTCAGGCGCAGGTACTCGTCGAAGATCAGCGGGTCGCTCTTGGCGAGGCTCATCTGCGCGTTGTCCAGCACCGTGCGGAAGAACGGCCACGAGGCGTACATCTCACGGGCCAGGTCCAGGCCGATCTCTTCCAGGCCGTCTTTCAGGCCGTACCAGCCGGGCAGGTTCGCGCGGTTCTGCGTCCAGCTCATCACCCAGGGAATGGCGCGCAGGTTCCCCAGGGTGGGCGCGCCGGGGCGGCGCACGGGACGCGACGCGATGTTCAGGCGGGCAATCTCATGAATGGGCGTGACGTTCTCGAAGAAGGGCAGGAAATCGCCGCTGTCCACAAGGTCACGGTACGCCTGCGCGCTGCGGCGGGCAGCGCGGGTCATGGCGTCCGTCCAGGCGGGGTCCAGCGTCCCGGCCGGGCGCGCGGCCGACAGCAGCAGGCCGTACAGCGCCTGCTCCAGGTTGCGGCGCGCCAGGACCGGGTGGCTGTACTTGTCGGCCAGCGCCTCGCCCTGCTCGGTGATGCGCAGGCCCGCGTCGATGGTCCCGGCCGGCTGGCCCAGAATGGCACGGCTGGCCGGGCCGCCCCCACGACCGATGCTGGTGCCCCGCCCGTGGAAGAACCGCCAGCGGACGCCCGCGCGGCGGCACACGTCACTGATGTTCCGCTGCGCCTCGTGCAGCGCCCAGTTCGCCGCGAGGAACCCGGCGTCCTTGTTGCTGTCGCTGTAGCCCAGCATGATCTCCTGCACGCTGTCGCCCAGCACCGCGCGGTACTCGGGCAGCGAGAGCAGGTCCCACACGACCTGCGGCGCGCGCGTCAGGTCGTCCAGCGTCTCGAACAGTGGCACAGGCAGGATCGCCAGTCCCACCTCGCGCGCCAGCAGCAGCGGCTCAAGCACGTCACTGACACTTTCCGCCATGCTGATCACGTACCGCCCGAAGGCGCGCGGCCCGACCAGCGCCACGGCGCGCTGCACCTCACGCACCGGGCCGATGGCCGTTTCCAGCGTGTCCGTCAGGGCTTGCCCGGCCGGCCACAGCGGTCGGCGCGAGCGCAACTCGCGGGTCAGGAGTTCCAGGCGGGCGTGCTCCGGCAGGCTCAGGTAATCGGCCTCCACGCCCGCCGCGCTCAGCAGTTCAGCGACGGCCGCGCCCGTCTGCCCGCTGTGCTCCCGCACGTCCAGGCTGACCAGATGCTGCCCGAAGACCCGCGCGACCGTCAGCAGCGGCAGGAGCAGCTGATCGGCCGTGCGGCGCTGACCGTCCGCGATCAGCCGGGCCGACAGCGCCTCCAGGCGCGGTACGAGGTCCACGTTCCGCCCGTCCCGCACCGCGTTATGCAGCGCCTGGAGTTCCGCGCGGTACGCTTCCTGGCCCCCCTCCTCCTGGCTGAGGTCCGCGAAGGCGTCGCGGATGCCGCCCAGCAGCACCTCACGCGCCCGTTCGCGGTGCAGTTCCAGCGCCTCGCGGGTCGCTTCGGGCGTCACGAACGGGTTTCCGTCTCGGTCCCCGCCCATCCAGGACGAGAAACTCAGCGGCAGCGTGGCGTCCGTGTCCCGCCCGAAGGCCTCGCGGAACGCGCCGCTCAGGTCACGCTGTAACTCCGGCAGGGCCTGTGCGATGTTCGTGACATAGTTCAGGCCACCTTTCACCTCGTCCAGCACGGTCGGTTTCAGGCGCCGCAATTCCGGCGTGTTCCACATGGCTTCTACGTGCGCCGTGATCCGCTGCGCCTCCGGACCGTCGATCCCGCCGTCACTCAGGCCCGCCAGGTCCTGCGCCACCTGCACCAGGTGGTTGCGGATGGTCCGGCGCCGCATCTCGGTCGGGTGCGCCGTGAACGTCAGGCCCAGATCCAGGCGCGCCAGGAGTGCTTCGACCTCAGCGGCACTCAGGCCCTGCGCCTTCAGGTCCAGTACCGCCTGCTTCAGGCTCTGCGGGCGCACACCCTCCGCACCCTGAAGGACCCGCACCCGCTCGTACTCCTCGGCCAGGTTCACGAGCTGGAAGTACCACGTGAACGCCCGCGCCAGATTCCCGGCGTCCTCACCGGATAGGCCCGCCAGCATCGCCTGCAACTCCCGGTCGTCGCCGCCCGCGCGGACCTCGCGGACCAGCGCCCGCGTCCGCTCGACCAGATCGAAGAATGCCTCGCCTTCCTGTTCCTTCAGAACCTGACCGAGCGTGCGGCCCAGCAGGTTCACGTCACTTCGAATGCTCATCGGCTACCTCGGTTGTACAGAGTGGGCGCGGCAGAAATTCCGAGCGTGGCCGCCTTCACGCCTCTTCCACGTAACGGTACCGTTCTATCCCCACCGCCCGCCCCGCCTCTATCTGGACAAAGACCCCGTTCAGCTCCGCCGGACCGTCCGCCGCGCCGTACCGGTGCGGGCGCTCGGTCACGAAGCGCTCGATCGGCCCTTGCGGATCACTCCCGATAATCGACTCGTACGGCCCCGTGAACCCCGCGTCCGCCTGGAAGGCCGTCCCGCCCGGCAGGATCCGCGTATCCGCCGTGGGCACGTGCGTGTGCGTGCCGATCACGGCCGCCACCCGCCCATCAAGGTACCGCGCCATGCCCTGCTTCTCGCTGGTCGCCTCGGCATGGAAATCCACGAACACGCTCCCCAGATCATCACGTTCGAGCAGCGTATCCATCGCCCGGAACGGATTATCCACCGCCTCCATGAACACCCGCCCCAGCAGATTCACGACCGTCAGCCTCTCCGTGCCCTGCGCGGTCTTCACGTCAAAAGACCGCCAGCCCACGCCCGGCGTACCCGGATCGCTGTAATTCAGGGGCCGCACCACCGGGTAGCGCCCCTCATCCTGCATCAGCACGTAGATGTCCTTGTGATGCCACGCGTGATTCCCCAGCGTCAGGCAGTGCGCTCCGGCCCGCAGCGCCCCGTCCGCCGCCTCCCGGTGCATCCCGAAACCACCCGCCGCGTTCTCCATGTTCACCACGATAAAATCCGCCCGCGACCGAAGAGACGGCAGGTGCGACCCCAGCACCCGCCGCCCCGGCGAAGCGAACACATCCCCCACAAACAACAACCTGATCATGACGCGCAGACTAGCGCGGGGTACACCCGGAACCCCGCCGACGCGTTCACAGCTCTCTCAGGCGGCGGTCAACGGAGTCCGTGCGGGCAACTCCCGGCACCAGGACCGGCTCCCAGGTCAGCCTGGCCGTCAGGCAGCTCCGTCAGGCAGCTCCGTCAGGCAGCCGCCGTGCAGGATTGGATGGCTGTGGGCGCCCGCGTACGCGCCGCGAATACCGGGCCTGGTCGAGGGGAGCATCTGCAGGACCGGAATGGACGCGTGCAGCGGGGCGATCAGGCAGCCGAGGTCGCGGCCGATCAGGTTCATGAACCCATCTTGACGATGCGGGAGACCACACGGTCACGGCCCAGCGTGGCCAGCAGCTCTGGCAGGTCCGGGCTCTCCATGGTGCCTGCCACGGCCGCGCGCACCGGCGGCATGACCTTCCCGAGCTTCAATCCCTTCTGCTCGGCGAACGCCGCGAAGGCCGCCTTGATGCCCGCCGCGTCGAAGGTCGGCACGTTCTTGAGGGTGGCGGCCAGTTCCGGCAGCAGGTCCCGGGCGCCGTCGATCGCGGCCTGCGCCTTCTCTGTCACCGGGTACGTCTCGGACCAGAAGTACGGGGTTTTCTCCAGGAACTCGCTGAACACCTCGAGGCGTGGCGTCATCAGGCGCACCACCGCCCGGAAGTAATCGTCGTACGGCAACTCGGTCTTCTGCCCGGCCAGGAAGGCGTGCAGGCGGCGGGCGACCTCGTCGGCGCTCAGCACCTCGCGCAGGTACTTGCCGTTGTACCAGCGCAGTTTCGCCTGATCGAACACCGGGCCGCCCAGCGTCACGTCCTGAAGGCGGAACACCCGACCGAATTCCTCCAGGTCGAACACTTCCAGGCCGTCCGGGTGCGTCCAGCCCATCGTCGCGAGGAAGTTCAGCATCGCCTCGGGCAGGAAGCCCTGCTGCTGGTACCACTCGACGCTCGTGGGGTTCTTGCGTTTGCTGATCTTCGATTTATCCGCGTTGCGCAGCAGAGGCATGTGCGCAAACACCGGCTCATGCCAGCCGAAGGCGCGGTACAGCAGCACGTGAATGGGCGTGCTGGTAATCCACTCCTCGGCCCGGACGACGTGCGTGACGCCCATCAGGTGATCGTCCACCACGTTCGCCAGGTGGTACGTGGGAAACCCGTCCGCCTTGAGCAGCACCTTGTCGTCGATCTCCCGGTTCTGGAAGTGAATCGGGTCGCGCAGCAGGTCATTGACGACCGTCTCGCCCGCTGCGGGCACACGCAGGCGAATCACGGCCGCCTCGCCCGCCTCCACGCGCGTCTGCGCGGCCGCCGGGTCCAGGTCACGGCTGGGCACGGCGATCACGTGCCCGGCTGCCTGCGCCGCCGCGCGCAGCGCCGTGAGTTCCTCGGCCGTCTCGAAGGCGTAATAAGCGTGCCCACTGGCCACCAGCCTGCGGGCGTAGTCGCCGTACAGGTCGAAGCGCTCACTCTGACGGTACGGGCCGTTCGGGCCGCCCTGAAGCGGCGACTCGTCGGGCGTCAGGCCCAGCCACGCCATCATCTGGAAGATGCGCTTCTCGCTGTCCGGGACGTAGCGGTTGCGGTCCGTATCCTCGACACGCAGGATGAACTTCCCGCCCCCCTGACGGGCCAGGGTGTGGTTGAACAGGCCGATGTACGCGGTGCCCACGTGGGGGTCACCCGTGGGACTCGGAGCAATGCGGGTCACGACAGACATGCCGCACAGCATAGGGCAGTCCCCCGAATGACGGCGTCACGAACACAACCTTCCCATCCGGCGGATAGATTCCGTCTGCTTGGTTGCTGAACGGCCAAGGCGCCGGGGTGCCAACTCCACGCCCGGAATCCGTATGAGGGCCCTGCGTAGCGCTAGCGGGGGGCGGCGTCCCGGCCGCGCGGAATGTCCCGCACGCCGCGCCGCCCGAACGAGTGCGCCAGTTCCCGTTCGCTCAGGCGCAGCACGGTGGGGCGCCCGTGCGGGCAGGCCCAGGGGTGCTCGCAGGCAGCCAGGGCCCGCAGCACTGCCGCGCCGCGCGCGTGGTCCAGCATGCCGGCCTTCAGGGCGGGCGCGCAGGCCAGGCGCGCCAGCACGTCCCGGCGCGGGTCCGGGTGGTCGCCCAGCGCCGCTTCCACGATCTGCTCGTGCAGGCGCGGCACGCTCAGCGCCGCCAGCGTGGCGGGCACGGTCCGCAGCCGCGCCAGTCCCGCCCCGAAATCCTCCAGGGTCAGGCCCCACGCCTGAAGCTGCGGGCCGCGCTCGTGCAGGCGCGCCGTCTGCTCGGGCGTCAGGTGCAGCAGTTCCGGCTCGGGCAGTTCGGCGGGCGGCTCGGCCTCCAGGGTGCGGGTCAGGTGCTCGAACAGCGCGCGCTCGTGCGCGGCGTGCGCGTCCACGATCCATAGCTCGCCTTCGCCCTGTGCCAGCAGGTAGAGTTCCTGGTACACGCTCAGCAGCGTCAGGGCCGGGAAGGATGCGTTCGTGGCGGTGCCACTCCAAGCCGTCCCGGCGTCCGCTGGCGGGATCAGCGCCGGGGCCGCCCGCGCCAGCGGATGCGCGGCCAGCGCCGCCGCCACCGCCGAACGCACCCGCGCCGCCACGCCCGGCAGGTCCGCTAGGGCCACGACCTGCTTGGCCGGATGCACGTTCGGATTGTGATCCTCCGGCGCGACCGTCAGGTCCAGCACGCACAGCGGCGCCGCGCCCGCTGGGAGCAGCTCCGCGAAGCCGTCGATCACGGCCCGCTCCAGTTCCGGCGGGGCCAGCACGGGCCGCCCGTTCACGCTGAAATGCATCCGGTCGCGCCGCGCGCGCGTCAACTCCGGGCGGGACACCACGCCCCGCACACCGCCGCCCACAACAGTCAGCACGCGGTTGGCGCTGAGCGGCCCGTATACGCTCGCCACCGCGCCCCGGTGATCGCTGGGCGCGTGCGAGAGCCGCACCTCACCGTCCACGCCGAGCCGCCAGTGCAGCCCCGGATGATGCAGCACGTACCGGCCCAGCAGCGCTGTCACCTCCCGCACCTCCGCCGCCGCCGGAGCCTGTGTGCGCAGCCGCGCCGGCAGTCCCGCGAACAGCCCACGCACCGTCACGGTCGTCCCCGCCGGAGCCGACGTGCGCGACACCAGCACCTCATCCCCGCAGGCCCGGACCTCGCAGGCCCCCACCTGCGCGGCCGGGCGCGTCACCAGATGCACCTCGCCCGCCTGCGCCGCCGCCCAGAGCGCCTCTCCCCGGAAGCCCAGCGTCGTCACGGCGTCCACCGACGCCGCGTCCGGCGCGAGCTTACTCGTCGCGTGCCGCCGCGCCGCCAGTCCCGCCGAGCCCGCCGGAATGCCCGACCCGTTATCCCGCACCCGCACCAGCCGCAGGCCCCCGCCCTCCACATCCACCTCAAGGCGGGTCGCTCCGGCGTCTAGGGCGTTCTCCACCAGTTCCCGCACCACGTCCAGCGGCCGCGACACCACCTCACCCGCCGCGATCAGACGCGCAACGTGAGGAGGCAGAACGTGAATGTCGGGCAGGGTCACGCGGTCAGGGTAGCGGGTCCGGTGCGCGGCGTTGCTGCCTCAACTCTCGATTGCCACGGGCTGGCCGCCGAGTTCGCGTTGCCAGCGGTGCAGGGTTTCCAGGGCCTGCATGGGGGTCAGGCGCCCGAGGTCCAGCGTGGCGAGTTCGCGGCTCAGGCGGGTGTCGTCGCCCTGCACGCTCAGGGCACTCAGCAGCCGCGCGGCGCGGGTGGTGACCGCCCCCGGCAGTCCGGCCAGACGCGCGACTTCCACGCCGTAGCTCTGGCGGGCCGCGCCGGGCACGACCTGATGGTAGAAGGTCAGGCCGCCGCTTCCGGCCGCGCCGTTCTCCAGGTGCACTTCTTCTGCGGCGACGTGCAGGTTGATCAGGCCCGGCAGGTCGGCTTCCAGGCGGGTGAGTTCGAAGTAGTGGGTGGCGAACAGGGTGTGCGCGCCCGCCGCGTGCAGGTGTTCCAGCGCCGCCTGCGCGATGGCGAGACCGTCGAGGGTGCTGGTCCCGCGCCCGATCTCGTCGAGAATGACGAGGCTGCGGGCGGTCACGGCGTGCAGGATGGCGGCCAGTTCGCTCATCTCGACCATGAACGTCGAGCGGCCCCCGGCCAGGTCGTCACTGGCGCCGATGCGGGTGTGAATGGCGTCGTAGACGGGCAGTTCGGCCCGGTCGGCGGGCACGAACGATCCGATCTGGTGCAGCAGGGCGCACAGGGCGACGGTGCGCAGGTACGTGCTTTTCCCGGCCATGTTCGGGCCGGTCAGCAGCAGGGTGCGGCGGTCCTCGCCGAGGCGCGCGTCGTTCGGCACGAAGCGCCCGCCCAGGCTGCCCTCCACGACCGGATGCCGCGCCTGGGTCAGGTGCGTGTGGCCGGTCGTGGTGCTGGGCCGGACCCAGCCGCCCAGCGCGGCCATCTCGGCCAGGGCGGCCAGCACGTCCAGTTCACTCAAGGCCCCGGCGGCCTCGGACAGCGCCTCGGCGTGCGCGGCCAGCGAGTCGCGCAGTTCCGTGAACACCTCCAGTTCCAGGCGTTCGCTGGCGGCGTCCAGGCGGGCGATCTCGCGTTCCCGTTCCCGCAGGTCCGGGCGGGTGAAGCGCGCGCGGTCTTTGAGCGTGGCCACCTGCCGGTAGTCGGCCGGGACCTTGCCCAGGTGCGCGCCCGTCACTTCCAGGTAGTAACCGAACACGCCGTTGAACCCGACCTTCAGGCTGGGAATGCCGGTGCGGGCGCGTTCGCTGACTTCCAGTTCCGCCAGCCACGCGCGGTGCCCGATGGCCGCGCCGCGCAGCTCATCCAGTTCGGCGTGGAAACCGTCGCGGATCAGGCCGCCGTCGCCCGCGCGGATGGGTGGCTCGTCGACGAGTGCGGCGCGGATACGGGTCACGACGTCCGGCAGGCCCGTCAGGCGCGCGCGGACGCTGGCCAGCAGGCCGCCCTGGGTGTCCAGCAGGGCCGCCGCTTCGGGCAGCAGGTCCAGCGTGCGCGCCAGGGACGCCACCTCGCGCGGCGTGGCCCGGCGGGTCGCCACGCGCGCCGCCAGCCTTTCCAGGTCGTGCGCGCGGTACAGCAGGGACCGGGCGGCGCCGCGCAGGTCCGGCGCGCGGGTCAGGGCTTCCACGCTGTCCAGTCGCGCGCGGATGCTCAGTTCGTCCAGCAGTGGCGCGCGCAGCCACGCCCGCAGTCGCCGCCGCCCGCCCGCCGTGCGCGTGTGCCCCAGCGTGTCGGTCAGGGTGCGGCCCTGCGGGGACTGCGCCGCGAACAGTTCCAGCGCCCGCACGGCCGCGTCCGGCAGGCGCATGTGCGCGCCCGGCTCGAAACGCACCACGCGCCGCACCATGTCCAACCGCCCCTGCTGCGTGACCCGCGCGTAACCCAGCACCGCCCCGCAGGCCCGGCGCAGCGCCGCCGACACCAGTTCCGGCGACACCTCGCCCAGCACGGTCAGCAGTTCGGCCTGCGCGGCGTCCTCGTCGAAGGTGGCGGGCGAGAGCATCACGGGAAAACGCGCCTGGAAATCCGCGAGCAGCGCCGCGTTCCCGGACAGTTCCGGGGCCAGCAGCACCTCCCGCGCCCTCCAGCGCGACAGCTCGTCGTACAGCGCCAGGCGCGTGTGGAACGCCGCGCAGCGGAACTCGCCGGTCGACACGTCCAGCAGCGCCAGCGCGTACCCGTCCCCGGTAGCGACCGCCGCCAGGTAATTCTCGTCCGCGCCCAGGTGCCGCTCCTCGGTCACGGTGCCCGGCGTGAGCAGTTGCGTGACCTTGCGGTCCACCAGCCCACTGCCGGGTTCCTCGACCTGGTCGGCGACCGCCACGCACACCCCGGCCGCCAGCAGCCGCTCCACGTGCCCGTCCAGGGCGCGCAGCGGAATGCCCGCCATGGGCGTACTGAAATCCCGGCTGCTCTTGTGCGTCAGGGCCAGCCCCAGCAGCCGCGCGGCGCGCTCGGCGTCCTCACCGAAGGTCTCGTAGAAATCACCGACCTGAAACAGCAGCAGGGCGTGCGGCAGTTGCGCGGCCACCTCGTCGCGCATCTGCACGTACTGTTCCAGCATGGGCGGGAGTGCTCCCGACCCGGTTCCCTTCAGGACGTTCTGAGCCCGCATCCCGCGCAGCATAGCGGGCACGCGCCGCACCCGACAGCGGCGGCGGCACAAACGGGAGAGAGCCCCGGCGGCAGATCGGCATAGAAGAAACGCCCGGCAGGGCCAGGCGTAAGGAGAATGGAGCTGGGCGCCGCGGGCCTGCGTTTACTCGTCGCAGCCGAACGCGCGCAGCAGATCGAGTTCCGTGATGGGACGGGCCGTCACGGCCGGAGCAGTGGACGGAACGGGACGGCGGAGGAAGAGACGGCGCAGCAATGCAGTCATGGGGGCTCCTGACTTCCGGTGAATCTGATGTAAACCTGACTGTACATGAAGAGGCGTTCATGCCATTGTGATAAACCTCACTGTGCGCTGTCGGGGCTGAAGTGGTTGACGGCGGGCGGCCCGCTGAACCGTGTCCCGGTTCGCCTGCCGCGCGGCGCGGCGCGGCCTACCATGCCGGACATGGCCTACGATCCCCGCATGAACTACGACCCCGCGCGCAAACTGACGGACGGGGACGTGCAGGACCTCAAGCCCGACGGCTGGTACGGCGACGACGGCAAACTGTTCCGCGAATTCGAGTTCGGCACGTACCAGCAGGGCGTGGACTTCGCTGTACGGGTCGCCGCGCAGGCCGAGGAACGTGGCCACCATCCGGACCTGCACATCTACTTCCGCAAGGTGCGCGTCAACTTCTTCACGCACGAGGCGGGCGGCGTCACGCAGGCCGACATCGACGGCGCGCGGGCCGTGGACTCCCTGCTGCCAGCCCCCGGCACGCAGGCGGACCAGGATTGAAACTCCGGATTCCGGACGCCGACATCCTGTGGGACACGCTGCCTGACGCGCGGCGTCACGAACGGACCCTGCACGTGGACGAACAGGACCTCGACGAGCTGAGACACGTGAACAACACCGTGTACCTCGCGTGGTGCGAGCGGGTGGCCCGCGAGCACGCCCTGCGCCTGGGTATGGGCACCGACGCCCTGAGAGCCCTGGGAGCCGTGCCGGTCGCGCGCCAGCACGTCATCACGTACCACCGCCCGGCTGTGCTGGGCGACTCGGTCAGGGTCCGCACGGCGCTGACCCTGCACGCCGGGGTGCGCAGCGTGCGCGCCTACGCCCTGGACCGCGTGAACCCCGGCGACCCGGTGGGCGGCGTGCGGCTCGCGGAGTGTCAGACCGAGTGGGTGTGGGTGGACCCCGCATCGGGCCGACCCAAGCGCGCGCCGGAAACTGTGAGCGTCCGCTTCGGCTTCAGCGGCGCCGCCCCTGGGCGCTGACCCGGGAAGCGGATACCCACACGGCACTTACCCGTTCAGGCCGTCCAGCGTTCCGGCGGGCAGCAGTACGGCCCGCGCCGGCGCTCCGTCCACCCCGACCAGCGGCAGCGGCAGGCACATCAGGTCGTACTCGCCGTCCGGGACGCCGCTCAGGTTCAGACCCTCCAGGATCAGCAGCCCCGTCTCCTGGCAGGCGTGATGAGCGTCCAGGGTCTTGCTGGTCAGCGGGTCCACGCTGGGACAGTCCGTGCCGATCAGTTGCACGCCGCGCCGCGCGAGTTCCCGTACGAAGGCAGGGGAGAGCGCCGCGAACCGCGTCGGGAACTCCTCCCAGTGGGCGGGCTGCCCGGTGTTCAGCAGCACCCGGGGCGGCAGTGCGTCCGGCAGGTCCGCCAGGGCGCCGACCTCCAGCATCAACGGTTCACCATGTCCCTGCACGCTGACCACACGGCAGCGGCCGATGTACGTGCCCAGCGGCACCTCGTGCAGCCGGCGGCCCGCATCGTCGTAATGCCAGGGAGCGTCCACATGCGTGCCGGTGTGCGTGCTCGTGCGGATCTCGCCGGTATTCACGCTGTCGCCCCGCGCGATGCGCGCCTGCGGTTCCACGCGGAAATCCGGATCGCCGGGCCAGGTG
Organism: Deinococcus sp.; assembly: GCF_018260555.1. Classification (GTDB taxonomy): domain Bacteria; phylum Deinococcota; class Deinococci; order Deinococcales; family Deinococcaceae; genus Deinococcus. The sequence goes on along the minus strand of NZ_JAGLBB010000024.1, from coordinate 24,393 downwards.
GGATGACCGGGCGTGAGCGGACGGGAGATATCCAGAGGAAATGACGGCATGCCCCACCATAAAACATTCACCCCAAAGGCCAGGTCAAACCGACTCCAGTGGAATGCCAGGCAACAACCGTTCTCTTCGAGCGTGTAAGAGTAGGACTCAAGCGGGTTCCGGACGTGAAGCCGACAATCCGGTGAAGTTCCGGATTGTCGGCGAAACAAATGGAATCCGTATTACACGCTGATTTCTGCGAATCTGGCGTTTTCCTGGATGAAGGTTTTGCGGGGTGCGACTTCGGTGCCCATGAGGTTCTCGAAGACTTCGTTGGCCACGATCAGGTCCTCGATGCCGACACGTTTGAGGACGCGGGTTTCGGGGTTCATGGTGGTGTCCCAGAGCTGGTCGGCGTTCATCTCGCCAAGGCCCTTGAAGCGTTGGATGTCGTATTTCTTGCCTTCGCGGTTGGCCTGGGCAACGATGACTTTCAGGGAGTCGTTGTCGTAGAGGTACGTGCCTTTCTTCTCGCGGCCGACCATGACGCGGTACAGGGGCGGCTGGGCAATGTACAGGTATCCGGCCTCAACGATGGGGCGCATGTAGCGGTAGAAGAAGGTCAGGAGCAGCGTGGCGATGTGCCCGCCGTCCATGTCGGCGTCGGTCATGATGATGATCTTGTGGTAGCGGAGGTTTGACAGGTCAAAATGCATGCGGTCGCCGGTCCCTTCGACGCCAGCGCCGATGGTGCCGATCAGGGCGCGGATCTCGGCGTTCTTGAGGATCTTGTTCAGTTCGCTCTTCTCGACGTTCAGGATCTTGCCGCGCAGGGGCAAGATGGCCTGGAAGCGGCGTTCGCGGCCACCCTTGGCGCTGCCACCGGCGCTGATGCCTTCGACGATGAACAGTTCGCTCTCGGCGGGGTCCTGGCTGCTGCAGTCGGCGAGTTTACCGGGCAGGTCGTCGTTTTCCAGCGGGTTGCTGCGGCGCACGATGTCGCGGGCCTTGCGGGCGGCTTCGCGGGCGCGGGCAGCTTCGGCAGCTTTCTCGACGATGGTCTTGCCGACCTTGGGGTTCTCTTCGAGGAACTCGGCGAATTTCTCGCCGACGACGGCGTTCACGGCGGTCTGCGCTTCACTGTTCAGCAGTTTGACTTTGGCCTGTGATTCGAATTGCGGGTCCTCGACCTCAACGCTGACGACGCAGTAGATGCCTTCGAGCAGGTCGTCGCCGCTGGGGGTGGGGTTGCCGTTCTTGATCAGGTTCTTGTCTTTGGCGTACTTGTTGAGGATGCGGGTGTACGCGGTCTTGAAACCGGTCAGGGGGGTGCCGCCGTCGCGGGTGCGGATCATGTTCGCGTACGTGAGGATGTTGTCGCTGGCGTAGGTGTTGGCGTGGATGAACGCGACTTTGACGTTCACGCCGCTGTGGTGGCCGGTCATGACGATGGGCTGGTCGTACAGGAGTTTGGTGTCGTCAGTGACGAGCGCGCGGGCGAAGTTGGCAATGCCGCCCTTTTCGTGGAAGGTTTCTTCCTTGATCTCGCCGGCGTGCAGTTCGGTGCGTTCGTCGCGGATCACGATTTTCAGGCCGGTGAGGTACCCGAGTTCGCGCAGGCGATTGCGGATGCGGTCGTAGTTGAACTGGTTGTCGAATTCCTTGAAGACCGTGGGGTCCGGCTGGAAGCTGACGCGGGTGGCCCAGGTGATGTCCTGGGGGGTGGGGCCTTCGTCGCGCAGGGGTTTGACGAGCGTGCCTTTTTCGAAGCGGATGTTGTGCAGGTGGCCGTGCTTGTTGACGGTCACGTCGAGGTAGCTGCTCAGGGCGTTGACGACGGTGCTGCCGACGCCGTGCAGGCCGCCGGAGACCTTGTACGCGCCCTGGCCGAATTTGCCGCCGGCGTGCAGTTCGCTGAAGATGACCTCGATGGCGGGGCGACCCTTGCTCTGCATGATGTCGATGGGGATGCCGCGGCCGTCGTCGGTGACGGTGGCGGCGCCGTCGGCGTGCAGGATGACGTGGATTTCGGTGGCGAAGTTAGCAAGGCCCTCGTCGATGCCGTTGTCGATGATCTCGGTGAGCAGCTGGTGGTAGCCGTCGATGCCGGTGCCGCCCTGCACGTACATGCCGGGGCGTTTGCGCACGGCGTCCATGCCTTCGAGGACGCTGATGTCGGCGGCGGTGTAGTCGGCGCTGGGGCCGGCGGTGTTGGTGAGCTCCTGAACGGCGTCGTTCTTCTCGTCGGTGTGGGTCATGAGGCTCCTGAACTGCGCGGCCCCCGGAAAGGGGCAGCGGTGGGGGTGGGGGGGTGGTGGGGCGCTGCGTGCGCCTGCCGTGTGTGCCCAGTATACTACCAGGGTTGAAAATGGTCAAATATATTACGTATATAGCGTAATATTCCTGGGAACTCGTGCCCCCGCCCCGCCCGTCAGAAACAGCGTCTGGGCCGCCCCCGCACCCCACGCGGCCACACGCCCACACCGCCGCACACAGACCACACGCACACAGTCCACGCCGCAGGCCTCAAAATAGAAGGCCGATGCGCCCCGCCCACCTGTTGACCAGCCTGCTGCTGCTAAGCCCCGCCGCAGCCGCGCCGGGCGCGGCCCCCAGTCCGGCCGCGCCCGGCGCCACAACCACCACCCCCACCAGCACCTCCAGCAGCGCCGCGACCTGCGCCCTGCCCGGCGGGACCCTGCCCACCCGTACCCGCACCGTGTTCATTCTGGACACCAGCGGCAGCATGCGCGGCATCGGGGACGGCCGCGCCGACATCTTCGGGCAGGTCCGCGACAGCATCGCCGCCTACGTGCAGGCCCACCAGCCGGACGAGGCCGATCTGCTCACCTTCGACGCTGGCCTGCGCAGCCGCGCGCACTTCGAGCAGCCTGCCCGTAACCCCGCGTGGACAGCCGCGCTGGGCGCCCTGAAAGCCGACGGCAGCAACACCTACCTGTACCGCAGCCTCCGGGACGCGCTGAGTCCCCTGAACAGCCCCCCGAACACCAGCCCCGCACAGACGACCGCCAACCCGGCCCAGTCGGCAGCGGCTCAGTCGGCAGCGGCTCAGTCCGCAGCAGCCCAATCCCCAGTAGCGCAGTCCGCCCCGGCCGGGTCCACCCTGACCACCGTGTTCGTCCTGACCGACGGCATCGACAACGACAGGACCCGGCCCGCCGTGACCGCCCGCGCCGCACTGGACGCCTTCCGGACGCGTGGCCCGCTGGACCGGCTGCACTACGTGGCGCTGGGCACCGACATTCCCGCCGACGCCCGCGCCGCCCTACAGGCCAGCGATTACGCCAGCGGCCTGACCCTCCCGGCCGGCACGCCCCCCACCCTGGACGCCCCGGGCCTGGAAGGCGGCCTGCTCACGATTACCGACCCAGCCGCCGCGCCCAGTCCCTTCCCGGACACGGCGCCCCTGACCCTCACCCCGGACGCCAGCGCTCCCCGCCTGCGCCTGGACGATCCGCCGGTCACGGGCGGACAGCTCAGGCTGCTGGACCTGCCGGGCCAGAGCGGCGCGGCCCTCCTGTGCGCCCCGCCCGTGACCGGCGCCAATCACGTGGCCCCCCGGCCCCGGCGGGTGCTGCTGCGCGTGAACACCCAGGCCCCCCTGCTGTGGCTGAACCCCGGCGCGGACCGCACCGTAAGGGCCGGTGAGGACGTGATCCTGCGCTACCGCACGCCCCCCGGCCTGCCACTGGAACAGGCGACCCTGAGCGGCGTGCCCGGCCTGAACGCCCGGCTACACGCCCAGCCCGGAGGCCGCGAACTGGCCGTTCAGCTGACCGGCAACGGCCTGAACGCCGGTCAGAGCGTCACCCCGGTCCTGTCCATTCCGGGCCTGCCGCCGCAACCGCTGGCTGCCGTGACCGGCGCGCCCGGTGGCCGCCTGCCCCCCCCGGCGACACCCGCCACACCCGACTCCGGCCCGACCGCTACTGGACCGTCCGCTCCTGCCCGCCCGTCAAGGTTCACGCTGCTGTGGCTGACCGGCCTGATCCTGGCCGCCGCGCTGATCCTGCGCTGGCGCCGCCGCCAGCGGGCCGCCTCCCCGGGCGTGCGCACGCCCCGACCGGCTGACCCCACGCCCGTCGAGGGCCTGGAGTACCGCGACGACCGCACCCTGGCCCTGGTCGGCGCGGACGGTCAGGTCAGCGGCGTGCCCACACCCCTGGGCGACCCCTTCGACCTGGGGCAGATGGCCCGCGTGCCGCACCTGAGCGGCCTGCGCGCTGAACAGCACCGCGACGGCCTGCGTATCCTGCGCATCCCCACCGACCTGGAAGTCAGCCAGGGCGCGCGCCTCCTGCAACCCGGCGACGTCGTGCGCCCCGGCACGCTGCTGGGCGTGGCGGTCGCCCGGCGATCCCGCGCTCCCCACCCCACCCTCGGCAGCCTCGCCGGACTGGGCCTCCCGCTGGCCCTGCACAGTCGCGGCCCCGTCCTGCACGTGCGCGGCCCGTACGGCGAGCATGCCATGCGCGTCCACGCGCCCACCACGGACCTCGGCGTGACCCTGCGCGCCCCGGCCCTCGAAGGCCTGAGTGTGAGCCTCAGCGGCCGCGACCTGCTGCTGCTGCACGCCCCGGACACCCTGCAACTGCGCGTCGCCGGTGAGAACACCGTCCTCACACCCGGCATGCCCCTGCCCCCACACGCCGTCGTGGACTTCCTGAACTGATAAGGATTCCGATTGATTCGGTGCAGTTCTGAATCCATCCGAGCGGACGCGAGTAGGAACAAACACGGGTTTCGCGGTATGGAGCCGCAGTCCGTATGACACCCCAGAAGGATGCGTTGGGTTTGCGGGGACGGCCGCGCGGCGTGAACATGACTCGCCAACACCCATCCCCCCTGAAGGGCGCGCTACGCTGCGGGAATGGAGTTCCTTCGCCTGGTTCACGGGTATCAGTTCAATAGCGGCCTTGCCCAGCTGTTTCCCACGCCGTACGCACTGGTGACCCTGGTGCTGTTCGTGTGGAGTATCGCGCCCGCCGTGAAACTGCGGATCGGTGGGGGATTCATGGTCTGGCTACGGGCCACGTGGGTGATGACGCTCCTGCCGGCCGTGACGGGCGTGATTCTGGCGCTGGGCGGCGCGAAGGTCCCGAGCGCCACCGACGCGGGAGCGGGAGCCAGCAAGTACGGCTTCCCGGTTGATCCCAGCCGTGACTGGGAGCACTGGATGTACGCGGGCCTGTGCGTCATCAGTCTGTACGCGATCGAAGTACTCGTCCGGGGCCGCCTGATCGAGCATCGCGTGGGCCTGCGCCTGCTGCCGGTTGCTACCCTGTTCCTGTATGGCTGCGCGTACATGGTCGGGCGGGTCGCGGTCTTCCCCGGTAGCACGCCCGGTAGCTGACGTGCCCGACCTGTCTGATGCGTTCAGAGGCGTGACACGGGCTCTGGTACGGGGCCCCCGTGCCAGGGTGAGGGCATGACGGACCTGCGCCAGATCACTCCCGGCGCTCCGTGCCGTGCCCCCCATCCGCACCTCCATCCGCGCCGTGGTGCCCATGACCCGGGAGGCCCGCATGAACCTCCCGTCAGCGAGCGTTCACACGCGGCGGCCCTTTATGTGTTCAGGTGTGATCCCATGCGCCGACTTCTCCTGACTTTCCTGACCCTCGGCAGCGTGCCTGGCCTGACCGTGACTGGTGTAACGGTCACTGGTCTGACTGTCACTGTCTTCACCGTGACCGGCGTGGCTGGCGCTGCTCCCGCCACCGTTACCGTGAAATCCGGCGACACCCTTTCTCTCATTTCGCAGCGGAGCGGCGTCAGCGTCAAGCAGCTGCGGGCCCTGAACGGCCTGAAGGGGGATCTCATCCGGTCCGGTCAGGTGCTTCGCGTCACTGGAAGCGCTTCCGGCAGCGCTGCCGGAAGCGCTGCGCCTGTCCAGCGGCACACCGTGAAGAGCGGCGATACCCTGAGCCTGATCGCGCGCCGCTACGGCGTGAGCGTCACCGCCCTGAAGGCCGGGAACAGCCTGCGCAGCTCCGTCATCCGGCCCGGTCAGGTCCTGAAACTTCCCACGAAGACCGCCGCGCCCGCCAGACCCGCGACCTCCGAGGTCCGCACCGTGTACCGCTACGTGCGTATGGAGGTCGGCGACACCCCCACCCGGCTGGCTGCCCGCTACCGCCTGAGCGTGGATCACCTGCGTCGCCTGAACGGCCTGAACACCGCCCGGCTGATCGTTCCCGGCCGGAAACTGCTCGTCCCGGCGCGCGTGCCGGTTCCGATCCCGCCCCGCCCTGTGAACAGCGCCGTGACCTTCAAACGCCTGACGCCCCTGAACATCCCCGTGCAGATCGCGAACGTGGACCTGCGGCACCGGAACACCCTGGTCGCTCCGGTGCTCGCCCGTCCCAACATGGCCTTCAGCAGCGGCGCGCGCGTCAGCCAGCTGGCCCGGAGCAGCGGCGCGCGGGTCGTCATCAACGGCAGTTACTTTCACCCGCTGACATTTGCGCCCGCCGGGGACATCGTCATGCAGGGCCGCATGCTTACCTGGGGCCGCATTCCCATGGCGCTGGCCATCACGCCCGACAACCGCGCCACCATCCGCGCCAGCACCACCCCGGTGATGGGACGCCCGCTCGAAACCACCTGGCTTGGCATGGAAACCGTGGTCGCCACTGGTCCCCGCATTCTCAACCGTGGTCACCTCCTGACCCGCTACAACGCCACCTTCCGCGACCCGGCCCTGTTCGGCCGCGCGGCCCGCAGCGCCGTCGGCCTGATCGGCAACCGCAACCTGGTGCTGGTCAGCACCCAGGTGAAACTCACGACCACCGAGATGGGCCGCGTCATGGCCCGGCTGGGTGTGCAAGACGCCCTCCTGCTCGACGGAGGGAGCTCGACCGGCATCGCCTGGAACGGACGGGCCGTGATCGACAGCATCCGCAAAGTCAGTTACGGTATCGGCGTGTTCACGGACTACACCGGCCGCCGCTACGCCCGCTGACCCAGATGTTCGGGCAGGTGTTGACCTGGCCGCGTCATCCAGCCTTGATGGGAACCCGGGCAGGGGAGACGGCTGCCCAGAACGTGCCACACCCATGACTGCTGCTGATGATTGCCGCCTGTAAGCGCCGCCCCTGGCCGCTGGCGGGCCGCCTTCCGTGACGGCGCTCCGGCGGGCACACCGGGGCATGCTTTACCATGCGCGGATGTTGACCGCACTTTGCCTGACTGCCACCCCGGTGCGCGCATGAAACCCGAGCAGCTTCAGTCGCAACTGACGCGCGTGCTCAGCGAGGCCATCTCGGGCCTGCGGGACCCGCGCGTGCCCATGATCGTAACCGTCGAGCGGATCACGGTGACGAGCGATTACGGCATCGCGCGGGTGTACGTGAGCGCCATGACCGGCGACATGGAAGACCTGCTCGACGCGCTGCGCGGCGCACGCGGGTACCTTCAGCGGCAGGTGGCGGACCAGGTGAAACTGCGGCGCACACCCACCCTGGAATTCCACGCCGTGTCGGACACCATCCTGTGACCGCCGCTCCGATGAGCCCGCCCCCTGCGCTGAGCGCGCCGACCGTGATCCGCGTGCGGTACGCCGAGACGGACGCCATGGGCGTCGCGCACCACGCCACGTACCCGGTTTGGTTCGAGGTGGCCCGCACGGACCTCATGAACGCCCTGGGCCTGCCGTACCGTGAGGTCGAGGCGCGCGGCTACTACCTGATGCTCTCGGGCCTGAACGTCGAGTACCGCCGCGCCGCCCGCTACGACGACACCCTGCACGTCCTGACGCGCGTCTCGTCCGTACGCTCCCGGACCCTGAGCTTCACGTACGAGGTCCGGCGGGGTCCCGACCTGCTCGCCACGGGCGAGACACGTCATATCGCCACCGATCACGCCTACCGTCCCGCGCGGTTGCCGGACGACGTGCTGGCCTCGCTGTCCGGCACGCCCGGCGCGTGAGGCGCACACGCGCTAGACTGCGCCTTGCATGAGGAACCTGTCGCGCACCCTGCCCATCAAGCGCGCCGCGCACGTGTACCTGATCCAAGACGGGCATTTGCTGCTGGTCGAGGAGCGCATGGATGACGGCAGCATCTTCTACGGCCTGCCCGGCGGAAAGGCCAACCCCGGCGAGACCCTCGGGGACGCCGCCGTGCGGCAGGTGCTGTACGAGACGGGTCTGATCGTCACGGACCTGATGTTCGTCAGTCTGCTGGAGGGCGAACTGCTGCCCGGCACCCGCAACGAGTGCTACGCCATCTTCGGACGCTTCACCGCGACCTTCCACGGCGAACTGGACCCCACCGACCCCGAGGTTCTGGGCGTCAAGTGGGTGCCGTTCGAACAGGTGGAGTCCCTGGTCCGCTACGGCCCGCCGCCCGAAGTCGAGGAACGCAATCCGCTGATCTGGGTACCCACCCGCGACTTCGTGCGCGGCCAGCCCCGCGCGTACTACCCCATCTAAGTACGCTGCGTTTATCTTGTAGATAAACCGCGCGGAGCAGAAGAAAGTCCGTTAGAGCGGGAATGGAGAGGTTCCGGCGCTTTCCCGGCATGGCGCCATGTGAGCTTCAAGGTACTTTATATGGATTCCGATTGAGTCGGTGCAGTTCTGAATCAATCCGAGCGGACGCGAGTAGGAACCGCATACGCCCCTTCGCGGTATGGAGCCGCAGGCGGCGCTTTTCCGATTGTGGCGCAATGGAGCGGCAGTCGGTATTACCCGAAACGGCACACCCGTGGACCGGAAACAGGCTCAGGCGCGGACCGGTGATCAAACGGTGGTTTTGAAGCCCCCCTCAGGAATTCCTGATCAGCCCTTAAGGAACGTGGGGTACTTCACACTAAGCGCTGCTGACGGTGTACGCTCGGTTCATGTGGCCATTTGGAAAGAGCACCGCTGACCGAGTCAAAGACGCCGTCAACGAAAATCCCGTTCTCTCGCCCCTGGGTCTCAACATCAGCGAAAGTCGGGGCACCGTCACGGTGACCGGTGAAGTTCCACGTCAGTCTGTCATGGGATTGATCGGTGCCGTCGTTGAGGGTATAAGCGGCGTGAAAAGTGTAGATACCAGCGGTGTGACCGTTACCCAGCAGGCGGCCGCGCCTGCCCAGGCGGCTCCGGACGCGCCCGCCGCGACCGTGACCACCCCCATCCAGAGCCCGGCCGATACGAAGATGGAAGCCGAGATCAAGGAGATTGAGGACAACAGCCGCGTCGCCAAGGCCGTCCTGAAAGCCCTGCGCGGTAACGTGGAGCTGGCCGACGATCCCATCGACGTTCTTCAGAGTGGCAAGAGCGTCATCCTGCGTGGCGTGGTGGACAACGACCACGAGCAGCGCCTTGCCGAGAAGCTGGCCCGTGAAGTGCAGGGTGTCGCGTCCGTGGACGCCAGTGGTCTGCGGGTGGCTGCCGGCGCCAAAGAACTCGTCAAGGAGAAGGACGCCAGCACTGGTGACACCGTGTACACCGTGAAGTCCGGTGACACCCTGGGCGCCATTGCGCAGAAGTACTACGGCGACGCCGCCGAGTACAAGAAAATCGCGCACTACAACAACATCAGCAACCCGGACCTGATTCAGGTCGGGCAGAAGATTCGCATTCCCGGCTGAGCCGGAGCAGTCTGCAGGGTGGGCGGGCCGGTCTCTACGGGGACCGGCCCGCCTTCCGTATTCTGGGGTTACCCGTGGGGACCCCGGCGGCCCGGGCGTCTGCGCCTTTGGTGGGACGAGCGGGTGGGATGCGCGGCGCTACGCTGCGCGGCATGATGAAGGTTGTGGAGGTGATGCGGGAACCGGGCGGGTCACGCGGGGTGCGTGGCGGCCCCCTGCGTGACCTGACCGATCCCGGCACGTACCGCGCGGCGGCGTACGTGCTGCTGTCCCTGCCGGCCGGCGCGCTGGTCGCGACGTTACTCACGGTGGTCGTGGCGGGCGGGCTGCTCACCCTACCGGTGCTGATCGGCGCTCCGGCGCTGGTGGGAGCGGTGTGGCTGGTGGGGGCGCTGGGGGACCTGCAGAGGTGGATGGCGGGCGTGCTGGGTGTCTCGTTCACCCGCCGATTTCCCGCGTCGTACGCTGGGGTACTGGCGTGGCTGGGCGCGCAACTGTCGTCGCCCGTGACGTACCGGACGCTGCTGTTTCACGTGGTGCAGTTGCCGCTGGGACTGCTGTGCTGGGTGGTGATGGGCACGCTGATGACCGTGGCCCTGATGGGACTGGCCGCTCCGGCGTGGGCGCTGGGGTCAGCCGTGCCGGTCGTGTGGAACGAGTGGACCGTGCAGCCCGGTCCGGTCGCCGTGGCGGGCCTGATGCTGGTCGGTCTGGGCACGCTGATCGTCGCGGCGGGGGTCCTGAACCTGATGGGCCGCATGTGGACCAGACTGGCCGCGGCCCTGCTGCCACTGGACGCCGGGGATGAGGCGGCCAGGCGTGAGGTGATCGCGCTGCGCCGCGCCGCCGGGCGGGTCGCGCTGGGCGACGATCTGAACGCCACGCTGGGAGACCTGACCACCCAGGCCTGCGCGGCCAGCACCGCCGCCCGGGTCACGCTGCACGCCCGGGACGGCACGCTGCTGGCGTCGAGTTCTTCGGATGCCTGGGCGGACGCAGAAGCGGGGCCGCCGGAGGACGTAGCGGACACGGCCCTGCCGCAGCCCGGTGAGGCGAACGTGCTGCCCTGGCCCGACGGCGGCCTGCTGGCCGTGCTGCCGGTCTCGCTGCCCGCCTCGGCGGGGACGCCGGAGGGCGTCACGCTGCGCGCCCGGTACCGTCCGGGCGTGCGGCCCGGCGCGGACGAACTGGCGTTCCTGCTGAGCATCGCGGACCATGCAGGCACCGCCCTGCACGCCGCGCAACTGATCGAGCGGGCCGGAGCGCGCGCCGGAGAGCAGGAACGCGCCCGGCTGGCCCGCGAACTGCACGACAGCGTCGCGCAGGCGCTGTACGGAATCACGCTGGGAGCCAAGACGGCGCGCGCCACGCTGGAACGCGACCCGGCCCGCACGTTGCAGAGCCTGGATTACACCATCCGGCTCGCGGAGGGCGGCGTGTCCGAGATGAAGGCCCTGCTGTTCAGCCTGCGTCCCGACGCGCTGGAGGAAGGCGGCCTGATCGCGGCGCTTACGCAGCACGCGCACGCCCTGGAAGCCCGGCACGGCCTTCAGGTGCACGCCGACCTGCGCCGCGAGCCCGACCTCGCGCCGGACGTGCAGGCCGCCGCGTACCGCGTGGCGCAGGAAGCGCTGCATAACGTGGTCAAGCACGCCCGCGCCACGCAGGTGTGGCTGTCGCTGGTGCAGGACGGTCCGCGCGTGACCCTCACCGTCCGGGATAACGGGCGCGGCTTCGACCCGCAGGCGCAGGGGCGCGGCACGCTGGGACAGCGCAGCATGCGCGAGCGCGCCGCCGGGGCGGGCGGCACCCTGACCGTGCAGTCCGGGGCGGGGGAGGGCACAGCCGTCACCCTGACCATCCCGGCGGCCGCCTCTGCTGTGGGCGAGGAGGGCGCGTGACCACCGTTCCGCCCTCGCGGTCCCTGATGCCGGTGCTGACGCGCATGGCGGCCGGGCTGTTGCTGGCGGGCGGGGGCGCGCTGCTGGCGTGGCAGAACGTCACGTTGCGCCCCACGCCCGGCATGAGCGTGCTCGACACCCCTGTCAGCGTGTCCCTGGACGGCCCGCTGCCCCTGGACCTGGCCCGCACGGCCGCCCTGAGCTTCAGCGGCGACCGGGTGGACCTCACGTTGATGGCCCTGCCGGCGGGCAGCCCCCTGGCCGTGCAGGGCCGCGTTCACCACCGCGCCCGCAACCCCGTGCAGGCCAACATCACCCGCCAGGGCCGCGCTCTGAACGCCACGCTGGCCCTGCGCGTTCAGTCGCTGGACCGGGGGGGCGTGATCGTGGCCGGGCCGGAACAGGTGCAGCACACGGCCGACCTGCGCCTCACACGGGACCTGCCGCTGACCCTGGCGGGCGACACCACCAGCGGGAACGTCACCGCCGACCTGGGACCGCTGCGGCTGGGCGCCCTGAGGCTGCGCAGTGACAGCGGCGACCAGACGCTCGACCTGCCCGCCCGGGCTGCCGGGGCGCTCAGCGTCGTGACCCGCAGCGGCACGGTCACCGTCCGCGCCGCGACCGGCTCGGCGCCCGACGCCCTGCGCGTCAACACCGCCAGTGGCGACCAGACGCTCGACCTGAGCGCCATGCGCACCCAGACGCTGGGCGTGGGCACCGAGAGCGGCGACGTGCGCCTCACGCTCCCCACCGTCACGGGCCGCGCCACCCTGACCACCGACAGCGGCAACCTGACCGTGACCGCCACACCCCTCACGCGCGGGAACCTCGACATCCGCACGCACAGCGGCGACGTGACCCTGCGCGTGCCGCCCGCCCTGAAGGTCCGCGTGCGCTTCACGGACCGCGACACCCTCTTCTGGCCGCGCGGCGCGCCCGCTCCTCTGGCCCCGGACCTCGACGTGTTCGTGGACGCCCCCCGCTCCAACTTCACCCTGACTCCCCTGGAGGACACCCCATGACCCACCCCACTCCCACTGAACCTTCTGTACGCGTCCTGCTGGTCGATGACCACGCCGTCGTCCGCCAGGGCCTGCGCCTGTTCCTGGGTCTCGATCCCCTGATCGACGTGATCGGCGAGGCCTCCAACGGCGAGGAGGCCCTGGCACAGGTCGCCGCGCTGCACCCGGACGTGGTCATCATGGACCTGATGATGCCCGTCATGGACGGCATCACTGCCACCCGCGCCCTGAAACGCGCGCATCCGGACACCGAGGTCATCGCCCTGACCAGCACCCTGGAAGAACACAAGGTGAACGGCGCCATCGAGGCCGGCGCGATCAGTTACATGCTCAAGGACGCCTCATCGGACACCCTGGCCGACGCCATTCACGCCGCCGCGCGCGGCGAGGTGCGCCTGCACCCGGAAGCGGCCCGCCGCCTCGTGCGGGACTTCCGGGGCGGCGAGATGCGCGAGAGCCTCACGCCCAAGGAGACCATCGTGCTGCAACTGATCGCGCACGGCTACAGTAACCGGGCCATCGCCGCCGACCAGAACGTCAGCGAGGCCACCGTGAAAACCCACGTCTCGCGCCTGCTGGGCAAACTCGGCCTGGACAGCCGCACCCAGGCGGCGCTGTACGCCCTGAAGAACGGTGTCGCCAGCCTGGACGGCGTGGACCTATAATGCGGATTCCGATTGATTCGGCGCGGTTCCGAATCAATCTGAGCGGATGCGAGTAGGAACGGCATACGCCCCTTCGCGGTATGGAGCCGCAGGCGGCGCTTTTCCGAATGTGGTGGAATTTAGCGGAATTCGTATAATACGGACTGCCGTCTGTCGTGCCGACAGCCCGGAAGGGCGCCGGGTAACCGATTCTACGTCCCGCAGGTAGCCCTGCTCCTACTCGCATCCCATTCGGGCTGCACGGTTGGTGGAACCCCCCCCCTCGGTCCGAGTCCCTCTTCGCCTTCAGGCCAGCTCATGGTCACCGAGGGCAGTGAAACCCACCACCGGCACGCCGGGGACAGCCTGGGCTTCGGCCTGCCCGCCGACGTGGTCATCGCCAACAGGACCGCCCACCCTTGCACGTATCTCGTCGCCCTCGCCCGGAGCTGACCCTATGACCGACCTCCAGATCACGCCGCTGACCCACGCCGCCCTGCCTCAGCTGGGTGAACTCCTGATCGAGACCGTCGCCGCCGGAGGGTCCGTCAGCTTCATGCACCCCCTGGCGCCTGCCGACGCTCACGCGTTCTGGCAGGCGTCCCTGACCGCCGCCGAGGCAGGCGGGCGCGTGCTGTACGGCGCGTGGCACGGCCCGGAACTGATCGGCACCGTCACGCTGCTGCTGGACTTCCCGCTCAACCAGCCGCACCGCGCCGAGATCGCCAAGATGATGACCCGCGCGGCGTGGCGCGGCCAGGGCGTCGCTACCCGCCTCCTGAGGACCGCCGAGGCCGAGGCGGCCCGCCGGGGGCGCACCCTGCTGACGCTCGACACCTCAGTGGACGGCGGCGCCAGGAAACTCTACGAGGGCGCCGGGTACACCCTAGTCGGTGAGATCCCGGACTTCGCCCTCACGCCGGATGGCCGCCTGAACGGCACCCTGATCTACTACAAGCGCCTGTAAACAGCGGAGGAGGCGGGGCGGCCCACGCGGACCGCCTCCTCCTCCTGGGTCCAGTCAGCCCAGGTCGTCCAGCACGCCCGCGAGGTCCTTCTTCACGCAGGTGAACATCGGCGTGTCTTGCAACGTGAACATGCTCGCCTCGGTGTAGCGCAGGCGGTGCACCAGATCCACGAACTCCTGCGGGTAGTCGCTGTCGAAGCTCACCACGAACTCCTGATCGTCGATTCCGTACGAGTAACTGGTGTTGATGCGCACGCCCTTGAACGGCACGCTGGCGTTGATGTGCTCGTCCATCATGCCCTGGCGGGAGTGCGGCGTCAGGTCGTACCACGCGCGCGTTTTCACGAACGGGTAGATGAACAGGTACTGACCCTGGCCGGGCAGGATTTCCAGGCCGTGACCGCTGCCCTCCACGCGGTTCACATACTGGCTGCGTTTGTTCATGGAGATGAAATTGTGCGGCTGCGTCAGGTACCCCATCAGGCGCGTGCGGTTCAGTCGCGCCTGAGCTTCCTGGAAGTCACGCACGTCGAACGCGATGCGCCACAGCATGAAGTCCACGTCGCCGCGCACGCCGACCAGCGAGTACGGGCGCAGGATCAGGCCCTTCTCGGCCGGTGCGTCGGCCACCCAGCCGTTCGCGGCGGCGAGGAACTCGGCTTTCAGTTCGTCGCGTTCCGCCTGCGGCAGGCGCCGGAAGGCGGGGTCCAGCTTGAAGAACGCGTAGTTCAGGAACTGCCGGGCGGCGCGGTCGGCCTCACGGCCCGTCACCTGACCGCTCGGATCCAGGTCCACCATCATCTTCGGGCGGCCCGGGCGCGCAGCGGGCGCGGGCGCTCCCGTCTCGGCGGGCATCGCCCCTTCCGGGCGGGTGCCGTCGGGACGGGTGCCTTCTGGACGGCCGCTCACTGCGCGGCCCCCGCGACAACCTCGCCGCGCAGGTCGTGTGTCAGACCGAAGTTCTCCCGGTACAGCGCCTGAATCTCGCTGAATTCCGCGTCGGTCAGGGGCGCCGCCTTGAAGGTCGCCGCGTACTCCTCGAGGTTCTGCGCGGAGTAGATGTTCGGCAGCACGCTCGCCATAGCCGGGGAACGCAGCGCGAACTGAATGGCCAGTTGCCCGATCGTGCGGCCACGGCCCTCCACGAACTGCGCCTGAAGCTGCTCGACCTTCTTCAGGCCGTCCTCCATCCAGGCCTTGCGCCGGGCGTTGGTGGTCATGCGCCAGTTGCGGTGGTCACCGGGCTCGAACTCGGTCTCCAGCGTCATGTACCCTTCGAGCAGCCCGGAGGCGTGCGGCACGCGGGCCATGACGCCCACGCCCGCCGCCTCGCCTGCCGGGAGGATCGCCTCGCCCAGCATCTGCTCCAGCAGGTTGTAGATGATCTGCGTGGGCGCGCGGCGGTCCCGCACGCTGGCAATTCCTTCCTCGATCTGCCGTTCGTTCAGCGCTGGCCCCAGCGCCGTGCCGTACGCGCGGATCAGCCCCTCGGATTTGGCGCGGTCCAGTTCGGCCCACAGGTCGTCGTTCAGCACGGCGTCCATGCGCGGGTTGTGCAACTGGTAGTAGTCAATGTAATCCGTTCCCAGGCGTCTCAGGCTGCCTTCGAGCGCCTTACGCAGGTACGCAGGCGACCAGTCCTGCGGACGCTCCTGCTGCCCCGGGCGGTCCGGATGGTTGTAGATGTCGTACCCGAATTTCGTGCCGATCACGATCTGATCACGCACGCCACCCAGCGCCTCCCGCTGAAGTTCCTCGGCGCGGCCCGAGGCGTACGTGTCCGCGTTATCGAAGAACGTGACGCCTAGATCAAACGCCCGGCGCAGCAGGCCCTTGCCCATCTCCTCGTCCTTGACACCCCACCAGGTCGTGCCGACCGTCCACACGCCAAACCCGACCGCGCTGACGGTCAGGTCGGTGCCCTGCAACTTGCGGTATTCCATGACCGGCACTATGTCACCACCGGCCGGGGAGGGATGACCCCGAACGACCGGTCAGGCAGGCCGCCCGGCACTCCCAGCCCGCCCAGCCCGCCCAGTCCACGCGCGGCACCGGGCGCAGCCGCACGCAATGCCCCGGCGCCGAATAGTCTCAGCGGGCGCCAGACCCCGGCACGGCTCCCGACCACACTGGCAGGCGCCACGCCCCGCAACGGCTACCCTGATCCCATGCTGAAACACGTCTCGTTCCTTACCCGCGACCTGAACGCCACAGTCGCCTTCTACGAAACCCTGGGCGCCACCACCGAGAAGGACCTCACCACCCCCGAAGGCTACCGCCGCGCCGTCCTGCGCCTCGGCAAGGGCCACCTACAGTTCTTCCAGATTCCGGACCTGGCCCCCCAACCCCACGCGCACTGGGCCGAACACATCGCCCTGCACGTCACCGGCCTGCGCGCCCTGCTGACCGCCCTGCGTGCCAGCGGTGTCCCCGTCACCCGCGACCTGCAAGCCAGCCCCGGCGGGCGCGACATGGCCTTCGTGCAGGACCCCGACGGCCGACAGGTCGAACTTCTGGAAGGGTGATACGGACTCCGGGTTGAATGGGCTGCAAAGACCGTTCAATCCGAGCGGACGCGAGCAGGAAAGACATACAGACTTCGCGGTGTGAAGCCGCAGGCGCTGCGTTCCCGACTGTGGCGGAATGGAGCGCAGTCCGCGTCATTCAACCAGACGTTAACCTGAGCCTATGCTACCCACCATCGTGATCGTGCCGGGCCTGGGAGACAGTGGCCCGGAGCACTGGCAGTCCATCTGGACGCAGAAGTTCGGCGCGGCGCGCGTGGCGCAGGACGACCCGGACAGCCCGACCCCGGCGGCGTGGTCGCAGCGACTTCAGCAGGTGATCGAGGCGACGCCGGGCGAGCTGGTGCTGGTGGGGCACTCGTGCGGAGTGCTGACCATCGTGCACTGGGCGGCCCTGACGGGAGGGCACGAGCGGGTGAAGGGCGCGCTGCTGGTCGGCCCGACCGACGCGGATCAGGCGTTTGCGCAGTACCCGGCAGTGGCGCAGATGGCCCCGGTGCCCATGCGGGAGTTACCGTTCCCGGCGCTGGTGGTTGCCAGCGAGAACGATCCCTTCGCCCGCTTCGAACGGGCCGAGGCGTTCGCGGACGCGTGGGGCGCGGCGTTCATCTCGGCCGGTGAGGCGGGGCACATCAACGTCGCCAGTGGGCACGGCGACTGGCCAGACGGCGAGGTGCTGCTGGGCGAGGCGCTGCACGCCTGGACGCCGCCGGACATCGTTCGCCTTTGACGCTCTGGCCCGCCGGCACGGACACAGCAGACAGGGCCGCCTGCCGGGTTCGGCGGGGCGGCCCTTGTGATTCAAGGCTGCACTGAGGACTCAGTGCGGGTGGGTGGCGTTCAGGCGCTGGGCTGGGCTGTGTTGGTCTTGTCGGCCGGGGCGCTGTGCTTGTCCAGCAGGGTCTCGAAAGCGCGCTTGGGCTGGGCACCCACGACGAGTTCCAGGGGCTGACCGTCCTTGAACAGGATCAGGGTGGGGATGCTCATCACGCGGTACTGGCCCTGCGTGACGGGGTTCTCATCGACGTTGACCTTGGCGATCTTCACGCGACCCTCGTACTGCCCGGCGAGTTCCTCGATGACCGGCGCGATGATCCGGCAGGGTCCGCACCAGGGGGCCCAGAAGTCCACCAGGGTCAGGCCGCTGGCGATTTCGTCGTTAAAGTTGCTGTCCGTGAGTTCCACAGGCTTCATGTCCGTCACTATACGCCGGGGGGGCATACCTGGGATGGGCGGCGGATGCG
The DNA here is from genome assembly GCF_018260555.1 of Deinococcus sp. Classification (GTDB taxonomy): domain Bacteria; phylum Deinococcota; class Deinococci; order Deinococcales; family Deinococcaceae; genus Deinococcus. The sequence goes on along the minus strand of NZ_JAGLBB010000024.1, from coordinate 6,508 downwards.
GGAGACCCTCACCGCTTGTTTAGCCGCTGTGACGGGCCTCACATATGGATGCTGATTGATTCGGTTCTCCCGGTGTACACGGCCTGAATCCTTCTGCAAATCTGTTCGGCCGGACGTGTGGATCAAGAGTCTCCCGGCAGGTCCTGTGGCCCGGGCCGCCGCGTGGAGCGGTAGCGTGGGGGTGTGACTCCTGACACCGATCTGTCTTCCCTGCCGGGCCCCCCGAGCTTCCCGGAGGCCCTGCGCGGCGGGGACTGGACCGCGGGGGACGCGCAGGCGTTCGCGCGGGGCGCGGCCCTGTTCGCGCGCGGCGAGTGGTGGGAGGCGCACGAGGCCTGGGAGGCGCCGTGGCTGCGGGCGGCGGGGCCGGACCGGGCGTTCCTGCAGGGCGTGATCCTGCTGGCGGCGGCGCTGCACAAGCGCTGGCATCACGGGAGCCTCACGCACCGCAATTACCACAAGGCCGCGCGGTACCTGGACACCCTGCCGCCCGGTTACGGGGGCGTGGACCTGCCCCGGCTGCGGGCCGAAGTCTGGGAGGCCCTGCATGACCCGGCGCGGCGGCCCCGCCTGCACCCCCCGGCCGGGCCGTGAGTGGCGCGCCGGGGGTCGGGTATTCTGCGGGGCGGACGTTCCCCCATCCGGGGCGGCGTTCCCCGGCCCGGCTCACCCGCAGGGGGCCGGGCGCACAGGAGAGACATCAGATGGAACGTATTGCACTTTTTATTGACGGCGCGAACGTGTACGCAGCGGCCAAACGACTCGGCTGGAACTTCGATCACCGCAAGATCCTGGAGCACTTCTCGGCGGGCGGCGCGCTGTACAACGCCTTTTACTACACGGCCGTGCCGTCGCCCATTGACGACAAGCAGAAGCGCTTCACGGACGCCCTGACGTACATGGGGTACACGGTCCGCACCCGCCCGCTGCGCGAGGCGACCGACGAGGGCGGCGAGACGCACCGCCGCGCCAGCCTGGATATCGAGATCGTCACGGACCTGCTGTCTACCAGTGACCGCTTCGACACGGCCGTCCTGCTGACGGGCGACGGGGACTTCGAGCGTCCGGTCGAGGTGCTGCGCGCGCGTGGCAAGCGCGTGGTCGTGGCCTGCATCGCCGAGATGACCAGTTATGAACTGCGCAACGCCGCCGACGAGTACGTGGATTTCAAGGACATTCGCGAGCACGTCGAGCGCCCCGGCTACCGCCTGCCCAGCGAGTCACGCGGCAACGGCGGCAGCGAGCACCGTCCGTTCTACACCGCGGCAGCCTTGCAGGAATCCGATGACCGCTGAAGCGGCGCCCCGGACCCTGCCGGTCGCGCTGGACGCCATGGGCGGCGATCACGGCGCCCCGCCGAACGTCGAGGGTGCCGTCCTGGCCGCCCGCGCGGGCGTGAGCGTGCTGCTGGTCGGGGACCGCGTGAAACTGCATGCGGAACTCGGGAAGCACGCCGGGAGTGCCGCGCTGCCGATCGAGGTCGTCGAGACGACCGACGTGATCGGCATGGACGAGCACGCCAGCGACGTGCGCCGCCGCACGCAGGCCAGCATCAACGTCGCCACCCGCCTCGTCAAGGAGGGCCGCGCGTCGGCGGCCGTCAGCATGGGTCACAGCGGCGCGACCATGGCCTCGGCGCTGCTGACCCTGGGCCGCATTTCGGGTGTGGAACGCCCCGCCATCCTGGCGCACCTGCCCGCGCGCGGCGGGTTCACGACCCTGCTGGACGCGGGCGCCAATGCCGACGTGAAGGCCAGTTACCTCGCGCAGTGGGCGCGGCTGGCCAGCGTGTACCTGCGGGTCGTCGAGGACCGTGAGAACCCCACCGTGGGCCTGCTGTCCATCGGCGAGGAGGACCACAAGGGGAACGCCCTGGTCCTCGAAGCACATGGACTGCTGCGTGACCTGCACGGGCGGGGCGTGAACTTCCACGGCAACATCGAGGGCCGCGACGTGTTCATGGGGACCACCGACATTGTCCTGACCGACGGGTTCACCGGGAACGTCGTCCTGAAGCTCGCCGAGGGTGAGGCCAAGGTGCTGTTCGGCTGGGTCAAGGAAGCCCTGGGCGGCTCCCTGAAAAGTAAGCTCGGCGGCCTGCTGGTCCGCGGCTCGCTGCGCGGACTGGCCGACCGCATGGACCCCAGCACGTACGGCGCGAGCCTGCTGATCGGCGTGAGGGGCCTGGCGTTCATCGGGCATGGCAGCGCCGACGCGCGAGCCGTCAAGAACGCCCTGCTGCGCGCCGCCCGCGCCCACGACGCCAACCTGGTGCCCCGCCTGGAGGCCGCCTTTCAGAAACAGTCAAGTCTGAACTGACCGCCATCCTTCACATCCCTCATCTTCTCATGAGAAGGTGGGGGCATGTTGGCCGAATTGAGTGTTCAGATCGTCAAACCACAGGTGTGGGTCGGGCTGGCCCTGACCGCCATGTTCGCCTACGCCATCTACCGTTTCGGACGGCTGCTGATCAGAACCCTCAGCCCCCACATTCACCGTGGTCTTCCCGGCATTCTCAGGTGGGTGTGGCTGCTGATCGTCAGCGTGTCGTGGCTGGCGGTCGCCACGTTCGTCACGTACCTGCCCAGCGTCCCCGTGCTGTTCGAGCTGGGCCGCGACATCACGCAGGGATTCCGGCATAGCACCGGGCAACTGATCGTGGTGGCCGCCATGGCCCTGATCGCCTGGAACCTGATCGGCACGCTGGCGTCCCGCATCGTCGCGGAACAGGAATTCAACCGCCGCAGCGTGCGCGTGCGGACCCTCAAGGGCGTCGTGAAAAGCACCCTGCGGGTCGTGGTGGTCATCATCAGCGCCATTGCCGCCCTGCAGGCCATCGGCCTGAATGCCACGAGCCTCCTGGCCGGGGTGTCCGTTCTGGGCCTCGCCGTGGGTTTTGGCGCGCAGAGCCTGATCAAGGACGTCTTCAACGGCTTTTTCATCCTGCTTGAAGACCAGTACGGGGTGGGCGACGTGATCACCATCAACACCGGGCAACTCTCGGGCGGCGTGGAACGCCTGAACCTACGAGTGACCGCCCTGCGCGCCCTGGACGGCACCATGCACATCATCCCGAACGGCCAGATTCAGACGGTCAGCGTGAGCAGCAAGGACTGGTCCCGGGTGGTCGCGGACGTGGACGTCACGTACGACGCCAACGTCGACGAGGCGCTGAAAGTCCTGCAGGCCGTCAGCACCGAACTGCACGAGTCACCCGAATGGCAGCATTTCTTCCTGGAGGAACCCGAGGTGCAGGGCGTGGTGCAGCTCGCCCCGGACGGCGTGACGCTGCGCGCCCTGTACAAGGTGCAGCCCAAGAGCCAGTGGGCGCTGGGCCGGGAGTTCAACCGCCGGATCAAGATCGCCATGGACGAGGCCGGCATCGACATTCCCTTCCCGCAGCGCAGCGTGAACTTCGGCTCGACCCCCATCGAGATCCGCCTGACCCGCGACGACCTGCCCGCCCCACCCCCCGCGAAGGACATCAGCACCCAGGACCGCCGCAAACCGCCGGTGGAACCCAGCCTGGGCCGCGACCCCGAGGAAGAGGAAATCTGATACGGACTCTGATTGAATGGGCTGCAACCACCGTTTAACCCGGTCGGATGAGAGGAGCAAAGATACGGACTGCCGCGTGCCCTGTGCGTTCTCCCCGTGTGGGCACGTTCAGCCGTGCAGGCTGGCCGGGCCGGGCGGCACGACGGGCGGCAGGGGATCGAGTTCCTGACCGCCGAGCAGGGCGCTGAATTCCTGGCCGCTGAGGGTCTCGCGGATCATCAGCACGGCCACGATCTCGTGGACGCGCCCCAGGTGCTCGCCGACCAGGGCGAGTACGCGGGCGTACGCGGCGTCTATCAGGGTGCGGACCTCGGCGTCCACCTGCGCGGCCGTGGCCTCGCTGATGGGCGTCATCTGCGCGCCGCCGCCCAGGAACCCCCCGTCGCTGCTGGCCAGGGCGACTTTGCCAATCGTGTCACCCATGCCCCACTCGGTCACCATGCGCCGCGCGATGCCGGTCGCCTGCTGAAAGTCGTTCTGCGCGCCGGTCGTGACCTCACCAAAAACGATTTCCTCTGCGGCGCGGCCCGCCAGGGCCACGGCGATCATGTCTTCCAGCGCGGGGCGGGTCACGTGCAGGCGGTCATCGGCGTCCGGCATCATGAACCCGGCGGCGCGGCCCCTGGGCACGACCGTCAGTTTCGCCACGCGGTTGGCGTGGGGCAGGAGTTGGGCGGCGAGGGCGTGACCGACCTCGTGGTACGCCGTGACCTTCCGGTCCGCCTCCTGCACCACCAGGCTCCGCCGCTCCGGGCCCATCAGCACCCGGTCCCGCGCCTCATCCACGTCCCGCCCCACGATCCGCGTTCGCCCCGACCGCGCCGCCTGCAACGCCGCCTCGTTCAGCAGGTTCTCCAGGTCCGCTCCCACCATCCCCGCCGTGCGCCGCGCCACCACCCCCAGGTCCACGCTGGCGTCCAGCGGTTTCTTCCGCGCGTGAATCCGCAGGATCTGCTCGCGGCCCCGCACGTCCGGCGCGTCCACCACCACCTGCCGGTCAAAGCGTCCCGGGCGCAGCAGCGCGGCGTCCAGCACGTCCGGGCGGTTCGTGGCGGCCAGGATGATGACTTCCTGCCCGCTGGAAAAGCCATCCATCTCGACGAGCAACTGGTTGAGGGTCTGTTCGCGCTCGTCGTTGCCGCCCTGCATGTTCATGCCGCGCTTGCGGCCCACGGCGTCGATCTCGTCGATGAAGACGATGCAGGGCGCGGCCTTGCGGGCCTGCTCGAACAGGTCGCGGACCCTGGCGGCGCCGACGCCGACGAACATCTCGACGAAGTCGCTGCCCGAAATGCTGAAGTACGGAACCCTCGCCTCACCGGCGACGGCCTTGGCCAGTAAGGTCTTGCCGCTGCCGGGAGGGCCGACGAGCAGCACGCCGTGGGGAATGCGGGCGCCGAGCTGGTGGTACTTTTCGGGGTGGCGGAGGAAATCCACGACTTCCTGGAGGTCCTGCTTGGCCTCGTCGCAACCGGCAACGTCGGTGAAGTTGAGTTTGATCTGGCCCTCGCTGATCATGGTCGCCTTCGACTTCCCGAACGTCCCAGCCGCGCCGCCCGAACCGCCCTGCCCGCGCATGTTGCGCCACAACACCACCAGGATCAGCGCCGTCAGGATCAGCGGCAGCACCTGCACCACCCACCCAAACGACGATCCGGCCTGCGTCACCCGGAGCGGCACCCTCGCCGCGCGGATGCGTTCCAGGGTCGCGCCGTCCGCCGGCACGACCAGCGAGCGCGGGCGGCTGCCGTCCACGAACGTCACGCTGGCCTGACCAGCACTGGACAGCACCACCCGCGACACCCGCCTCGCCTGTAGGTCACTGAAAAAGCGGTTGCTGGAGTACGGTCCCTCGGACAGGCTGGGCGCGGGCTTCGGCGCGGTCCGCGCGGGTCCGCTGGCCGCTGCCGCCGACGACTGCATGCCCTGGCCGGGGAGAGTCGGGCCGCCGCACAGCGCCCACAGTAGCAGGCCCGTCACAGCCGCGCCCGGCCCGGGGGTCCGCCGCACAGCGGCAGCTTTGGCGGGGGCAGTGGGATTCATGCCTCATGCTACGCCCGTCCGCCCGTCCCGACCGCGCGCCCGCTGACCATCTCCTGCGCCTGCCCGTACCCCCACCGGAGGCCAGCACCCCCACCGGAGGCCAGCATCCCCACCGGATGGACGCTCAGGTTTCCGTCAGGCTCACCCGGTATGCTGACCGCATGCGCACTGCACTTCTGCTCGGCACGCTGGCCCTTGGTCTCAGCGCCTGCACCGTCACCGTCCGCCCCAACCTGGGCCTTCAGGGATCGGGCAGCAACCTGATCGCCAACCTGCGTCCCGACCGGGGCGAGGGCAGCACCTACGCGCTGGGCGAGCCGCTGCGGATCAGCGTTACTACCCGCACGGCCGGGTACGTCACCCTGATCGCGTTGCAAAGTAACGGATACACCAGCACCCTGGTCCGCAACATCTACGTGCCCGCCGGCACCACGACCTTCCCGCGCGCGCAGGACGGCGTGACGTTCAACGTGGCCGAACCGCGCGGCCTGCAACGCGTGCGCGCCATCTTCACCCGCGTGCGCCCCACCACGGACCTCGTGCTGCGCGGCACGTACGATGACGGCCGCTGGAACGCCAGCAGCAGCGACTACCTGCAACCCTACGCCGCTGCCGACCGCGACGTGCAGGAAACCTACCTGTACATCCGCTGACGCCCGGCCAGTCACTGACGCCCGGCCAGTCGCTGACGCCCGGCCAGTCGGTCAGGGGGGGGGAATCCAGACCGGGTTCCCCCCCTTGCGTTTACCCCGGCTGGCGGTGGCGGGGCTGGTGGTGGCGGGGCTGGCGGTGGCGGGGCCGGTGATGGGGCAGGCGGCCCCCATGCGGGCGGTCCGGCAGGGGAGAGGCCGCGCCGCGCCAAGCGCCGCACAGGGCCCGCACGGCCGCCACGCGCTGCCCCCCGGCG
>NZ_JAGLBB010000023.1:0-39708 GCF_018260555.1 Deinococcus sp. | reverse complement strand
GGCTGCTGGCACGGAGTTAGCCGGTGCTATTACTCAGGTACCGTCATCCCGCATAAAGCGTCTTTCGTCCCTGATTCAGAGGTTTACGATCCGAAAACCTTCATCCCTCACGCGGCGTCGCTCCATCAGGCTTTCGCCCATTGTGGAAGATTCCTAACTGCTGCCTCCCGTAGGAGTGGGGCCCGTGTCTCAGTGCCCCTGTGGCCGGCCACCCTCTCAGGCCGGCTATCCGTCGTTGCCTTGGTAGGCCTTTACCCTACCAACTAGCTGATGGAACGCAACCCCATCCCAAAGCAATCAATCTTTACTGATCCCACACGAGGGAGCAGCACATCACGTATTAGCGATTCTTTCGAACCGTTATCCGCGACTTTGGGGTAGGTCAGTTACGCGTTACTCACCCGTGCGCCACTACAGTCCGAAGACTGCCGTTCGACTTGCATGTCTTAAGCACGCCGCCAGCGTTCACCCTGAGCCAGGATCAAACTCTCCAAAGAATGGTTCAAAACCGCTCCGCATGCGGAGCGTTATTGATGTGTTTGATGCCTTGCTTGCGCATGGCTGTACTCATTGAGTACCGTTTTGACTTCATCCCCAGAGGGGAATCCGCCGCTTTTCGCGATTCTGGAGAACACCGGGGTGGTGTTCCGCTCGCACAGCTCTGTCGAACTGTCCTGTTCTCACATCTCTTCGCCTGTCATGCTTCCCGCCTCGCTTGAGGCTCAGAAAAGATACAGGCCACCAGCCCATCTGTCAACTCCCCCCCTCCATCCTCGCTTGAGGCCGTGCGTTCATGGCTGTTGCCTCGCTCTCTCAGACGGACTGCGCTCCATTCCACCACAGTCGGAAAAGCACGGCCTGCGGCTCCACACCGCGAAGGGGCGTCTGCCCTTCCTCCTCGTGTCCGCTCGGCCTGATTCAGAACTGCACCGAACCAATCGGAATCCGTATTAGCCGTCTCCCTTGCTGCCTTTCTGCCCTGCGGTCCTGCCGACGGTCAGTCGCGCGTACGTCGTGGGTCACCGTTGTTTCAGTCGCCATCCGCCCGTTCGCCGGGTCGCAACGCCACGTCCGACAGTCAGCACAGGTAGAACGGTAGGTGCAAACCATTCAACCGGATTTCGTATCCCTTCTTGCTTCCTTCTCTTCTCCGCTACAGACGGGCGTTCCTGCGCGTCCCTATACTCTTCTTCTGGTAGACGAACCCGCGCCCCGCTCAACGGGCCTGCGCGGAAGGGAGGCACGTCCATGCAGGAATTACTGGAAAAACTGGCGTCGCTCCGGGAGTACCTTTGACATTCCCGGCAAAGCACGCAGACTGAACGAACTGGACCGCGAACTCAGCGATCCGGAACTGTGGAACAACGCCGCCCGCGCCCGGCAGGTCACTCAGGAGGCCGGCGTGATCCGCCGGATCGTCGACGGCTACAACAGCCTGGAATCCGACGCGCAGGGCCTGAGCGAGATGCTGGACATGGCCGACGCCGACGAACGCGAGATGCTGGCCGAGGAGCAGGCCAACATTCAGGCGCGCGTGGACGACCTGTACCGCGAGACGCTGTTCACCATGAAACATGCCGACACCTCGGCCATCGTGCGCGTCAAGAGCGGCGCGGGCGGCACCGAAAGCATGGACTGGGCGGGCATGCTGAGCCGCATGTTCATGCGCTGGGCCGAGCGGCGCGGGTACACGGTCGATCTGATCGATCAGGTGGACGGCGAGCAGGCCGGCGTGATCAGCAGCGAATTCATCATTCGCGGTGACAAGGCCTTCGGGATGATGCTGCCCGAGCACGGCGTTCACCGACTGGTGCGCGTGTCCCCGTTCGACAGTAACAACCGCCGGCACACGTCATTCGCGTCAGTGGATGTGGTGGCCGAGGTGCCCGTCGAGGAGATCAACATTCACATTCCGGACAGCGACCTGCGCCGTGACGTGTTCCGCTCGCAGGGCGCCGGAGGGCAGGGCGTGAACACCACCGATTCCGCCGTGCGACTCACCCACCTTCCGACCGGACTGGCCGTGGCGTCGCAGCAGACCCGCTCGCAGATCAAGAACCACGAGATCGCCCTGCAGATCCTGAAACAGCGTCTGTACGACATTGAGGTCAAGAAACGCGAGGACGAGGAAGCCAAGGCGCGCGGCGAGCAGAAGAAGATCGAGTGGGGCTCACAGATCCGCTCGTACGTGCTGGACAAGCAGTACATCAAGGACCACCGCACGGGCGTCATGAAGCACAATCCCGCCGACGTGCTGGACGGCGACCTGGACGACCTGATGTGGGCCGGTCTGGAATGGCTGGCCGGGAAACGCGTGGCCGAGGACAGCCCCGACGACGAGTGATGTCTGGGCGCAGTCTGTTCAGTGAGCCGGTGTGTCAGCATGACGTCAGACGGTTGTGGCCAAGCTGCTCTTCGGGTCGCTGTAAGCTGTCACGACCACTCCCCGAGTTCCTGCTCCTCTCGAGTCGTACCCTGATCTGATGTCTGACCAGAATGCCCTGTCCTCCTACACCCTGAGCCGCTCGATCGGTCGGGGAAACACGTCGTTGGTGCGACTGGCGACCAACGCACAGGGGCAGCAGGTGGCGGTCAAGATCCCGCACGCCGAGACCCTGGCCGTGCAGGACGCCGCTGAGCTGTTCGGAAACGAGGTGCGCTTGACCCTGCAATTCCGCCACCCTCACCTGGTGCAGGGGTTCGGGGGCACGCCGTTCGGGCCGCAGGCCTTCTTGGCGTTGCAGTACTACCCGGGTGGGTCGCTGAGTGAGCGGTTGCAGCGGGACGGCACGCCGCTGAGCCTGATGCAGGCCCTGAGAATCCTGGCAGATCTCGCCTCGGCCCTGTCCTACCTGCACCACCTGGGGGCCGTTCATCAGGACGTGAAGCCGCAGAACGTGTACGTGAACACGGAGGGCCGCGCCGCGCTGGGTGACCTGGGCAACACGTATTTCATCGCGCAGGGCGGCAAGGTCAGCGGCAGCCCGTACTACATGGCACCCGAGATTTATCACGGTGAAAGCAGCAGTTCTGGCAGTGACGTGTACAGTCTGGGCGTCCTGATCTACGAACTGCTGACCGGCGAGCGACCCTTCCAGGGGAAGACCTACGAGGAACTGATGATCGCGCACATGACCCGTTTTCCGCAGCCGCTGTCGCACCTGAACACGCAGGTCCCGAGGAGCGTGGCGCGGCTGGCCGAACTGGCCCTCGCCAAGCGCGTCTCAGAGCGGCCCAGCGCCGACGCGATCCGCCGCGCCCTGCTGAGCGCGCTCGGTGAAACGCCCGCCGACGAGGTGTACGAGACCGAACAGAACGAGGGGAAACCGGCCGGCCGGCCGATGGGCCGCCACGGTCCACCCGCCCGGCCGACTGTGCCTGTCGTTCCGGCCGAGCCGGTGCAGGAAGCGGCCCGTTCACGCTGGAATCTCTTCAGGCGCCGTAAATAGACTCCGGGGTTCCTGGCCGCTCAGGGCAGCAGGCGGTGCATCTCGAAGCGTCCGGCCTGCTGCACGAAGCCCAGGCGGCGGTTCACGGCCAGCATGGGGGCGTTCAGGCTGTGGTTGTTGGTGCGCATGGCCGTGAACCCCTCTCGCCGCGCCCGTTCGATCACCTGCAGTTTCAGGGGCAGTGCCAGCCCCCGGCCGCGCGCCTGCGGGTGCAGGGCGGTCAGTTCGTTGTATGCGAACGGCAGGCTGCGAAAGCGAATCATGGCGGTGGTCCCCAACCACTCGCCGTCCGGGCCCACGGCCAACACCAGCCAGTCCGGGCGGGGATCGTGGTCCAGGCGCAGGATCCCGCGCACCTGTGCCAGCGGCCAGCGGGGGTGCCCGGCGAGGTCCGGGGTCTCGGTCAGGCGGTCGGCCACGAAGTTCAGGTAGCGGTCCAGGGTGGTCTCATCGGCACTGTTCGGGTCGGCACTGTTCAGATCGGTGCTGCTCAGATCGGTGAAGGTCACGCCCTGCGCCTGCGCTGCCTGTCGCTGCGACTCGAAGGCGGCGGGGTCGAAGCGGGTCAGGTCCAGCTGCGAAGCGAAACGGTGGGCGTGCACGCTAAAGCCCCGCCGCGACGCCCAGTCCCGGTCGGCAGGGTCCGGGTCGGGTACGTCGGTGTGCAGTCCGCGCGCTCCGGCCTGCCGCGCGGCGACCAGCAGGTCCTGCCACAGCGCCCTGCCGTGCCCCTGGGCGCGGGCGTGCGGGTGCACCATCAGCTGCGCGTGCAGGAAGCCGGGTGGTGAGAAGGCCCAGGTCTGAAGCTGCGTGCCCCCCAGGATCTCACCACCCGCCGAGACGAGCAGTCGGCGGCGCAGCAGATCCGCTGGGGGGCGGCGGGCGTCGGCAGCCAGCAGGTCCTCACCGCTTCCGGCGCGGCCGAGTGCTGCGAGTTGCAGGGCAGCGAAGGCGTCCGCGTCGGCGGGGGTGAAGGGGCGCAGGCGGGAGTCCAGGGGCGTCACGCGAGGGCCCTCACGCGTTGACGGCTCGCGCCCAGGTAGTAGGCGACGTGCGCGGCCGCGCCGCTCAGGCCGCCCGTGACGTCGCCGCTCACGGGCCGGACGCGCTGCGGGTCCACAAAGGCTACCAGTCCCTCATAGGTGGCCCGGACGCGGGCACAGAGCGCCCTGCACTCCTCAAACGTGACCTGCGCGGGGCTCAGGGCATCCAGGGTGGCGAGGAACCCGTGGTTGCCCGCGCCGTCGGCTTTCGTGCCGTCCAGGGCGTGCTGAGGAGAGTCAGTCATGCCCTTTAGCGTAGCGGCTAGCTCCTGTCGGGACACGCGCCACCTGACCTCTGGAAAGCCTGCGGAGACTCTGGTAATGTGGTGAGTTGCGCTGCCCGGCGAGGCCTGACTCTGCTCAGTGATTCCCGCCTGTCCGTGGCGCCAAGGGAGGTGAACTATGAACCAGTACGACCTGAACCTGATCCTGAACCCCAACCTCAGCGCCGAGCAGGTGAGCATCGAGAAGGAATACATCGAGAACACCGTGAAGAACGCCGGGAGCGAGATCGCTGGCCTCGACGAGCTCGGCAACCGCCGCCTCGCCTACGCCGTGAACAAGGACCGCGAGGGCTACTACCTGATGTACACCATCAAGGGCAGCGGCAACCCGGAGAAGGACATCGCTTCCACGCTGCGTCTGCGTGACCACGTGCGCCGCGTCCTGGTGGTCAAGGACCGCCCGGAATGGAAGACCAAGAAGGCCTGAGCTCTTTACGCCATTGACGTAAAAGGATCGGCACTGTTACAGTACGGTCACCCGCAAGGGTCAACACGCCAGCAACCCCCCAAGCCCCCAGTACGAATACCCGGGACAGACTGTCCCAGGATTCAGCCAGCAACAAAGGAGACCCAGTCATGGCCCGAGGCATGAACCACGTTTACCTGATCGGCGCACTCGCCCGCGACCCCGAACTGCGTTACACCCCCAACGGGACCGCCGTGTTCGAGGCCACCGTGGCCGGAGAAGACCACCTCGTCGGCAACGACGGACGTGAACGCAAACTCCCCTGGTATCACCGCGTGTCCATTCTCGGCAAACCCGCCGAGTGGCAGGCCGAACGGAACCTGAAAGGCGGCGACGCCGTGATGGTCGAAGGCAGCCTGGAATACAGCCAGTGGGAAGCGCCAGAAGGCGGCAAACGCAGCATGGTGCGCGTCAAGTCGCTCCGCATGGAGCAGCTCGGCTACGCCCCGGAACTCGTGCAGGACGCCGGAGGCGGCGTACGCATGGGCAGCGGCATGAACGAAGTGATTCTCATCGGGAACGTCGTCCGCGACCCCGAACTGCGCTACACCCCCGCCGGCGACGCCGTGCTCGGAATCGGCCTGGCCGTGAACGAGACCTGGAACGACCGTCAGGGACAGAAGCAGGAGAAAACCCACTGGATTGATGTCACGCTGTGGCGTGAACTGGCCGAGAGCATGAAAGAACTCCGCAAGGGGGACCCCGTGCTCGTGCAGGGAAGACTGGTCAACGAAGCGTGGACCGACCGCGACGGTAACAAACGCAATTCCACCAAAGTAGAGGCGACGCGAGTCGAAGCCCTGTCCCGAGGCGCAGGTGCCGGTAACCCTGCAGCCACCCCCGCCGGACCTCGCACGCAGACCGCGAGCAGTGCGGCGCGCCCCCAGCAGAGCGGCTACGCTCCCAGCCAGGCGGCGAACACGGGGACCCGTTCGGGCGGCTTAGATATTGACCAAGGTCTCGACGATTTCCCACCGGAAGAAGAAGACCTGCCGTTCTGAACCCCACAGCCCGCAAGGGACCTTTCCCGGGGTGTAGGAACGCAGATTTAAGGACACCAACATGACCCAATCCAGTAACGCCGATCGCAAACCGCGCGGCAAGGGACCCAAGCGTCCCCGCAAACCGAAGGTTGATCCTTTCTCCATTGGAGAACTGGAAATCACCGATTACAAAGACGTGAAGATGCTGCGCCGTTTCGTCAGTGACACGGGCAAAATCCTCCCTCGCCGCCGCACGGGCCTCTCGGCCAAGCACCAGCGCCGCATTGCGCAGACGATCAAGATCGCCCGCCAACTGGCCCTGCTGCCCTACACCGAGAAGCTCGTCCGGAAATAAGGAGAATACGCATGCAAGTGATTCTTCTTGAACCCGGCAAGCTGGGCAAGACCGGCGATCTGGTCGTCGTCAAGGACGGGTACGCCCGGAACTGGCTGATCCCCCAGGGCATCGTCGCTCCCGCCACCACCAGCAACATGAAAAGCCTCGAAGCGCGCGTCCGCTCCCGCCAGAAAGTCCTGGCGCAGGAAAAAGCCGCCGCTGAAGACCTCGCCAGCCGCCTGAACGGCGTCGCCGTTGAACTCAGCGTGCGCGCCGGCGAAGGCAAGATCTACGGCGCCGTGACCCACGCAGACGTGGCCGGCAGCTTGGACAAGCTGGGCTTCGACGTGGACAAGCGCAAGATCGACATGCCGAAAACCGTCAAGGAAATCGGCGAGTACGACATTGCCTACCGCGCCCACCCCGAAGTCACCATTCCCATGAAACTCGTGGTTCACGCCGCGAAGTAATCACACCCGGTGTGATCAGCCCCCGCCTTCCCGGCGGGGGTTTTTCGTGCTGCCTGTTCATGGGCCGTGACTGCAAGCGCGCCCTCCCCGTGGGAGCGGAGGGTCCATGAGGCTGATGCAGCTACTGACGTGAAACGGACGGCCCTCCATTGCGCCACAGTCGGAAAGACACCGCCTGCGACTCCCTATTACGAAGGAACGTCGTAACTGCTCAGCAGGGTAAATTGCTCAGAATCTGAATTCAGCCCTATAAATTGCTAAGAAGCTGCTTTCAAATGACTGAAATTGCCGATATGGGCGAATTGGTTCGTCCAAGGCAGATTTGCAGTAAATATTATGCTCATACAAAACGGGAACAAGCGTTTTTTGCCGTGTTTATCGTGCTGAGCAGTTACGGAACGTCTGTTGTTCCTGCTCGCATCCGCTCGGCTTGATTCGGTACTGCACCGAATCAAACGGCATCCGTACCAGTCCGTATCATACGGACTCCGATTAAATGGGCTGCAAAGCCCGTTCAATCCGAGCGGATGCGAGCAGGAGAGAAACGGGTTCCGGACGTGGAGCTGGCAATCCGGTGAAGTTCCGGATTGTCAGCGAAACAAACGGAATCCGCATCAGACGCACCGGGTCGCTCTGCGCGGGCACGGGCTTTGGCGTTACACTGCGGGTCGAACGTCCCGGCACGGGTGGCGTTCGTTTTTCAACATCGATTTGAGGGAGTGGTCTGTGCCACTCCTCGTGGAACAACTCGAAAAGGAGCTGAACGTGACGATGATCTGGATCATTGTGGCGCTCCTGTTCGGTCTGGTCGGAGGATTCCTGGCAGGGCAGTCACGCGGCGCGCGTCAGCGGGCTGAGGTGGACAACCGACTGCAGCAGGAGGCCCGCAGCGAGGCGGAACGCATTCGCGCGCAGGCTGAAGCAGACGCGCAACGCATCAGGGAGCAGGCCGACCAGGCCAGACAGGACGCCGGAAGAAGAACGCAGGAAGCCGCAGATCGTGAGGCCCAGGCGGGCGTGCAACTCGCCCAGCTGAACGGACAGCGAGAGCAGCTGAACGGGCAACGCGAGCAGATCGCGGCCCTGCGCGCCCAGGCGGAAGCCGAACGCGCGCAGGCCAAGCAGGACGCCGCGCAGGAACGCGAGGCCCTGAGCATCGACCGCCAGGAAACCCGCCGTGAACGCGACGAACTCAAGCGTGAGATCGAGCGCCTGAACCGCCGCGCCGAGCAGCTCGATGCGCGCGGGGAGAAACTCGACACCCTCGAGGACCGGCTGGAGGACCGCAGCCGCGCCGTGACCGAACACGAGGCCGAGATCGTCGAGCGGCTGCATCAGGCCGATCTGAAATTGTTCGAGGTGGCGAACCTGACACCCGAAGCGGCCCGCGAGGACATTCTGGGCAGACTGGACGCCGAGCTGGAAGAGGAAAAAGCCATTCGCGTGAAGGCCATGCAGGAACGCGCCTCGGCCGACGCGCGGCGCGCGGCGCGGCACGTGATCGCGCAGGCCATCCAGCGCAGCGCCTCCGAGACCAGCGCGGCGCTGAGCGTGTCCGTGGTGCCCATCCCGAACGACGCCATGAAGGGCCGCCTGATCGGCCGCGAGGGCCGCAACATCCGCGCCTTCGAGGCCCTGACCGGCGTGGACCTGATCATCGACGACACGCCGGAAGCCGTGATCCTGTCGAGCTTCAACCCGGTCAGGCGCGAGGTCGCCCGGCACGTACTTGACGCCCTGGTCGCCGACGGCCGCATCCACCCGACCCGCATCGAGGAAATGGTGCACAAGGCGCAGGACGAGATGAAGGTCTTCATGCACGCCCAGGGCGAGGAGGCCGCCATCGAGGCGGGCGTGGTGGGCATCAAGCCGGGGCTGGTGCAGCTGCTGGGCCGCATGTACTTCCGCACCAGTTACGGGCAGAACGTCCTGAAGCACTCCATTCAGGTGGCACACCTGACCGGCATCATGGCCGGGGAACTGGGCCTGGACGCCGGCATGGCCCGCCGCGCCGGCCTGATGCACGACGTGGGCAAGAGCATCGACCGCGAGATCGACGGCACGCACGTGGACATCGGGATCAACCTCGCCAAGCGCTTCGGCGAGCCGCACGAGGTCATCGACGCCATCGCGCACCACCATGACCCGGAAAACGGCGAGACGCTGTACTCCGTGCTGGTCGCCGCCGCCGACGCCATCAGCGCCGCGAGGCCCGGCGCGCGGCGCGAGGAACTCGAATCGTACGTGCGCCGCCTGGAGCAACTCGAGCAGATCGCCGTGTCGTTTCCCGGCGTGCAGCAGGCCTACGCCATTCAGGCCGGACGCGAGGTGCGCGTGATCGTGCAGCCCGAGAAGGTCTCGGACGCCCAGGCGACCCTGCTGGCCCGCGAGATCGCCGGTCGCGTCGAGCAGGACATGGAATACCCCGGACAGGTGCAGGTCACCGTCGTGCGTGAAAGCCGCGCCGTGGAAATCGCCCGCTGAGTACAACGCATTTGTCTTACAGACAAATCGAGCGGAGCGAGAAAAGAACACAGTGCGGTGCGGGGGTGGGTGGCTGCGGGTGGGCCGCCCCCTCCTCTATGCAGTGATGCCCGTTCGTCGGTCCTGAAACGCCCGTTCCAGACAGCATTTTCCAGTCGGTCCGTATGGGCTTGACCGGCGCCGCATACCGCGCTATCTTGAAGACATAACCGCCCGAGAGGCGGGTTTTTTGTTTTGCCCCCCGCCACCTGCCCATCACGCTGCGGCCATGCATCCACGAACAGAAGCGGCGCAAAAAACATGCTGCTGGACGGTGTTGCTGGAGCCGAGTGCATGGAGTTGACACCCCTTGCATTCCACGCTATCCTTTCCTTATCACCGTCCGAGAAGGGCGGGTTTTTTGTTTTACCCGTCCGGACCGGGGTGGGCATCCAGCCACGCGAGCGCAGAATGCGTGATGGCGAGTTCCAGCGTGGCCGGGCGACCCGGCGCGGCGAGCGGAGCCAGGCGGGTCACGTCCGCCCATACCTGCCGGCGCAGGAGTGCGCTCCCCTCCCGCAGCAGCAGGGGCCCATAGCGCCGCGCCGCGTCGGGCGGCAGGCCGTCGTAGGCAGGGTCCGGCCCGTCGGCCCGCTCGAAGCGCAGGACCGGGTAGGTCCAGTACCCGCTGACCAGCCGCTCGGCCCGCAGGTGGTACCCGGCCCCGAGCGCCCACTCGCGTAGCGGGGCGGGGTTATCGTTCGGTTGCACGACCAGGGTGTCCGGGCGCACCTGCCGGGCCGCGCCGCGTTCCAGGATGCCGCGCATGGTCAGCACACCCAGGCCAGTCAGGCTGACGCTGGGGACCTCACCGGGGGCCAGGGGGGCCAGTCCGTCGCCGCTGCGCACATCCAGACGGTCGCCCAGGCCCGCGCGAACCACGGCCTGCCGCGCGTTCTCCAGGGGGCCGGGGTTGAGTTCCACGATCACGCCCCGCTCGATGTGGCCGCGCCGCACGAGTTCCAGTGGCAGGCGCGCGTGGTCACTGCCGATATCGGCGTGCAGCGGCGCGCGGATCAGGGACAGGACCGTTTCGAGGCGGGCGTCAAGCACGGCCGCTGCCGTCCGCCGGTCCCGGCGGGTCGTGCGGGGTGTCCTGATCGCGGGCCAGTCCCTGCCGGGTCAGGACCACCGAGTAGGCGCCCACGGCCAGGACCACGGCAGCGATGGCCGCGCCGTACACCAGGATGTCCGCGCCGCCCTTCCATTCCAGGGCCACGCTGAAGAAGTTCACGGTGAGCGCCACGATCACGATTCCGATCAGTTTCTGTTTCAGGTCGTCGAACGAGGCGATGTGCAGCCACGCCGGGACGTTCTGCACGCGCCCCACGAACAGCGCCTGCAACCCGAACGAGATGATCAGCAGCGCCACCCCCACCAGGAGCGTGTCGGCCTGCTCGACCGCCGCGACGATCAGGGTCTTTGTGGTTCCGGCCTGGCCGAGTTCACCCAGCGCGGCCCGGATGGTCACGTATGCCTGCGCGATCGCGGCCACGAACAGCCCCAGGCTGAACGCGAAGGAACTCAGGACACCCAGTTCCACGATCAGGCGCGTGAACCCGAACGCGCCCGCCAGCGTGCGCCGCCGGGTGGCGCTCATACGGATTCCGCTCCACTGCGCCACAGTCGGGAGGATACCGCCTGCGGCTCCATACCGCGAAATCCGTAGGCTGTTCCTACTCGCGTCCGCTCGGATTGATTCAGAACTGCACCGAATCAATCGGAATCCGTATCAGGGGAGCCGGGGGGGAACGTTTCGTCATGCGGCCCAGCATAGCGGGCGCGTGCCGGGCGTCCACACGGCGGGCGTCAGGGTAACAGCGGAGTCAGGGCAGCGTTGGAATGAGGGCGTCGCCCTCGTGGATCAGGCCGCCCCGGATCACGCGGGCGGTCAGGCCGCCGTGTCCGCGCACGGCGTTGTAGCCGCCCTCGCCCAGAGTTTCTTCCATGCGCGAGCAGGGGTGGCACTCGCCAGTGCCTTCCAGAATCACCTCGCCGATCTGAAAGCGGGCGTCCTTGAGGGCCAGCAGGGGAATGCCGCTGATCACGATGTTGCGCCGCAGCGCCTCGGGCGTGACCTGCGCGCGCCCGCACAGCGCCGCGATGACCGGCAGGTGCTCGGCCTGAATGAGCGTCACCTGCCGCCGCCCCGGCCCGCCCGGTACCGGCGGCGCGGGCGCACGCACCCCGGGCTCGCCCACCTCGCCGGTCAGGGCCGTCAGGCGGGGCGGGGCCAGCCTCCCGTGATCCCCGATCAATCCGACGAGCGGATGCGCCACGATCTGCGCCACCTGCAGCAGCGGAGCGCGCCGGGCGGGGCGCAGCCCGATCCACTCGACCCGCCCCGGCCGGGGGAAAGTGGCGCGCAGTTCATGGATGGTCCTCATGCCGGTCATGCTAGAGCGCCGACCCGCGCGCCTGCTATGCTGGGCGGCGTGAGGCACCTGACCCGACGTGCGTATCTCCCCTGCCGCCAGCGGTAGGAGCTTCAGTGACAGCCTGAAATCCAACCCCGAGCGGCGCACCTGCGAGAAGCGAGTGCGCCTCTCTTTTCATGGAGTGACCTATGAGTGAAATCCGCTGGAACGTACCGATTGACGAGCAGATCGAGCTGCTCAGGCGCGGCGTGGTGGACCTGGTGTCCGAGGACGACCTGCGCCGCAAACTGGAGAGGGGCGCGCCGCTGCGCGTGAAGCTGGGCGCCGACCCGACCCGCCCGGACCTGCACCTGGGGCACGCCGTGATCCTGCGCAAGATGCGGCAGTTTCAGGACCTGGGGCACAAGGTCATCATGCTGATCGGGGATTTCACGGCCATGATCGGCGACCCCAGCGGCAAGAGCAAGACCCGCCCACCCCTGACGCTGGAGCAGACGCGCGAGAACGCCAAGAGCTACCTGGAGCAGTGCCGCCTGATCCTGCGCCAGGAGCCCGAGGTGCTGGAGATCCGCTACAACGGCGAGTGGCTTGAGCCCATGGGGTACGCCGACGTGATCCGCCTCGCCAGCCGCTACACGGTCGCGCGCATCATGGAACGCGACGACTTCCGCAAGCGCTTCGAGGGCGGCGTGCCCATCGCCGTTCACGAACTGCTGTACCCGCTCACGCAGGGCTACGACTCCGTGGCCCTGGAAGCGGACGTGGAACTGGGCGGCACGGACCAGCTGTTCAACAATCTGGTGGGCCGCGCCCTGCAACGCGACTACGGGCAGGAATCGCAGGTCGTCATGACCCTGCCGCTGCTCGTCGGCCTGGACGGCACCGAGAAGATGTCCAAGAGCCTGGACAATTACATCGGCCTGACCGACGAGCCGCACGCCATGTTCGCGCGGCTGATGAAGGTCCCTGACCCCCTGCTGAACAACTACTTCACGCTGCTGACCGACCTGCCCCGCCCCCGCATCGAGGAACTGCTGGCCGGACACCCGGTCGCCGCGCACCGCGAACTGGCCCGTGAGGTCGTCGCGGCCCTGCATCCCGGCGCGGACCTGGAGGCCGCCGAGGAACGCTTCCGCTCGGTCGCCAAAGGCGGTATTCCCGAGAATATCCCGACCGTAACCATCCCGGTGGCCGATCTGGACGACAGCGCGGATACCGGGCGCATCAGCATGGCGCGGCTGGTGGTGATGGCCGGTCTGGAAGCCAGTAACGGCGCGGCGCGCAAACTCATGCAAAACCGGGGCCTGAAACTGAACGGAGAACCGTTCACGGACCCGCAGGGCAGCCTGACCCGCGAACAGCTTCTGGCAGAGGGGGGCGTGGTCATCCAGAAGGGCAAGGACAAGTTCGCAAGGCTGGTCCTGGGCTCCTGATCCATCCGGCCCCTTCATGGGCCCTTGAGATGGCCGTGAGCGCCCTGGCGACCGCCTGACAGAAACGTGGTCGCCCTGAAAGTTATGCACAGGCGGCTGTGGACAACCCCGTATGCCTGTGGACAATGTGCAGGGGCGCGAAAACCCCGATCACCCACCCGCACTTATCCACAGGCAGGGTGTGGAAAAACCCCGTCCCTGTGGATAAAAATCTGACCTGCCCATCACACTCCCCTGACAGCGGCCCACGCCCAGGACGCGGTGGGGTGAACAGCGGGTCAACACAGGCGGGAAGGGATGCCAGTCATGACTGGTCTCCCCTCCCAAGTGCCCTGCCCCACTACTCTGGCCCGACCTACTCGCGCAGGCGTTCCACACGCAGCATGTTGGTCGTGCCGCGCACGCCGAAGGGCACACCGGCCGTGATCACGTACCGGTCGCCCGGCTCGGCCAGCCCGCTCCGGCGCAGCTCTTCGTTCGCGATGCGGACCATGTCGTCGGTGTTGCGGGGATCCTCGCTCAGGACCGGCACAACGCCCCAGCACAGGGCCAGCTGGTTACGGGTCTGCTCGTTCGGCGTCAGGGCCAGGATGGCCAGCGGGGGGCGGCTCTTGGCGATGCGGCTCGCCGCGCCGCCGGTGCTCGTGAAGGTCACGATGGCCGGGGAGTCCAGCTTCTCGCCGATGTTGCAGGCCGCGTACGCGATGGAATCCTGCGCGAGTTCCGTGTCGATCACGAGCTGGCGCTGCAGCATCTTGTAGTGCTCGCTGCTCTCGGCTTCACGGGCGATGGCGTCCATCATGGCGACCGATTCGACCGGGTACAGTCCAGCGGCGGACTCGGCCGACAGCATCACGGCGTCCGTGCCGTCGTAGATGGCGTTGGCCACGTCGGACGCCTCGGCGCGCGTGGGGCGCGGCAGGCTGATCATGCTCTCGAGCATCTGCGTGGCGGTGATCACGGGCTTACCCGCCTCGCGGCACATGCGGATGATGCGCTTCTGGATGGTCGGCACCTGCTCGGGGCGCATCTCGACGCCCAGGTCACCGCGCGCGACCATGATGCCGTCCACTTCCTTCAGGATGTCCTCGAAGCGGTCCACGGCCTGCGGCTTCTCGATTTTCGCCATCAGCTTGGCGCGGCTGCCGAAACGGGACATGTAGTGGCGGGCCAGCAGCAGGTCGTCACGGGAGCGCACGAAGCTCAGCGCCACCCAGTCCACACCCAGTTCCGCGCCGAACTCCATGTCCTGCACGTCCTTCTCGGACAGGGCGGGCACGCTCAGGTCGGCCTCGGGCACGTTGATGCCCTTGTTATTCTTCAGGACGCCGCCGATCACGACGGTGGTCAGCACGTCGTTGCCGCGCACGCCCTCGACGCGCAGGGCCATGTTCCCGTCGTCGAGCAGCAGGATCATGCCGGGCGCCACGTCCTGAATCAGGGACTTGTAGGTCGTCCCGACGCGAGTGGCGTCGCCCTCTACGTCGTCCATGGTGATGGTGAACTTGTCCCCGGGGGCCAGGGTGACGCTGCCCTCCGTGAAGCGGCCCACGCGGATCTTGGGCCCCTGAAGGTCCTGCAGGATGCCGATGGTGACGCCCTTCTTGGCAGCCAGTTCACGGACCAATTGCAGGGTCTGGCGGTGGTCTTCACGGTCGCCGTGACTGAAGTTCATGCGGACGACGTTCAGGCCCGCGTCGATCATGCGGCTCAGGACTTCCGGGCTGCGGCTGGCGGGGCCGACGGTCGCCACGATCTTGGTAGCGCGGTCAATATGCTTCATATGGAATCCTTTCCAATCACCTGATAAGGCCGGGCGGTGAGGTTGACCCCCACCGCCCGGCAACGCCCTTAACGCAGGGCTTTACGGCCCGGGTAGACCGCGCGGTCACCCAGCGCGTCCTCGATGCGCAGCAGCTGGTTGTACTTGGCAATGCGGTCACTGCGGCTGGCCGAACCGGTCTTGATCTGACCGGCGTTCGTGGCGACCGCCAGATCCGCGATGAAGGCGTCCTCGGACTCACCACTGCGGTGGCTGATGATCGTGCCGTAGTGGTGACGCTTGGCAAGCTCGATGGCGTCCATGCTCTCGGTCAGGCTGCCGATCTGGTTGACCTTCACCAGAATGGCGTTGCCGACCCTGGTATCAATGCCGCGCTGCAGGCGTTCGGGGTTGGTCACGAACAGATCGTCACCGACCAGTTGCACGCGGTCGCCGATTCTGGCGGTCAGGGCCGCCCAGCCGTCCCAGTCGTCCTCGGCCAGGCCGTCCTCGATGCTCACGATCGGGTAGCGCCCGCTCCAGTCGGCCCAGAAGTCCACCATCTCGGCCGTGCTCAGCACGCGGCCCTCGGATTCCAGGTGGTACTGGCCGTCCCTGAACAGCTCGGTCACGGCCGGGTCCAACGCGATAGCGATGTCCTTGCCGGGCTCGTAGCCGGCCTTCTCAATCGCTTCGAGCAGCACGTCAAGCGCTTCCTCGTTGCTTTTCAGGTCGGGCGCAAAGCCGCCCTCGTCACCAACGTTGGTGTTGTAGCCCTTGGCAGACAGGACCTTCTTGAGACTGTGGAAGGTCTCAGCGCCGTAGCGCAGCGCCTCGCGGAAGGTGGGCGCGCCGACCGGCATGACCATGAATTCCTGAAAGTCCACGCTGTTGTCGGCGTGCGCGCCGCCGTTGATGACGTTCATCATCGGGACCGGCAGGGTCTTGGCGTTGCTGCCGCCCAGGTACCGGTAAAGCGGGATGTCCAGCTCGGAGGCGGCGGCGCGGGCGGTCGCGAGACTGACGGCCAGGATGGCGTTGCCACCCATGTTGCCCTTGTTGGGGGTGCCGTCGACGGCCATCATGGCGGCGTCGATGGCGGCCTGTTCGGTGGCGTCCATGCCGATCACGGCCGGGCCGAGGGCCTCGTTCACGTTCGCGACGGCCTTCAGGACGCCCTTGCCGAAGTAGCGGCTTCCGCCGTCACGCAGTTCCAGGGCCTCGTGCGTACCGGTGCTGGCACCAGAGGGAACAATGGCGCGGCCGGAAAAACCGCTGTCGAGGTGTACTTCGGCTTCCACGGTGGGGTTCCCGCGCGAGTCCAGCACTTCACGGGCCATTACTTTCTCAATCTTCATCGCTCATTCCTCCGAGGTTGGGGGGTGCCTCCCGCCGCCGGACTGCCGCGGGGCAGGACCACCGGTCGAGTAGGTGTACTTCAGACACTATAAGTGGCTTAGGTCATGGAACGGTACACCCGGTCTAATACGGGCTCGGATTGAAGGGCGGCCCTCCGGGCGTGAAGCCGACAATCTGGAAGCGCGCTGGATTGTCGGCGAAACAGACGCAACCCGTATAAGCCCACCGGTCAGCCGGCCGGTCTTCACCCGGGCTGCCGGTTCATACCCGAGCGCAGAGCGGCCCGCCGGACAGGTCCGTGCGGGCCACCACAGGCCCCTCAGACGCGCAGCGTGACCATGACCGCCATGTACCCGCCCCCGCCCGCCGCGCGGAAGATAGCGGGGCTGGTAGAGCCGCTGAACAGAAGCTCGGCTTCACCCTCGATGGGACCCAGGGCATCCAGGACATGCCGGGCGTTGAACGCGAGGCTCATGGCGGGCTCGGTGCCGCCCTGCACCACGTCCAGGGTGTCCTGCGCGCGCCCGTAGTCGCCCTCGGCCGCCAGACGCAACTTGCCTTCGGATACCAGGAATTCCACGCGGTTGTTGGCGTTCTTGTCGGCCAGCACGGCCACGCGGTTCACGGCTTCCTTCAGGGCGGTCGCGGGCAGCGTGACCTGCAACTTGATGTCCTTGGGAATCACGCGCTCATAATCCGGAAAATCCCCGTCAAGCAGTTTCAGGTTCATGTGCACGCGGTCGGTCGTGACGCTCAGCAGGCCGTCACCGTACGTGAAGCGGGCCTCGCCGTCCTTGAGCACGCGGATCAGTTCGTCGACGCTGCGGGCCGGGATGATCAGGTTGCGCCCGTCCCCACTGGCCGGAAAGTCCCGGATGGCCACGCGGTAGCCGTCAGAAGCGACCACGCGCGCGCCCTCGGGCCGGTGCTCGAGTTTGATCCCCCGGAACACGGCCTGGAAGGCCTCGTTGCTGGCGGCGTAGCGGACACTGGAAAAGGCGCGGGCCAGTTCGGTGGCGTCTAGGCTCACGTCGGCCTGTGCGGGGAAACTCAGGGGCGGGTAGGCCTCAAGGTCACCGGTCTGAAGTTTGAAATCCGAGCCCCCGGCCCGGACGGCGAGTTCCGCCCCGCTGAGTTCCAGTTCGACCAGTTCGCCGCCCAGGTTGCGGACGATCTGCGCGAACAGGTGGGCAGGAACCACGAAGTTCTGCGGGTTCCGGACCTCGGCCGGCACGAAACACGACAGGTCGATTTCGAGGTTGGTGCCGCTGAGGGTCAGGCCAGCCTCGCTGGCTTCGACTTTCAGGGCCGTGAGCAGGGGGTTGCTGCTGCGACTGGGGACCACGCGTTCGAGCAGACCGAGCCCCTCACTGAGAATTTTTTTGGTGACGTGTACGTTCATGGCATGCCTCTCTGTCTGGGTCCTATCTTTTATCTGTTCTTATATTAAATAAAAGATAGTAGTAGTAGTAATAGGGCCTGTGGAAACTGTGGAAAAGTGGCTTGCGGCCGCGCCTGGCGCTGGTTTGTCTTGTGGACAAAATTGTGGATAAGTGGCACTTTCCTGTGGATAACCTGTGGATAAAAGTGGGGGTTATCCACAGGGGTCTGGGAAGACCGGGTTATCCACAATTTTATCCACAGAAAAAACGGGGTTATCCACAGCTTATCCACAGGGTTATCCACAGCTTGTGAAACTACGCACACGGTTTTGGAACGGAATTTGGAACTTATTCTGCCACTGGAAAAAAACAGCCCTAGCATTATGTTCCGTATTCCTCGTCTTCCAGACCCTGCATCCGGCGCCGCAGGGTCTCGACCGCCGCCGTGATCTCGGGCTCCCGGCCCACCTGCTCCGTCACCTTGCTGATGGCGTGCATCACCGTCGAGTGATCCCGCCCGAAGAACTGCCCGATTTCCGGCAGCGAGTGATCCGTCAACTCACGGATCAGGTACTGCGCCACCTGACGCGGCAGCACCACTTCACGCACCCGCCCGGAGCCGCGAATCACGTCCGGCGGCATGTTGTAATGCGCCGCCACCTGCTTGAGCACGTCCATCATCTCGACCTTGACTTCCTGCGGCGTGAACACATTACTCAGCGCCTTGGCCGCCACCGCCCGGCTGAAGGGCACGTTGTTCAGGCTGGAAAACGCCACCACCCGCATCAGCGCGCCCTCCAGCTCACGGATGTTGCTCGTGACCTGACGCGCGATCAGTTCCAGGACCTCCTGCGGAATGTCGATGCGGTTATGCTCGGCATTCATCTTCAGGATCGCCACGCGCGTCTCGTACTCCGGCGACTGGATGTCCGTGATCAGCCCCCACTCGAAGCGGCTGCGCAGCCGCCCTTCCAGCGTCTGAATGTCCTTCGGCGGCCGGTCGGAACTCAGGATGATCTGCTTGTGGTTCTCGTACAGCGCGTTGAAGGTATGGAAGAACTCTTCTTGCGTGCGCTCCTTGCCGGCCAGGAACTGAATATCATCGACCAGCAGCAGGTCCACGCTGCGGTACCGGTTGCGAAACTGCGTCATGCGGTCCTCGCGGATCGCGTTGATCAGATCGTTCGTGAACGACTCGGTCGAGACGTACTCGATGCGTTTGCCCGGAAACCGCTCGGTCATGTAATGCCCGACCGCGTGCATCAGGTGGGTCTTGCCCAGCCCGACGTCCCCGTAGATGAACAGCGGGTTGTACGCCTTGCCGGGCGACTCCGCGACCGCCAGCGCCGCCGCGTGCGCGAGGTTGTTGTTCGGGCCCACCACGAAGTTCTCGAAGGTGTACTTAGGATTCAGGACCTTGCGGTTCTCGACGGGCGCGGGGACCGGGGCGGCGCGCCCAGCCGGGCCTGGTGGGGGCGGCGGCGGGTCGCTGGGCAGCAGCAGCGCGTCCTGCGCGGCCGGCAGCACCTGGAAACTCACCTGCGGATTCTGCGCCCCCAGACTGCGCAGCGCGTCCTCGAGCAGTTCCAAGTAATGCTTGCGGAACCACTCCTGCGCGAACGAGTTGCGGACGCCCAGCACCAGCGAACCCTCCTGCACGCCCAGGTTTTTCACGGGGGCGAACCAGGTGTGGTATTCCACCTCTGAAATGTTCTTGCGGACGTACCCAAGCACGTCCGCCCAGATTTCCTGCGAGATAAGCCGCACCTCCCTTAAGGCACTCTTGAAGCGGGGGTCAGCATACCATCCGCCCCGGCTTCTCTCGGGGGCACACTGGAGAGAAACGGGGGCGCCGACTGTTCCGGCCTGTTCTTCTCTCCACGCGGCCAGCGTCTGCGCCTCGCGCTCGGGCGTCAGGGCGTAGTCATGGCGGCCCCGGCACTCCAGGCGCGGGTATCACGGGCCGTCACCTCCGGGCCGCGCAGGGTCAGGCCTGCCGCCAGGGCGCGCGCGGCATCCACGTCCATCAGGCCCACCTGCTCGCTACCTTCCGGGATGAACAGCGGCAGACTGCCCGCGCGTCAGGATGCTCACGCGGTGCCCACCCGCTAGGAACGCCAGGACGATGTGCCGGGCCACGAACTGCGTGCCACCCAGAATCAGGATGTTCATGCGCTTATCCTGTCACCCATGAAGGTGAGGTTCACGCCGGGCCGCGTCCGCGCCCGCATTGACGATTTGGAACTCGCGGCCCTAACGCGCGGCGAGGCGCTTGAGACCCGTGTCGAGTGGCCCGGCGGAGGCTGGACCCTGACCCTCGACCCGCACGGCGACACGCTGGGCGGGAACGCCGGGCACCTGAGCGTGGGCCTGCGCGCCCGATTGCCCGACCTGCTGGATCCTGCGCAGGAAGGCGTGACCCTGGGCGGCCCGCCGCGCGTGACGGTGGAAAAGGACTTCGGCCCGCAGCACGGCTGATACGGACTCCGATTGAATGGTCTTTGCAGCCCATTCAATCCGAGCGGAGCGAGCAGGAGAAAGGCAGGTTCCGGGCGTGAAGTGGGCGACTCGGTGTTCTTCCGGGTTGCCAACGCAACAGACGGAACTCGCCTGATCAGGTCAGCGTCGGCTCCAGCGACCCCCGACTTCCTCGACCAGTCCGGCGAGTTGCAGCATGACCAACGCGGTCTGAACGTCTGGCAGCGGCAGGTGTGTGCGGGCCTGAAGGTCGTCCAGCGTGGCGGGCGCGTTGATGGCGGCCAGCACCTGCGCCTGCTCGGGCGGGAGGTTCAGCGCGGGTTGCTGCGGCACGCTGCCCCACCCGAATTCGGTCAGGATGTCGGCCGCGGATTCGGTCAGGACCGCGCCGTCGCGGATCAGGGCGTGCGGCCCGGCGGCGCGTGGGTCCCCGGCGCGGCCCGGCACGGCGAACACGGTGCGCCCGCATTCGAGCGCGTGTGTGGCGGTGATCAGCGACCCGCTCTTGCGTTCGCCCTCGACAACCAGCGTCCCGGCACTCAGGGCGGCAATCAGGCGGTTGCGGGTCGGAAAGTGATGCTGCGCGGGACCGGTGCCCAGCGGGTACTCGCTGATCAGCGTGAGCCGTCCGGCCAGCCGCTCGTTCTCGCGGGGGTAGATGACGTTCACGGCGCTGCCCAGCACGCCCACACTCACGCCCCCCGCCTCGACCGCCGCGCCGTGTGCCGCCGTGTCGATTCCGCGCGCCAGTCCGCTGACCACGACCACGCCCGCGCGGGCCAGGTCTGCCGCGACCGTACGGGTCAGCGACACCGCGTGAGGACTGGCGGCGCGCGTGCCCACGATTCCGATGGCACGCGGCACGACCGACAGGTCCGGCAGGTCGCCCAGCGCCCACAGCACCGCCGGGGCGTCTTCCAGGGCGTCCAGGGCGGGCGGGTAGCCGTCCAGCCCGCGCCCCAGCAGGGTCACGCCCAGGCGCGCGGCCTCGGTCAGTTCCGCGTGGGCCTGCTCGGCGGCTTTCGGGGTGCCGATGGCGGTCACACTGCGGTCCAGGCCCGGTACGCCGCGCAGTTCGCTGCGGGGAGCGCGCAGCGCCGCGTGGGCCGATCCGAAGTGGGCGCGCAGGTGCTCGGTGCGGCGCGGCCCCAGCCCCGGCGTGAAGCGCAGGGTCAGCAGCGCCAGCAGTTCCTCTGCCGCGCAAGGAGCATTCATACGGACTCCGGTTGAATGGGCTGTAAAGGCCATTCAATCCGAGCGAATGCGAGTGGGAGAGAAACGGGTTCCGGACGTGGAGCTGACAATCCGGTGACGTTCCGGATTGTCAGAGAAACAAACGGAATCCGTGTCAGGTCGGCAAACAGAGGACGGCTGGTCACCGGGTCAGCATACGGTCCGTGCCGGGCGGCGCGGGGTCGGAATGCGCTTCGCCCGGCGGGGGGGGCGGGCGGCGCCCCTCCCAGCAGAACGTCAGGAGCGGGCGGGCAGGGGCGGTTCGTTCCGCACTTCCGTCTTCTGCTCTCCGACCGGCTCGTCGCCGTCGTCGCCGAGGGCCGCGCCAGGAATCGCCAGCGTGAACAGCGCGCCCCCCTGCGGGTGGTTCTCACCGGTCAGGGTGCCGCCGTGCATCAGCGCGATCTGCCGTGACACGCTCAGGCCCAGGCCGCTGCTGCCTGCTCCGCTCACGAACGGCTGGAAGATCTGCTCGCCCAGGTCCGCCGGCAGGCCCGGCCCGCTGTCCCGCACCGTGAAGGTCAGCCACTCGGGCGTCCCGGTCAGGTTCAGGGTGACGGTGCCGTCCATGCCGGCGGCGCGGCGGGCGTTCGCCAGCAGGTTGCGAAGCGCCTGCGTCAGCCGGTCCGGGTCGCACAGGATGCCGCCCTCCCAGTCGCCCGTGAAGGTCGTGCCCGGCACCAGCCGGTCCACGCGGCCCCGCAGCGTCCGGGCCGGGATGAAATGCCACACGAGTTTCATCTCGAGGTCCCCGCGCGCCAGTTGCATCAGGTCCTGCGTGGTGAAGGTCAGTTCGTCCGCGACCAGCGAGGCCCGCTGCACTTCCGGGTCGTTCGTGCGTTCCTCGGCGCGTTGCAGGCTGGCCTTCAGGACGGTCAGTGGCGCGCCCAACTCATGCACGATCTGCCCCAGCAGTTGCTTCTCGCGCGCCTGTCCGTCCTCGATGCGGACCAGCAGGCGGTTGATGGCCGTCAGCAGGCGGTGGACCTCGTCCTCCTGCGCCGGTAGCGGCAGCGTGGCGAGACTGCGGGTCGGGTCGATCCGGTCCGCGAGGTTCGCGGCGTGTTCCAGACCGCTCAGGGCGCGGCGCCCCACCCACCAACCGGTCAGCAGCAGCAGCAGCGGGGCCACGATCAGCGCCAGCAGCAGCGCGCTCAGGGCACTCTGCCGCGCGGCGATCAGGTCCACCTCGGGCAGGCCCACCCACAGCGTCCCGAAATCCCCCACCGGGCGCTGCACGGCGCGGATACTGGTGTCCTGCACGCTCACCTGCCCCTGGGTACCGAAGGGGAACGGTGCGTCGTTGAATTCGCGCAGGATCGGACTGGTCGCGTACACCACGCCCTGTGTGTCGATCAGCATGGTGTACGCGCTGGCGCTGCCCGCCGTGCGGCCCAGACCGCGCTGCGCCCCGGTGAACGCCTCGGCCAGCGTGTCGGCGCGTTCGTTCAGGCGGTCCGTGAACTGCTGATCCATGCGTGACAGCAGCAGCGTCACCACGCCCAGACTGGTCAGCAGGATCAGGAGCAGGGCCAGCAGGCTGTACGTCAGGGCCAGCCGGAAGCGCAGCGAGTGCCGCCACGCCACCCGCGCCGACACCAGCCCCCCACCGGAGGCCAGCAGCGCGGCCCGGCGCGGCCCGTCCGGGGGCGTCACGGGCCGCGCGGCCGGGGTCATCAGACCTGCAGCACGTACCCGACGTTGCGGATCGTGCGGATTCTCAGGTCACTGCCCGCTTGCTCCAGTTTCTTGCGCAGCTGCGAGATGCGAACCTCGACCGAGTTGCTGTTCGGCGTCTCCCAGCCGTACAGGTGAGACTCGATGTCGGCGCGTGAGAACACCCGCTCGGGCGTGCGCATCATCAGTTCCAGGATGCGCGCCTCGTGCTCGGTCAGGTTGGTGTGCTTGTCATCCACGGTCAGCAGCAGACTGCTGGTCGAGAGGCTGGTGTTGCCCAGGTTCACGCCCGACCCGGCCGCCGTGCGCCGCAGCAGCGCCGTGATACGCGCGTCGAGTTCCGGCATGGCGAACGGTTTGGTCAGGTAATCGTCGGCTCCGGCGTTCAGGCCCGCCACGCGCTCCTGCACGCCACTGCGCGCCGAGAGCACCAGCACCGGCGTGCTGGAGTACTGCCGCAGCGCCTGCACGAGATCCAGGCCGTCGCCGTCCGGCAGGTTCAGGTCCAGCAGGATCAGCTGGGCCGTGTGGGTTCCCAGCCACGCCTGCGCGTCCCTGAGGGTACCGGCGTGCTGCACCTGGTACTCGCCGGACAGGTACTCCTTGAGCAGGGGCCCGAGGTGCGGATCGTCTTCGACAACAAGAATCTGGGCCAGCATGACTTTCTCCTTGTGGGGCGGCCGGTACGGAACCGCAGGGAAACGTGGGCGGAAGCCTGGCCCGATCCTAGCGCGGCGCCCCGGCCGGGAACGCTATGAACAGCAACCCTTTGAACAGGAACCCTATGAGTAACTGCTCAGCAGGGTAAATTGCTCAGAATCTGAATTCAGCCCTATAAATTGCTAAGAAGCTGCTTTCAAATGACTGAAATTGCCGATATGGGCGAATTGGTTCGTCCAAGGCAGATTTGCAGTAACTATTATGCTCATACAAAACGGGAACAAGCGTTTTTTGCCGTGTTTATCGTGCTGAGCAGTTACCCCTATGAAACAGAGGGCAGTCTGGATCACTGCCCAACGGCTCACGGCTGGTCCCGGGT
This sequence comes from Deinococcus sp., assembly GCF_018260555.1. GTDB lineage: Bacteria > Deinococcota > Deinococci > Deinococcales > Deinococcaceae > Deinococcus. The sequence goes on along the minus strand of NZ_JAGLBB010000023.1, from coordinate 15,412 downwards.
TACTTCTTGTTGGGGGGCGCGGCTTTCAGGCCGGGCAGGGTCACGGGCGTGCCCGGTACCTGCACGCTCACCGTGAGCTTGAAGGCCGCCAGGAACCGCGTGATCGACTGCTGACCATTCTCGAGTTGCAGGTCCAGCGTGCCGCCGCGCAGCACGCCGCCGTAGCGGCTTTTCAGGGCCTGGAAGGTCTTCCGGTCGCGTTCCTCGTCGCTGGGCGCGAACAGCACCACGACCGGTCCGTTGTAATCCCCGACCAGCCGCACTTTCAGTTGCCCGCCGCTGCTCTCGCCGTCCCCCAGGGGGGTCTGCAGTTCACTGTCCCACACGCTGATCTTCAGGGCGTGGGTGGGGGCGCACAGCAGCAGGGCGCACAGCATCAGGGCAGGGAACTTGAGCATGGTCGTCGGGAGGTCTCCAGTATCGGGGCAGGCCACTCGGGGCCAGGGAAGGAAGGGGGGGCGCGGCAGACCGGGAGGACTCCTGACCTGTGATTGCCCAGCGTAACGCCTGTACCTGACGCCCCGCTGAAATCCTGGCCGCAATTCCACATCAAGCCTGAAGGTGGGGCCCGCGCGCTGCCACGCCGATCCCGGTCGCCACGGGCACGCGCACGGACCGGAAGCGCCCCGGCCCTGGACTCTCCCCTGCCCCGCGCTTACAGGGCTTCGAGCAGCAGACGGTCGGGGTTTTCCAGCAGGCGGATCACTTCCCGGCAGAAGCGCGCCGCTTCCGCGCCGTCCACGAGGCGGTGATCGAACGACAGGCTCAGGTACATCATGTGCGCCACGACGATGTTGTCGTACTCGTCCACGATGGGGCGCTTCACGATGGAATGCACGCCCAGAATCGCGGCGTCCGGCACGTTGATGATCGGGAACGAGAACAGCGCCCCGATGGACCCGATATTCGTGACACTGAAGGTACTGCCCGCCAGTTCGTCCGGCTGGAGTTTCCCGGCCTGCGCGCGCCCGGCGATGTCCGTGACCTCGCGCGCCAGCTCGAACACGCTCTTGTGGTTCACGTCCCGGATGACCGGCACGGTCAGGCCCGCGTCCGTGGCGACCGCCATGCCGATGTTGTAGTAGCGCTTGTGGACGATCTCCTGCGTGGCCTCGTCGAAGGACGTGTTCAGGCTCGGGTACCGGCGCAGCGCCGCCGCGACTGCCCGGAAGATGAACGGCAGGTACGACAGTTTCACGCCGGCCGCCGCCGCATCGTCTTTCACGCGGGCGCGGAACTCCACGAGTTTGGTCAGGTTCACCTCGTCCACCGTCAGGGTCCGCACGGTGTACAGGTGACTGGCCTGCATCTGGTTGCTGATGGCGCGGCGCATGCCCCGCAGCGGCGCGCGTTCCTCCAGGTGCTCGTAGCCTCTGGGCGTGCGGTACTGCGCGGGCGCGACCGGCAGGCCAGCGGCGCCTTTCGCAGCGGACGCTGCCGGTGCAGGGGGGGAGGCCGCTGGCGCTGCGGTGGGTGCGGCGCCGGCCGGAGCGGCGATCGCGGGAGCGCTGGCCGCCGCTGCGCCCTGGTGCTGCGCGAGCACGTCGCTGACGCGGATGCGGCCGTTGGGACCACTGCCGCGCACGTCGGCCAGCGGCACGTTCAGTTCGCGGGCCAGTTGCCGCGCGGCGGGCACGGCCAGCACCCGGCCGTCCGCGCGTGCGGGCTGGGTGGCGGTCTGGGTGGCGGACGCGCCGCGCGTGCCGAGACCCTGCACCTGCACCTGCTCGTCCGAGGCGAAGGCCCTGAACAGGCTGCTGGCGTCGTCGTCGGCCTTGCCGGTCAGGTGGCCGGCCTCGACGATGCTGCCCTGATCCTCCTGCGCGCGTTCCTCCTGCTCCTGAACAGAGGCCGCCTGAACAGAGGCCGCCGGGGCGGGCGCTTGGGGGGCGGCTCCTTCCGCCTCCTCGATCAGGGCGATGACGCCGTGAACGGCCACCACGTCGCCCTCACCGGCCAGTCGGCGGCGCAGCACGCCCGCCACCGGGCTGGGGAGTTCCACCGTGACCTTGTCGGTCATGACCTCGCACAGCGGTTGTTCCAGCACGATGGTGTCTCCCTCGGACACCAGCCACTTGAGAATTTCACCCTCGACGACACTTTCAGCGAGTTCGGGCAGCAGGATTTCTTTCATGGGGAACCTCGGGGGTCGGGCCTTCAGCGCAGTACGAACGCGCGCAGCAGGCCGTAGATGATGAGCAGGAGTGCCAGTCCCTGAATCCAGCGTTCCCCGCGCGCGTACACCCAGGCGCTGGCACCCAGCAGGGCGAACATGCCGCCGATTGCGGCGCTCTGCCACGGTTCGGCCAGTCGGCCAGCCAGGGCGTACAGCGCAAAACCGGTGCCCAGGCCGATGGAGCCCAGCAGGGGACGAAGCAGGTCGGGTTTCATGGACTTCAGGGTAGGGGCTTTCAGGGGGCTCAGTAGTTCAGGGCGCGGACGCAGGCGGCCACGATGCGGTTGGCTCCGGGCAGGTACACCTTGTCCTGCACGTACGGGTACGGCGTGTCGAAGCCCGCGACCTGCCCCACCGGGGCGAGCAGCGAGTCGAAGACCTGCTCCTGGATGACGTACGCGACCTCGCCCATGAAGTTGCTGATACGCGGGGCCTCGCTGACCAGCACGGCGCGGCCGGTCTTCTCGACGCTGCTCAGCACGCGCCCCTTGTCCCAGGGCACCAGCGAGCGCAGGTCGATGACCTCCACGCTGACCCCCCCCTCGGCGGCCAGGGCGTCGGCGGCCTTCTCGAGGTCCGGCATGACACCCCCGTACCCGATCAGGGACAGGTCCGTGCCCGCGCGCCGCACGGCGGCCTCACCGAACTTCACGACGTAATCGTGGGCGGGTACCTCGCCCTTGGCGGCGCGGTACAGGCGTTTGGGTTCGAAGAAGATCACGGGGTCCTCGCCGCGCACGGCGCTGCGCAGCAGGCCCTTGGCGTCGTAGGGAGTGCTGGGCATCACGACTTTCAGGCCCGGCGTGTGCGTGTAGTAACTCTCGGGGCTCTGGCTGTGGTGGTGGCCGCCCTTCACGCCGCCGCCCGACGGCGTGCGGATCACCAGCGGCGCCGTGAACTGCCCGCCCGACCGGTAGCGGATCTTGGCAGCCTGCGAGATGATCTGGTCGAAGCCGGGTCCCATGTAGTCCGCGAACTGAATTTCCGCGATGGGGCGCAGGCCGCGCACGGCCATGCCCACGGCGGCCCCCACGATGCTGGCCTCGCTCAGGGGCGTGTCGAACACGCGGCGCGGCCCGAAGCGTTCCTGGAGGCCGGCGGTCGCCATGAACACGCCGCCGCGCGCGCCGACATCCTCTCCGAACAGCACGACGCGGCTGTCGCGTTCCATTTCCTCGGCGATGGTTTCGGTCACGGCCTGAATCAGGTTGATGGTCCGCCCGGCGCCTTCAGCGTTCGGTGTGGCCGCGTCTTCCTGGGAAGGGTGGCGCCCCTGCGTGGCGCTCACGCCTGTCCTCCCTGGCCGAACGGCGCCTGCCCGGTCTGTTCGGCGCGCAGGAAGGCTTCCTGGTCACGCAGGTGGCCCGGCAGGTCGGCGTACACGTCCTCGAACATGATGCGCCAGTCGGGTTGGCCGGTCGCCTCGGCTGTCAGCACCTGTTCATCCACCTCGCGGTGCGTCTGCGCGATCAGTGCGGCGCGCTCCTCGGCACTGACCGGGTGGCCCAGCCGTTCCAGCAGCTGCTCGACGCGGGTGATCGGATCGCGGCCCAGCCATTCCTGGACTTCCTCGCGGGTGCGGTAGTGCTTCTCGGCGTCCGCGTCGGCGTTGCTGTGAGAGCCCACCCGGTACGTCAGGCACTCGATGAGCGCGGGACCGTGCCCGGCGCGGATCCGGTCGGCCACGTGCGCGCAGACCTCCATGACGGCCACGAGGTCGTTACCGTCCACGTAGTAGCCGGGCATGCCGTAGGCCCGGGCCTTGATATGAATGGTCTCGCTGGCCGTCTGCTCACGGATAGAGGTGCTGATCGCCCACTGGTTGTTCTCGCACACGAACATCGCGGGGGCCCTGGCGGCGCCGGCCATGTTCAGTCCGGCGTGCCAGTCGCCCTCGCTGGTCGCGCCGTCCCCGAAGGTGCAGACCGTGAGTTCATCCACGCCCAGGTACTTCTGTGCCATGGCGTTCCCGGCGGCGGGCGGCACCTGCGAGGCGATGCTGGAACTGATGCTCACGAAGTTCTGCGCCTGCGCCGCGAAGTGGTGCGGCATCTGCCGGCCACGCGACGGGTCGCTGTTCGTGCCGAGGCACTGGCTGAGCAGTTCGGCCATCGGAACGCCCATCGCCAGCCCCAGGGTATGGTCGCGGTAGTACGGCCAGACCCAGTCGTGGCCCACGCGGATCGAGCGGGCCAGGCCCACCTGGGTGGCTTCCATGCCGCTGGACTGTGCGTAGAAGGTGGTGCGCCCCTGGCGGAGCAGCGTGATGAGCTTGCGGTCGAATTCGCGGGCGCGCAGCATGAGGGCGTGCAGCTCGCGCAGCACTTCGGGCGTGAAACGCTCCGGCAGTGGCTGGACCGGCGTGCCGTCCTCCGCCACGAAGCGGATGGGTTCAGGGGTAAAGGGTTCAATCATGGGCTGGGGCCTCCTGATACGGGCCCGGATGGGAGGGTTGGTCACCGTTCCACCCGAGCCGAGCGAGTGAGAGCAGGGCGGGTTCCGGGCGTGAAGTTGGCAACCCGGTAGGGTTCCGGGTCGTCAACGGAACAGACGGAGTCCGTGTGACAGGGGACCGGAGGCGCGGCGCAGTGGCCGGCCCCTCCCCTGATCAATCTGTCTAACGCTCGTTAGGCAGTTTAGACGGTTTTGACCACATGCGCGAAACCTGTCCGGCCCCGGGGCGTTCAGTGTCCCTACCCATCGCCCTCCACTGGCCGCGAACGGCCAGAAGGCTACTTACTGTCCGGCCAGGCTGGACACAGCCGCGAGTAGGTCATCTGGAGTGCTGTGTGTTTGCCTGGCCATCCAGATGACCTGCTCTTACACGCCGGGTGGCGCAGCTCCGCGAGTCCGGTCAGATGGAACGGATTGCCCACCCTTCTACCCGGGGGCGCCTGATGTTCCTCCGGCCATCCGCTCGGATTGAACGGCTCTGCAAGCCACCCAACCGGGGTCTGGATCAGTGCGCGAAGAAGACCAGTCCCGCGGGTACGTCGACCGGGACAGGTCTCCCCTCCCCCGCCGTGGACAGCCCGGCTGCCCGTTCGTGCGCCTGGTGCAGGTACGCCGCATACGGAACCGGGCCCACCTGCCGTTTCGGGCGGGCGTCGCCGAACAGACTCATCGGCGCGCGGTCTGCCGGGTGCGTCCAGGCTCCACTGGCCCAGTCGAAGTTGTACAGCGCCACGAAGCGCTCACCGTACTCGGCCACGAACTCCATGGCGTCTAGCAGGAACTCCACCTCCTCGTCCGTCGCCCACGGCGCGAGATTCAATCGGGTCCATCCGGGCTTCACGCCGTCCAGGTGATTCACGGCGCACTGCATGAACTGCTCGCTGCGCCGGTCGTCGATGTCCAGGAGCGCGTGCCCGTACGGCCCGGCGCAGGCGCAGCCCCCACGCGCCTGAATGCCGAACAGGTCGTTCAACAGCCGCACCACCAGCCGCGGGTGCAGCTGCGTGCCCGAAGGCGTGAAGGTCAGGAACGACAGGAACGCCAGTCGGGGCGCGTCCAGGTTCCCCAGGAGTTTCAGGCGCGGATTCTGGCGGATACGGCTCAGGGCGCGCCCGTACAGCTCGTGCTCGCGGGTGGTCAGGGCCTCGGTCCCCAGTTGCTCCTTGACCCGGAAGGCCAGGGCGGCACGCAATTTGCCCAGAATGGCGGGCGTTCCGGCGTCCTCGCGGGCCTCGATGTCCTCCACGTACAGCTGCGCCGTGCGGTTGACAAAGCGCACGGTGCCGCCGCCCGGGGTGCTGGGAACGCTCAGCTGGTACAGCTCCTGGCGGAAGCACAGCAGTCCCGGCGTTCCCGGCCCGCCCACGAACTTGTGCGGACTGAGGAACACCGCGTCGTACCCGTCCTTGCGCCCGGGCTTCATGTCGATCTTCACGTAAGGGCCACTGGCCGCGAAATCGAAGAACGCGAACGCCCCGTGCGCGTGCAGCAGGCGCGCTACCGAGCGGGTATCGGTCAGCAGGCCGGTCACGTTACTGGCCGCGCTGAACGATCCGATCTTCGGGCGTCCGGCGTACCGGGGGTCTTTCAGGGCGCCGACCAGCGCGTCCAGGTCCAGGGTGCCGCGCCCGCACAGCGGAATCTCGACGACCTCGGCCAGCGTCTCCCGCCAGCTGATCTCGTTACTGTGGTGCTCATACGGCCCGACGAACACCACGGGCCGCTGCGAGTCCGGCAGGGCGCCCAGTACGGTCTGGCGGTGCGGGCCGCCCACGACCAGTCCCAGGATCTCCTGCATGCGGCGCACGGCGGCCGTGCTGCCGGACCCGCAGAACACCAGCTTGCAGGTGCTGTCGGCGCCCAGTTGCTCCTTGATGTACCCGGCCGCCTGATGCGTCAGGTGCGTCAGGTGCGCGCCGGTAGCGCTGTCCTCGGTGTGGGTGTTCGCGTACAGCGGCAGGGCCAGCGTCTCCAGGCGGCGCTCGACAGAGTGCAGCGCCCGGCCCGACGCGACGTAATCGGCGTACGTGACGCGGCGCTCCCCGAAGGGCGTGTCGATCAGTACGTCGGTTCCGATCAGGTCAGCGCGCAGGGCATCAAAATCCATGCCCTATCTTAAGCCGGCTTCATAGAACCCACTGTGTGAACGGGCGGGCGTGTGAAATTGCCGGAGTTTGCGGCGTTCGGGAAGGCGGGTCACCCTAGGGCGAGACGGCGCCCGGTACACTGACCAGTTGAGATGAGTGGCTGGAATGTGATCGTGATTGGTGGTGGACACGCGGGTCTGGAAGCGGCGTGGGCCGCCGCGAAGTTCTCCCGTGTGGCCCTGCTGATCGGCAACCCGGCCACGGTGGGCCGGATGCCCTGCAACCCGGCGGTGGGCGGCCCCGGGAAGAGCCAGCTGGTGTTCGAGTTGCAGGCCATGGGCGGTCTGATGGGCCGGCTGGCCGATGAGACCGCCATTCACACCCGCGTGCTGAACGCCAGCAAGGGTCCAGCCGTGCAGTCCCTGCGCGTGCAGAACGAGCGGGACGCCTACGCCGAGCGGGCGCAGGACGTGATCTTCGGCCACCCGAACATCGATATTCTGCGCGGCGAGGCCGCCGATCTGGAAAGCGACGATCACGGCGGCTGGCGGGTCGTCACCACGGATGGGCGGCGACTGGCGGCGCGTAGCGTGGTCGTGGCAGCCGGGACCTTCATGCGCGGCGTGACATGGTACGGGCGGCAGTCGCGCGCCGAGGGTCGGCAGGGCGAGCCACCCTCCCGGTTCCTGTCCGCGCCGCTGGCCCGCGCCGGGCACGTTCTGAAACGCTTCAAGACCGGCACGCCGCCCCGCGTGCGCGCCGACGCCGTCAACTTCGCCGAGCTGCTGGAAATTCCGGCGGACCCCAACCCACGCGGCTTTACGGGCACGCCCGGCCCACGCGCCGCCGAATCGCCCACCTGGCAGACACACACCACCCCGGAAACGCACCGCCTGATCCACGAGAACATTCACGAGTCGCCCATGTACTCCGGGGATATCGAGGGCCTGGGGCCGCGTTACTGCCCCAGCATCGAGGATAAGGTTGTGCGCTTTGCCCATCACGACCGGCACCTGCTGTTCGTGGAGCCGGACGGCGTGCAGACCAGTGAGGTGTACCTGCAGGGCTTTAGCTCCTCGCTGCCGCCGCACCTTCAGGACGCTCTGGTGCGCACCCTGCCCGGCTTCGAGCAGGCCGTCATTCAGCGCTACGCCTACGCGGTCGAGTACGACGTGGTGGACTCGCTGGAATTGACCCTGAACCTGGAATCGAAGCGGATGCCGGGCGTGTTCACGGCTGGGCAGATCAACGGTACGAGCGGCTACGAGGAAGCGGCTGCGCAGGGACTCATCGCCGGGACCGCCGCCGCCCGCCGCGCCGGGGGAGAGGCCGAGGCCTTCATCGGCCGGGACACCGGGTACATCGGTGTACTGCTGGACGAGCTGGTGTTCAAGGGAAGTAACGAGCCGTACCGCATGATGACCAGCCGCGTGGAGCACCGCCTGCTGGTCCGGCAGGACAACGCCGACGAGCGCATGACGCCCATTGGGCACGCGCTGGGACTGGTAGACGCCGCCGAGGTCGCGCGCGTGGAGCAGAAGTACGCCCGCGTGCAGGCCGGGATCAACGCCCTGGCCTCGCAGCGTGTGCAGGGACAGGCCGGGGACGCCTGGCTGCGCCGCCCGGAATTCACGCTGCCGGACGTGGAAGCCCTGGGTGTAATGTTGCCTGAACTCTCGACCGCTGAGCGCGAGGCGGTCGAGATCCGCGTGAAGTACGCCGGGTATATTCGCCGCGCTGAGCTGCAACTGCGCGCCGAGGACCGGTCGCGTGATCTGAGTCTGGGTGGCGTGGACTTTGCCGTCATCGGCTCGCTGTCGAACGAGGCGCGCGAGAAGCTGACTCGCCTGCAACCGCAGACCGTCGAGCAGGCCAGCCGCATCTCCGGCGTGCGGCATGCCGACATCAGTGCGTTGTTGGTTCATCTGAAAGGAATGGGTGTTTCACGGGAAACCTGACGGTGAAACAAGTGGGTGTCTGTGAATGGAGGACCTGATGGTGAGGCGGGGCATACCCCTGTGCCGAATGCCCCTGCTTGACGGCGCGGATGTTTCACGGGAAACTTGACGGTGAAACAGGGAGGCCCTGCCTAGCGCAGGCCTGCCCGCCCGGAGGTTGCCATCACAGATCCCCAGTCCAAGCCATCCACTGAAGCGGCCAGCCTGCCCGCCCGAGCCCCCAGCGACTTTCATCAGGGGCTGCTGCTGGGCATCCTGATCGGCGAGGGTTCGTTCGGCGGCGACGGCAAGCAGCCGCAGATCACGCTGCGCATGCACACCCGCCACCAACGGCTGTTCGAACGCCTGCTGGAACTGGTGCCCGGCTCGAAGCTGTACGGGCCGTATGACCACGGCGGCAGACGGTATTTTCAGTGGATGGCACGCGGGCAGGTGCTGCGCGACACGCTGCTGCCCATGCTGGACGCCCTGCCCTTGGAGGACACCGATGAATACGTCTACGAGAGGTACCAGGAAATGAAACTCAGGTACGGACTGTGACCCCCGAAGGCGAGGCGCTGCTGCGCCAGGGAGCTGCCGAACTGGGCCTGAACGTGGACGCGCAGTTACCGGCCTTTGCCGCGCTGCTCACGCTATTGGTCGAGGCGAATACCCGTGTGAACTTGACGGCCCTGAAGACCGAGCCGGACATCGTTCTCAAGCACTTCGTGGATTCCCTCAGCTGCCTGCGTGGCGGGCACCTTGAGGGAGCCGGACGCGTGATCGACCTGGGCACCGGCGCGGGCTTTCCGGCGCTGCCACTGGCGATCATGGGGCCGCACACGACCTTCACGCCCCTGGACTCGGTTCGCAAGAAGATCGACTTCGTGCGCGCCGCGGCCACCTCGCTGGGCCTGAGCAACGTGCAAGCGCAGGTAGGCCGCGCCGAAACACTGGGCCGCGACGACGCCCACCGGGAAAGCTACGACCGGGTGGTGTGCCGCGCCGTGGCCGCCCTGCCCATCCTGGCCGAACTGGCCCTGCCGCTGCTCAAGCCTGGCGGGCGCCTGGTTGCCCAGAAAGGCCCGATCAGCGAGGCCGAGTTACAGGCCGGTCGGCAGGCCGCCGCCGAGGTGGGTGGGCAGGTGAGCGTGATCGACGCCTTCACGCTGCCCGTCCTGGGCGACGCCCGCACCCTCATCGTGATCGAGAAGACCGGCCCCACCCCGGACCGGTACCCCAGGCGTGAGGGTGTGCCCAACCAGCAACCGCTATTCTGGGCGGCACGGTGACACGAATGCGACTTCAGGACAACTCTACCTCCGCGGGGAACCGCGCCCCCAGCCGGGCGGGCGCATGAAGGTTCTCGGGGTGGTCAATCAGAAGGGCGGGGTCGGCAAGACCACCACCGCCGTGAATCTCGCCGCGTACCTGGCGGCCAGCGGCAAACGGGTGCTGCTGCTCGACATGGACCCGCAGGGCAACGCCACCAGTGGCCTGGGCCTGCGCGGCGCGGCCCAGGGTCTGTACGAAGCGCTGGGCGAACCGGCCCGCGCCGAGGAATTCACGCTGGATACCGCCCAGGCAGGGCTGCGGGTCCTGCCGGCCACGCCCGACCTGGCCGGGGCCGGCGTGGAACTCGCCGAGGACCCGGACGCCCTGAGCCGCCTGCTGGCCAGCGTGAGCGGCTACGACGTGGTCCTGATCGACGCTCCGCCCAGCCTGGGTCCGCTGACCGTGAACGTGCTGGCCGCCTCGGACGCCCTGCTGATCCCCCTGCAGGCCGAGTACTACGCGCTCGAGGGACTGGCGGGCATGATGGAAACCGTCGAGCGCGTGCAGGGCGGCCTGAATCCCCGCCTGAAAGTGCTGGGCGTCGTACTGACCATGTTCGACGGCCGCACGAACCTCTCGCAGGAAGTCGAGAGCATGGTCCGGCAGCACTTCGGGGACCTGGTGTTCTGGTCGGTCGTGCCGCGCAACGTGCGCCTCTCGGAAGCGCCCAGTTACGCCAAGCCCATCAACGCCTTCGCGCCGCTGTCCGCCGGGGCCGCCGCGTACAAACGCCTGAGCGAGGAGGTGATGCAGCGTGTCGAAAAAATCTAGTCTGGGCCGTGGCCTGGACGCCCTGCTGGCCCGCCCGGCCGAGCCGCTGCCGGACAGTGGCCCGCAGGTGCAGACCCTGAAAATCGGGCAGATCGTGCAGGCCGCCTACCAGCCCCGGCAGGTGTTCGCGCCCGAGGCACTAGCGGAACTCGCGCAGAGCATCCGTGACAAGGGCGTGCTGCAACCCCTGCTGGTCCGCCCGCGCGCCGAGCACTTCGAGATCGTGGCCGGGGAACGCCGCTGGCGCGCCAGTCAACTCGCCGGACTGACCGAAGTGCCCGTCATCATCCGCGACCTCGGGGACCGAGAGGCGCTGGAAATCGCCATTGTCGAGAACCTGCAACGCGAGGACCTGGGTCCACTGGAAGAGGCCCGCGCATACCAGGCGTTGCTGGAACAGGGCCTGAATCAGGAGGGCGTGGCGCAGGCTGTCGGCAAGAGCCGCAGCGCCGTATCGAACGCCCTGCGCCTGCTAAGCCTGCCGGAAGCCGCGCTGCGCGCCCTGGACGCGGGGCAGATCAGCGCCGGGCACGCCCGCGCGATCCTCTCGCAACCCGACGCCGACCGGGCCTGGGCGCTCGATCAGATCACGACCCGCAGCCTGAGCGTCCGCGACGCCGAAGCCCTGAAGCGCGAGCGCCGCGCGGATACGCCCATCAAGGTGAACCCGCCGCGCGCTTACCGGCAACTGGAACTGGACCTGAGCCGCCGCACCGGCACCCGCGTACGCATCACGGGCGAGGACAGGGGCCGCGTGGAACTTAACTTCGGGTCCCGTGAGGAACTCGACCGCCTGCTGGAACTGCTCGGTTACGCTGCCGAGGAGTAATACGGACTCCGGTTGAAGGGGCTGCAAAGACCGTTCAATCCGAGCGAAGCGAGTGGGAGCGGGGCGGGTTCCGGACGTGGAGCTGGCAATCCGGTGAAGTTCCGGATTGTCAGCGAAACAAACGGAATCCGTCTAGTACTGACGCCGGTTGATGCGTTGTAGTTCCGAAGTGAGCAGGTACAACATCCGTCCGTTTGGGGTATAGGGCGGAATCCGTGCCAACCGCTGAACAGTGAAGGGGCCGCGTCGTTCGTGCGCGGCCCCTTCACTGTCCCTGGTGCTCAGCGACCCACGAGGTAGATGTTCGGCCAGGGCCGGTACGTGCTCTTCAGGGTGTCCTGCCTGAACACCTGGCCGCCGCGCAGGAAGGAGCGTTTCACCTCGATCACGGCGCCCGGCGCGGCCCAGTCCACCTGCCGGCGCTGCCCGGCCGGAACGCTGGCGTCCGGAATCAGTCGGTCGGCTGGCGCGGGCGTGCTACTCAGGGTGTTTGGTGTGCCGATCTGCACCGTGAAGTCCCGCGCCTTCCCGAACACGTGGACGCTCAGGCGGGATTCCTGGTCGTCCCAGTCCGTCTGGAACCACAGCGCGCCGCCGGTATCGTTGGCGAACTTGAGGTCCAGGCTGGGCTGGTAGATGGTGGCGTCCAGGCCCTGCGGGTCGTAGTAGTGCACCTGATACGAGTGGTTCTGCCGCTGACGGATGGGCAGGCCCGCTCCGTACAGCGCGCGGAACACTGTGGTGCTCACCTGACAGATACCGCCGCCCACGCCATTGGCGGTGCGTTCGCCCGCGATGACCAGTCCAGTCACGAAGCCCGCATTGAGGCTGATCGGCCCGACCATCTCGTTGAACGACACGACGTTGCCCTCGACCAGCCGGTCCTGAAAGTGGCTGGCTCCCACGTGAATGTTCTTCACCCGGGCGGCGCTGCTGCCGTAGTAGTTCGTCTCGCCGCTGCCCAGGTGCGCCGTGATCCCCCGCGACAGGAAGTAATCCAGCGTGCGTTTGGGCGCCGTCTGGCTGCCCAGGACCACGTTCACCTTCACGCCGCGCGGGTCTTTCAGGGCTGCCAGCAGGTTGGCGCGGGTCCTGTCCAGGTTCACCTGAAGGCCGTTGCGCTGCACGACCGCCCAGCCGTCCCACAGTTCCTCGAACCGGGCGTCCTGCGGCCTGAGCGGCAGGTCCCGCGTGAAGTTCAGCAGGTCGGCTTCCAGGCTGCGTGTCACGACCCCCTGACGCCGCAGCACCTCGGCCCGTTTGCCGGGAATGGTCAGGGTTCGCGTGAACGGCACGGTGGTCTTCTTGCCGTTCACCAGCGCCGGCCACCGCGCCTCCACGGTGATCAGCAGCGGGGCCGTGCTGACCGGCGCGGCCGGGGCCCTGACGCTCGGCGTGGGAACGGGCGGCGCGGGTTGCGCGGCCGGAACGGGCTGGACCGGTGCCGGCTGGATGGGCGCGGGGTTCATCGGCTCAGGTGCGGGCGGCTGCGCTGGGGGTTGCGCGGCCGGCTGGCTGGAGGGAGGCAACGCCGGAATGTCCGGCAGGGTCTGCGCGGGCGGCGCCTGAACGGGCGGGGTCAGTGCAGGCGCCGCTGGGGGAGTGGCAACCGGGGTGGTGGCCGTCTGCGCCCAGCCTCCGGAGGCACTCAGGAGCAGGGCGCTCAGCAACCAGGTCCGACGGGACGACGGGGTCATGCCCGGCAGTATTTCACGGGCCGCCCCGCCCACCATGAGCGGTTCACGGCCCGGAGCAGGGGAGGGAGCGTGGCCTCAGGAGGGTCGCGGCCCGCGCTCCGAGAGCTGCCGCTCGATCTCGACCACGGCCGCCAGCGCGTGGTGACGGCCGTTCTCGATGAACACCTGATTGGTCTTCCCGGCAAAGCCTGCGCTGCCCACCACGAACAGGCCCGGCGCGCTGCTCTCGAACGCCTCGCTGAGGACCAGGCACCCGTCGGCCTGCTCCGCGAGGTTCAGGTCCGACAGGAACGTCAGGTCCGGGCGGTAGCCGGTCAGCGCGAACGTGAAGTGCGTGGGCAGGTCCCACAGGCGGCCGTCCTCGCCGCGCACCTTCACGTGACCTTCTTCTATCTGCACGACCTGCGAGTTGAAGTGCGCGGTGACGCTGCCCTCCCGGATGCGGTTTTCCAGGTCGGGGCGCACCCAGTACTTGATGGTGCTCTTCAGCTCGGGTGCGCGGACGATCATGGTCACGTTCGCTCCGCCGCGCCACAGGTCCAGCGCGGCGTCGGCGGCACTGTTGCCCGCCCCGATCACGGTGACGTTCAGGCCCATGAACGGGTGCGCCTCGGTGTAGTAGTGGCTGACGTTCTCGCCGTCCTCGCCGGGAATGCCCAGGTGCAGCGGGTTGTCGTAGTACCCGGTCGCCACGATCACGCGCCGCGCCTCGATCACGCCGGGCGTGCCGTCGCGCTTCTCGACAGCCAGCGTGAAGCCCGCCGGGGCGGCGTGCACGCGCGTGACCTCGGTGTACTGCTCGACGTTCAGTTCTTCCCGCTGCGTGACCAGCCGGTAGTACATCAGCGCGTCGCGGCGGTCGGGTTTGTCGTGCCCGGTCACCATCGGGTGATTCCCGATTTCCAGTTCCGGCGCGGTCGTGAAAAACGTCATGTACGTGGGGTACTCGAAGATGGCGTTCACGACGCAGCCCCTTTCCAGCACCACGTAACTCAGGCCCGCGCGTTTGCAGGCGATGGCGGCGGCCAGACCCACCGGGCCCGCCCCGACAATGGCAACATCAACCAGACTCATGCCCGGCATTGTGCCAGTCCCGGCCGGCGCGGACTGCGGGACAGGCACGGTGGGCGCCGCTGCCCGTAGCGTGCTGTGCCGTTCGGGCCTCCCGTTCAGGTCAGGCCGGTGTGCGCGACCGACACGTTGCGGTGCGTGGGCGTCAGGAATACCGTGCCGGTCCCGCTGAGCACGAACACCAGTCCCTCGCCGCTGCGCGCGGCGTTGCGCAGGCCGCGCACCAGGGGCCGCAGTTCTATGCGCAGGGACGCGCTGTACATCAGGATCATGTCGCCGTCCACGATCACGGAGTCCCGCCCGTTCAGTTCGATCACCTCGACCTCCGAGACGGGTACCGGGGACTCGACCACGAAGATGCCCCGCCCGGTCAGCTTGGGTTGCCGCAGGCCGTTCCCGGACAGCGCCCCCGCCACCGACGTGTGCGTGTGCGTCCCGAGCTGCATGGTGTCCTGAGCGAGGTAAAATGCCCGGTCGTCCAGGATCATGTCGTCCCCGGCGTCCCCGGTGGACTCCGCGATGATGAAGTGCCGCCGCGTGGGTTCCGTCCAGACCCTGCCCTGCCCGGTGAAGCGCGTGGCGAAGGCACTCTCGCCCGTCCCGGCCGTCGCTATGGCGCGGCGCAGGAACCCGCCCTGCTGCTGCTGCTCCACGGCCGCCTGCACCTGCCCCACCGAGTACTGGAACGCGCCGGGTTCGATCAGCACGCCACTGCCGTTCAGTTCAGCCTCGACGGTGAAGCGGCCGTCCATCTCGCGCGTCTCGTTCAGGCCGTCACTCCCCTGCGAGAACCGCGTGACGTGCGTCAGCGCGTGAACGCGCAGCGTCAACCCGTTGCCTCGCTGCTCCTGAACCAGTTGCATGTGACTCATGTCTGGGATCATACACACCCCCGTCCCCGCGCGCTGCCCGCCCAGGAACGCAGCACCCACACTGAAAACATGACCAGAGGGCTACCGCCCGTTAAGTATGTTGAAGGTAACTGCTCAGCAGGGGACGATCAGACAGAGAAATTGGGCATGAGAATATCCCCCGTGAACACGCTGACCAGTCCA
>NZ_JAGLBB010000022.1 GCF_018260555.1 Deinococcus sp. | reverse complement strand
ATTTGAAAGCAGCTTCTTAGCAATTTATAGGGCTGAATTCAGATTCTGAGCAATTTACCCTGCTGAGCAGTTACCAATCGGAGTCCGTATCAGTTCAGGCGCAGCCAGTAGTAGTCGTACTTGCCCAGAATCATCGGGTACGCGCTGGCACCCACGACCGGGAAGTGGCTGGCACCGGCCAGGGTGACCGGCGTGCGTCCAGCGTACGCACCGAGGTCCAGGTGTGCGGACTGGGCGTTCGCGGCGAAGTTGCTGACGATCAATAGCGTCTCGTCGGCGGTGCGGCGCACGAAGGCCAGGATGGCCGGGTTGTCCGTATCGATGAATTCCAGCTCCCCGACCGCGAAGGCCGGGTGGCGGCGGCGCAGTTCGAGTTGCCGGGACGTCCACTTGAGCAGGCTGCTCGGGTCCTGCTCCTGGCTCTGGACGTTCACGCGGGCGTACCCGTACACGGCGTCACTGATGGGCGGCAGGAAGCAGGCTTCGGGGTTGGCAGTCGAGAAACCGCCGCTGATGCTGGCGTTCCACTGCATGGGGGTACGCACGCCGTTCCGGTCGGCCTGTGACAGGTCGTCGCCCATGCCGATCTCGTCGCCGTAGTACAGGATGGGGCTGCCGGGCAGGGCCAGCAGGACGGTGGTCAGCAGTTCGATGCGGCGCCGGTCGTTGTCCAGCAGCGGCGCCAGGCGGCGGCGGATGCCCACGTTGAGCTTCATGCGGGTGTCCGGCGCGTACGCGGCGTACATGAAGGCGCGTTCGTAGTCGCTGACCATTTCCAGCGTCAGTTCGTCGTGGTTGCGCAGGAACGTCGCCCACTGCCCGAAGCTGGGAATGGCGGGCAGGCGGTCCATGATCTGGCGAATAGAGGTGGTGTCCTCTTTTTTCAGGCTCATGAACAGGCGCGGCATGACCGGAAAGTTAAAGCACATGTGGAATTCGGGGTCCTGATCGGTCCCGAAGTACTCGGCGACCTCCTCAGGCCACTGGTTCGCTTCGGCCAGGAGCAGACGGCCGGGGTACTCGCGGTCAACCATCTGGCGCATCTTTTTCAGGATGTCGTGCGTTTCGGGTAGGTTCTCGCAGTTGGTGCCTTCCCGCTCGATCAGGTACGGCACGGCGTCCACCCGGAAGCCGTCCACGCCCAGGTCCAGCCAGAAGCGCGCGGCGGCGAGCAGTTCCTCGACCACGCGGGGGTTGTCGAAGTTCAGGTCCGGCTGGCTGGAGAAGAAGCGGTGCCAGTAGTAGCGTCCGGCCTGCTCATCCAGCGTCCAGTTGCTCGTCTCGGTGTCCGTGAAGATGATCCGTGCCCCGGCGTACTCGGTGCCCGTGTCGCTCCAGACGTAGTAGTCATGGTACTCGTTGGGGCTGCCGTCGGGCAGGGTGGGGCCGCGCCGCGCCGCCTGGAACCAGGGGTGATCGCTGCTGGTGTGGTTGGTGACCAGGTCGCTGATCACGCGCAGGCCGCGTGCGTGCGCCTCGCGCAGGAACACCCGGAAGTCATCCACGGTGCCCAGGTCCGGGTGGACGCCTGTGTAGTCGGCCACGTCGTAGCCGTCGTCGCGCAGGGGGCTGGGGTAGAAGGGCAGCAGCCACAGGCAGTCCACGCCCAGGGCTTTCAGGTACTCCAACTTGCCGGTCAGGCCGGGAAAGTCTCCCCTGCCGTCGCCGTTCCCGTCGGCGTAGGTGCGCACGGACAGTTCGTAGAAGACGGCGCTCTTGTACCAGTCGGGGATGGTCTGGGTCATGCCCCACAGTCTAGTTCAGCCCGCGATTGGAAACGCTGCCACGAGGGTTTCTTGCACACCCTGACGCGCAGGCCCCCGCGCAACAACGGACGGGTCTGCACGAACGAATCACGAAAAAACCCCGTCCGGAGACGAGGTTCTTTCAGTTGGCTGGGGCACTAGGACTCGAACCTAGATCGACAGTGTCAGAGACTGTTGTCCTGCCATTAGACGATGCCCCAACGCGGCTTCGCTCTGACCGAACTTCCCTTCAGGGGAAGCGTGAGGGAGTATAGCCACAGCCTGGGCTGCGCGTCAAGCCTCCTCCCCCAGCCCCGGTGCAGTCCCGCCCAGGCGAACGCCGCTGAAAACTCAGTGCACTGCGTACAGACCGCAGTTGCCGCCTTGAGCGGACTCTGATACACTAAGGTGTTGCCGCGCCGTATGCACCGGACCCCCAGGGGGCGGAATAGCACGGAAAGCAGGTATCAGGCTGGCGCGAGACCGAAAGGCCGCGCGCCCAGGAGGACAGGAGTTCATGGAAGACAACACCCAGACCCCCGCCCAGCAAGGCGGGATTCAGCCCGCGACGGGCACCACCCAGACCAGCGTTCCCACCCCCGTGGAGGAACGCGAATACCCCGCCATGACCATGGAGGACATCCTCGCCAGTGAGGCGCAGGAACCCCAGAGCGTCACGCGTGGGGACATCGTGGACGGCACCATCGTGTTCATCGGCCAGGAAGGCATTGCCGTGGACATCGGCGCGAAGGTCGAGGGCATCATCCCCCTCAACCAGCTCGGCGACGAGCCCGTCACACTGGAACAGGCGCAGGAAATGTACAAGTCCGGTGAGCAGATCGAGGCGTACGTCGTGCGCGTCGACCTTCCCAACAGCCAGATCGTACTGAGCAAGAAGCGCGCCGATCAGGACAAGGGCTGGCGCGTCCTGGAGAAGATGCAGGAGGCCGACGAAGCCTTCGAAGTCGAGGTGCTCGAGAAGGTGCGCGGCGGTCTGGTCGCGCAGGTTGAAGGCATCCGCGCCTTCCTGCCCGCTTCGCAGGTGGACACCCGCCGCGTGAACGACCTCGACCCCTACGTCGCCAAGCCCCTGATGGTCAAGCTCATCGAGCTGAACCGCAAGCGCAACCGTGTCATCATCAGCCACCGCGCGATCCTCGAAGCCCAGAAAGCCAAGGCCCGCGAGGAAACCGTCGGCCAGCTCGAAGCAGGCGCGCAGTTCGAGGGTGAAGTCGTGGAAATCACCGACTTCGGCGTGTTCGTGAACCTGGGCGGCATCGACGGCCTCGTTCACCGCAGCGAACTCACCTACGGCCGCTTCAACCACCCCCGCGACGTGGTCAAGGTGGGCGACAAGGTGCAGGTGCAGGTCATGGACGTCGACGGCGGCCGCGAGCGCATCAACCTGAGTATGAAAGCCCTCACCCAGGACCCCTGGGAAGGTGCCACCGACCGCTACAGCATCGGCCAGAAGGTCACCGGTAAGGTCACGAACCTCACCAACTTCGGCGCCTTCATCGAACTGGAATCCGGTCTGGAAGGCCTGGTTCACGTCAGCGAGATGAGCTGGACCAAGCGCGTGCGTCACCCCAACGAAGTCATGAAGGAAGGCGACGAAGTCGAGGCCGTCATCCTGCGCATCGACCCGAAGGACCGCCGCATCTCGCTGGGTATTCGTCAGACCACCGACGATCCCTGGAGCGCCCTGCCTGACCGCTACCCGCCCGGCACCCCCGTCAAGGGCAAGATCACCGGCATGACCGACTTCGGCGTGTTCATGGAGATCGAAGAAGGCATCGAGGGCCTGATCCACATCAGCGAGCTCGACGTGCAGCGCGTCAACAACCCCGCCGACCTGTTCAAGAAGGGTGACGAGATCGAAGCGGTCATCCTGAACATTGACCCGGTCGAGCAGCGCGCCAGCCTGAGCCGTCGCCGCTTCCTGGGCGGCGGTCCGGTCCCCACCCAGCGTGACTACGTCAGCCAGGGTGGCGGCGCCCGCAGCGACCGCTTCAGCAGCGGCCCCGGCGGCGCTCCCCGCGCCGGTGGCCGTGGTGGCCGCCGCGGCGACGCCGACTACGCCTACAACGCCAAGGACGCCAGCCAGGGTGGCAAGATCAGCACCAAGCTGGGCGACGTCTACGCGGACCTGTTCGCGCAGTTCGGGCTGGCCGGCGACAAGAAGGAAGAAGTGCAGGCTGACGCCAGCACCAGCACCACCGAAGAAAACCAGAGCTGAACCGGACCGCTCAGGCCACTGCGCCTGAGCCTCCGCAGCCCTGACAGGCAGCGCCCGCACCGGAAACGGTTGCGGGCGCTCTTGCGTTATCCGATAACCAGTAGGAGGGAGCCGCCGCGCAGATTCACGGTGGCCCCCTTTCGAAATCCCACCGGTTTACGCGGGGTGCCGGGCTGCTGCGAAGACCTGCTGGGCGCTGAAGTCTCCTGGCAGTTTCTGGTACTCACCGGTGGCACTCAGTTCCCAGGCACCACGGGTATCGGCCCACTCGGTATCCAGGATGCTCAGGAAGGTTTCGCGGTGCCGGTCATCCAGGACGGGCGCGATCACCTCGACGCGGCGGTCCAGGTTACGGCTCATCCAGTCGGCGCTGCCGAAGTAGACCTCGGGGCTGCCAGCGTTCCCGAAGGCGAAGACCCGTGCGTGCTCCAGGTAGCGGCCCAGCAGGCTGCGCACGCGGATACTGGCCGACAGGCCGTTCACGCCGGGGCGCAGCCCGCACACGCCACGAATGATCATCTCGACCCGCACGCCCGCCTCGGCCGCCCGGTACAGCGCGTCGATCATGCCGGGGTCGGTCAACTGGTTGACCTTCACGCGCACCCAGGCGTCCAGTCCGGCGCGGGCGTGCATGGCCTCGCGCTCCAGCAGCGCCTCCAGGCCCGTGCGGGCGGTATCGGGGGCGACCAGCAGGTGCGTGTATTCGGCGGCGGCGTACCCGGTCAGGTGGTTGAACAGTTCGGCCACGTCCGCGCCCAGGTCCGGGTGCGCGGAGAGGAGGCTCAGGTCCGTGTACAGGCGCGCGGTCTTGGCGTTGTAGTTCCCGGTGCCGATGTGCACGTAGCGGCGCAGACCGCCCGACTCGCGCCGCACGACCATCGTCACCTTCGCGTGCGTCTTCAGGCCCGGCACGCCGTACACCACGTGCGCGCCCGCCCGCTCCAGTTTCCGCGCCCAGGAGATGTTGCGCTGCTCGTCGAAGCGGGCCTTCAGTTCGATCAGCGCCACAACCTGCTTCCCGTTCTCGGCGGCGGTTCGCAGGGCGCCCAGCAGGCGCGGGTCGTCACCGGTGCGGTAGAGCGTCTGCTTGATCGCCAGGACCTGCGGGTCGCGGCTGGCTTCCTCCAGGAAATCCAGGATGTTCGTGAAGCCGTCGTACGGGTGGTGCAGGATCACGTCGCCGCCGCGCAGCGTCTCGAAGATGCCGCTGTCATCGTCACCGTCCAGGTCCGGCACAGCTGGCGCGTACGCCGGGTACGACAGGTCCGGGCGGTTCACGGGCAGGCCCATCAGGTCGGCGGTGCCCAGCGGCCCTTCCAGCTGGTAGATGTCCTCGGACGCCAGTCGCAGCCGCACCTGCAGGAAGTTCACGATCTCCGGCGGGGTGTCGCGCATGACCTCCATGCGGACCGCCGCCCCGAACCGGCGCCGCCGCAGACCGTCCTCGATGGTGGCCAGCAGGTCCTCGGCTTCTTCCTCCTCGAACTCGTAATCGGTGTTGCGTGTCACCCGGAAGACGTGCGCGGCCAGTACCTGCCGCCCCTTGAACAGCTCGGCGATGTGCGCCGCGATCACGTCCTCCAGCAGCAGCAGCGACTCACCGATCACCACGGTGCGGGGCAGCACACCCACCGGCACTTTCACGCGCGCAAATTCCGGCTCCTCGTCGTTGCGGGCTTCGAGCAGCACGGCCAGGTTCAGGCTGAGGTTGCTGAGGTACGGGAACGGATGACTGGGGTCCACGACCAGCGGCGTCAACACCGGCTGAATCTGCGTGAGGTAATGCTCGCGCAGTTGCGCGCGCGCCCGCTTGCCCAGTTCATGCACGCGAACGAGCTTCACGCCCTGCACGTGCAGGTCCCTCAGGGTGCGGCGCGTGGCCCGCTCGATCTCGCGCAGCATCACCTGCGTGCGCTCACGCACCAGCGCCAGCGTCTCCAGTGGCTGCAACCCATCCGGGCCAGGGGTATTCACGCCCGCCGCGATCTGCCGGTGAATGCCGGCCACGCGCACCATGAAGAACTCGTCGAGGTTACTGCCACAGATGGCCGCGTACTTCAGGCGCTCCAGCAGCGGATTGCGTTCATCACGCGCCTCGGCCAGCACCCGCTCATTGAAGGCCAGCCACGACAACTCACGGTTCAGGAAAGGACTGTCGGGATTCGCGACCGTACTGTGCGTCACCGTCTCACCCACCCCGGCAGGCTGCGGCGCACGGCGCTTACGAGAACCAGCCGAAGCCGCTGAGGACGGATCGGAACGCTTGGATTTACTGGGGGACACAGTCATGACTCCTCTTCACTAAACAGGCAGGTGGTCAGGGGAACGTCACCCCCGATCCTTGCGGTGACACCCACACTGTTAACTCTTCCCCGTATTAAAGCAGAAACCCGCACCCCGCGGCCCGGTCCTCTTATCCGGCCGTGTCGTCCTGCGGAACTTCCTCGCTGTCCAGCGGGGCCAGCATCACGTCCCGGAAGGCCCGCACCGAATCCTGCACAAGCCCCAGGTAACGCGGCAGGAACGCCATGAACGCCTCCGGGTTGCCGTGCAGGGCCTCGACTCCCGCCCACACGTCACCTTCGACCGTGTGCAGTTTCACGAGTTTGGACTCGCGGTTCACGGCGTCACACGCCAGCAGCGCCCGACCGTATTCCTCGTCCGATTCCAGCTCCCAGAAGTTCGGGAACAGCAGGTGGTAGAACGCCGTGTCGTCCCCCTGCGCGGGTATGTAGTATTGCCCGCCCTCGAACATGAACGACAGCCCGGACTCCGCGTCCGACTGCACCGCAAACCCCAGCGCTCCCAGCGCAGCCCGCACCGCCGCCAGACCCTCCGGCAGGGGCGCAGCCGCCCGGGGTGGAGGGGCGACCTTCACGACCTTCTTCTTTACCGTCTGCGTAGCCATGTCATTCCTCCGGTACACACCCGCCCGCCCACACCGCAGCGGCCGGACACACTTCCTAAGTACGTTGGTAACTGCTCAGCACGATAAACACGGCAAAAAACGCTTGTTCCCGTTTTGTATGAGCATAATATTTACTGCAAATCTGCCTTGGACGAACCAATTCGCCCATATCGGCAATTTCAGTCATTTGAAAGCAGCTTCTTAGCAATTTATAGGGCTGAATTCAGATTCTGAGCAATTTACCCTGCTGAGCAGTTACGTTGAAGCTAACATTGCGAGATTCCGGGAAAGCGCCGGAACCTCTCCATTCCCGCTCCAACGTACTTTCTTCTGGTACGCGCTCCGCGCGGTTTATCTACAAGATAAACACAGTGTACTTAGTTGGGTCGGTTCATTTCATCCGAGTACAGGTCCTCCGGGAACTCCTCCGCGAGGAACGTCAAGTACCGCATGTTCAGCAGGTGCCGCGTCGCCACCCGCTCGAACGCCGCGCCGTTCTCCTCGGTCTTCGCGTTCCCGAACCCGTACTCGCCCACCACGAACGTCCCGTCCCGCCGGAAGTACGCAATCGCCGACCCGCCCGGATCACGGAAGTTCCAGCCGCTGTCCCCCGCGTTCCCCGGATCCCGCACCGACTGCGAGAGCCGCTCCTGAATCCGCACGTACCGCCCGTCATCGGTCACGGCGTGCCGGAATCCGCGCGTCCCCGTCTCGACCATGTACCCGAACCGCCAGCCGAAGAACCGCACGTCGAACCGCAGCGGCCCCGATGCAAGCAGAATCGACGTCGCGTCCCGGCGCAGTTCCTCGGCCTGGTACTTCTTGCGCATGAACACCGCGAACGCATCCGACGCCGTCGGGTACACGTTGAAGCCCTCGCCGTAATGGAAGCCGCCCTGCCACTGCGTCACCGAGGGCCGCGCGGCCTCCGTGAACGGCAGCCCCAGGTACGCCCGCGCCGCCATGACCCCCTCCTCTAGCATGAACAGCGCCACGTCGATGAGCGTATCCGCGCGGAACTGCCGGTCGAACCCCGCCGACTCCACGGCTAGCACCAGCTCACCCGACACCGGATCGAACCGCGCACGCACACCCGCGCACGTCACGCACACATGATCGATGCAGCGGTACGCGAACGCCTTCTCCGCCACCGACCCCGCCCGCAGCACATTGCACTCCGGCACCCGGGTCGTCAGCGACAGACCGAGCACATTCCGGGTGAACAGCGCTTCTATGCGCAGTCCCCGGTAGGTCAGGTGAATATCGGGCAGTTCCGTACCGATCTCAACATTCTGGAATCCAGCGTCCACTTCGGTCAGGGTCTGGATCGCATTGATAGCGGACTCGCGCATCTCCCCCACCTCGACGCCTTGACGCAGGTGGGGTTCCGCCTGCTTTTTCCTGAACAGGCCTAACATCAGTCGTCGGCCTTCATGTTCAGCTGCTTGGCGGCGTCATCCAGAATTTCATCTGGGTTCAGGCTGGGGAAGACTTCATTCAGGACGTCCTCGGTGACCGGGGAGGCGACCTTCACGACCTTCTTCTTCACCGTTTGCGTAGCCATGTCATTCCTCCGGTACACACCCGCCCACCCACGCCGGGGCGGCGGGACACACTTCCTAGTTGGGTCGGTTCACTGCATCCGAGTACAGGTCCTCCGGGAACTCCTCCGCGAGGAACGTCAAGTACCGCATGTTCAGCAGGTGCCGCGTCGCCACCCGCTCGAACGCCGCGCCGTTCTCCTCGGTCTTCGCGTTCCCGAACCCGTACTCGCCCACCACGAACGTCCCGTCCCGCCGGAAGTACGCAATCGCCGACCCGCCCGGATCACGGAAGTTCCAACCGCTGTCCCCCGCGTTCCCCGGATCCCGCACCGACTGCGAGAGCCGCTCCTGAATCCGCACGTACCGCCCGTCATCGGTCACGGCGTGCCGGAATCCGCGCGTCCCCGTCTCGACCATGTACCCGAACCGCCAGCCGAAGAACCGCACGTCGAACCGCAGCGGCCCCGATGCAAGCAGAATCGACGTCGCGTCCCGGCGCAGTTCCTCGGCCTGGTACTTCTTGCGCATGAACACCGCGAACGCATCCGACGCCGTCGGGTACACGTTGAAGCCCTCGCCGTAATGGAAGCCGCCCTGCCACTGCGTCACCGAGGGCCGCGCGGCCTCCGTGAACGGCAGCCCCAGGTACGCCCGCGCCGCCATGACCCCCTCCTCTAGCATGAACAGCGCCACGTCGATGAGCGTATCCGCGCGGAACTGCCGGTCGAACCCCGCCGACTCCACGGCTAGCACCAGCTCACCCGACACCGGATCGAACCGCGCACGCACACCCGCGCACGTCACGCACACATGATCGATGCAGCGGTACGCGAACGCCTTCTCCGCCACCGACCCCGCCCGCAGCACATTGCACTCCGGCACCCGGGTCGTCAGCGACAGACCGAGCACATTCCGGGTGAACAGCGCTTCTATGCGCAGTCCCCGGTAGGTCAGGTGAATATCGGGCAGTTCCGTACCGATCTCAACATTCTGGAATCCAGCGTCCACTTCGGTCAGGGTCTGGATCGCATTGATAGCGGACTCGCGCATCTCCCCCACCTCGACGCCTTGACGCAGGTGGGGTTCCGCCTGCTTTTTCCTGAACAGGCCTAACATCAGTCGTCGGCCTTCATGTTCAGCTGCTTGGCGGCGTCGTCCAGAATCTCATCTGGGTTCAGGCTGGGGAAGACTTCATTCAGGACGTCCTCGGCGACTTTCAACAGACCACTGGCTTCTTCCTCGGTGGCATTCTTCTTAGGCTTCTCGTCCTTCTCGCCCTTGAGTTCCTTCGCTTTCGCCTTCACGGGCGCGGCGACGGCCGCCTCGACGGCCTTGCTGAGCACCTCGTCCACGGCATCCGATCCGAGGGTGACCATCGACGCCAGCGGCGTGGTGGATTTCAGTGCCTGAATCACCTTGCCGTACTTCTCGATGCGCTCGTTGATCGGCACGCGCGCCGGGGTGGTCAGCGCCATGCCCAGCCGCTCGAACGCACCCTTATCGGCGGCGTTCTTCCCGAAGTAGAGTTCCATAGCCTTCTTCGACGCGTTCAGCGCCTCGGTCTTCATGGCCAGCGTCTGGAGGATCGTGGAGGGATGCCGCGTGACGAATGTCTCGGCCTGACGGATCAGCAGGTCGGCTGCTTGCTTGACCGCATCTTCGGCCGCCCGTCGACCGACGGTGACAGCCTCGGCCTGCATGGCTGATGTCACCTGGCGTCCCTGTCTCCCCATCAACGCGAGGTAAGCAGCTTCCGCATCCTGCGCGACCTTGTCCCGCAGGCGGCTCTCGGCCAGGGCGCGGGCGTGGGTGACCTCTGCCTGGTACGTCAGGGGGGCGCCCTGCTCGGCCAGGGCCTTGAAGTCCGCCTGGACGTTACCGTGGCGGCCCAGCAGGCGCGAGAGGTCCTTGTTCAGGTCGTGGCTGGCGTCCGTCCAGACCTTGTTCAGGTGCGTGCGGATGGCCGTGCCGCTGACGCGGAATTCCACGATGGCCTTGGCGACGTGCCCGTCGGGGTTGCGGGCGATCAGGTCGTCAAGGCGCTTGACGGTGGTTTCCTTGAGGTGCCGGGCGTGCCGGGCAACGCTGGTCTGACTGACCTTGCCGCCCAGGGTGGTCTTCCAGGCGTCCACGTGATCGGCGGCCTTGACGCGGGCGTTCGTGAGGCGGCGACTGAGGGTGTTCCCGGCACCGTCCACGGCGTCCCGGAGTCTGCGCGCGGCCTTCAGGACACGGCTCTTGCGGACGTGGTTGCGCAGGCCCGTCAGGAGATTCTGGTCGAGGGTGCGCAGGCCCTGCACGCCCTTGCGGACCGTGCCGGTGATCGCAGCTGCCCCTTTGCTGGCCAGTTTGCGGAGGGTGGGCGTGTGGGCTTTCAGGTACGCGCGGGCCTGGCGGGCGCGGCGGGTGGTCATGACGCGTACCTTGCGGGCGGCGTATCCGGCTTTCGTGGCGGCGTTGCCGATGCCGGTAGTGACGGCATTCTTGACCTTGGTGGCGGCGCGGGCCACGGGTCGCGTGAGGTACTTCTGCGCGAGCCGCCCGGCGTTCTTCAGGACCGTTTTTGCGCCTGGTGGCAGGACTTGCCGGGCGAGGGTCGCGGCGGCTTTCCCGCTGCCTTTCAGGGCGCCCTGCGCGAGGTGCGCCAGTCCCCGCGCAGCGGGCGTGAGACCCTTCCCGAGTGCGCGGCCCACGCCGACCACGGCCTTCCCGGCGAACTGGAACACTGGGCCGCCCACGCTGCCGACGACGGCGTCGATAGCCATACTCTTGGCGGTGACGCCCTGCAGGGCAGAGCGCTCCTTGAACTTGTAGGCTTTGTCTTTCTGCGCCTTGGCTTTCGCGGCGGCGTTGAAAACCTTATTCTCCACGACCTGCGCGACCACGCCGCCCCCAGCGCTGATTCCGGCCGCCAGGGCCAGGGCAGGGGCGGTCAGGGCTCCGCCGCTGGCGACGGTCGCAACCCCCACGGCGGTCAGGGCGACACCCTTCCAGAATTTCGCTTTGCCTTCCGGCGTGGCGTACCACTTCTTGAACTGCTTGACTTTCGCACTGGTGAACCGCCCGGCGGCGCCGGCAGCCTTCCTGACGGGGTTCGTGGCGAATGCGGCGGCGTCGGCGGTGACCTTGCGGGCGCCGCTCATCAGGGCTGGCAGGGCTTTGCGGGTGTTGGCGTGCAGGGCCGTGAGTTTCTGCCGGAAGAAGCCCATCACGCCGCCAGCGCTGGGGGCGGCGGCGGCCGGTGGTCTGGCGGGCCGACCCTTGAGCGAGTTGGGGTTCAGGGATGGCCGCTGGAGCGTGGCAGAACGGGGCGCAGGACGCATGACCGCCGTGCTGGCTCCGCCGGGCGCCGGTTTGGCTGCGTTTCTGGGCAGTTGCGGCCCGAGTTTCGCGGCGGCCTTCGGCGTGGGGGGCGTGCGGCCCGGTCTGGCGGCGGTGGCGGCAGCTTTTGCCGTCCGATTTCCGCCGGTTCCCTTGTTGCCTGACGCCTTACTACCCGCCCCTTTGTGGCTGGCAGTGGTCCTGCCTGCGCTCACCCTGGTCTGCGCGGACGAGGCGGGCGCGCGGGCCTGGGTGGGCGCGGCGGCCTGAGCCTTGGGCTTCTTGCGGGCGAGAACCTGGGGAGTTTCGAACATCACGTCACCTGAGGGGATGGAAGCCGCACAGAGGGCAGCGCAGCGGGAGAAGCCAGCAGAAGGCAGTCTGGAGACAAGTGTAGAGCTGACCCGGCACCTTATCCAAGCGAACATGACCAGGGCGTCCCTCATGAAGGTCGTTCCAACAGGTCATCCCACCGATACGGATTCCGTTTTATTCGGTGCAGTCCCGCATCAATCCCAGCGGATACGAGTGGCCACACCAGACGGATTGGGCGGTAGGGAGCGCAGTCCGTATCCGTTGAGCTGGCAGTCTGTCAGGCGCGTTTGAATAGCAGGGCTGCGTTCTGGCCGCCGAACGCGAAGGAGTTGCTCAGGGCGTACTCGACCTGCTGTTCACGGGCGCCTCCGGGGATGTAGTCGAGGTCGAGTTCCGGGTCGGGGTCGGTCAGGTTGATGGTGGGCGGCAGGATGCCGTCACGCAGGGCCTGCGCCACCGCGATGGCCTCGATGGCGCCGGCCGCGCCGAGCAGGTGGCCGGTCATGCTCTTGGTGGAACTGACAGCCAGCGTGTGCGCGTGCTTGCCGAACACGTGCTTGATGCCCTGCGTCTCGTGCAGGTCGTTGAAGTGCGTGCTGGTGCCGTGGGCGTTGATGTACCCGACCTGTTCGGGATTCACGCCTGCGGTGCGTAGGGCCATGCGCATGGCGACCTGCGCGCCGCGTCCCTCGGGGGCGGGCGTGGTGATGTGGTGCGCGTCGGCGCTGGTGCCGTACCCGACGATCTCGGCGTAGATGGTCGCGCCGCGCGCTGCGGCCTTCCCGTACTCTTCGAGAATCACGACGCCCGCGCCCTCGCCGAGCACGAAGCCGTCGCGGGTGGCGCTGAAGGGGCGACTGGCGCGCTGGGGGTCGTCGTTGCGGGTGGACAGGGCTTTCATGTTCGAGAATCCGCCGATGGCGATGGGCGTGATGGCGGCCTCGCTGCCCCCGGCGATCATGGTGTCCGCGAGCCCCAACTGGATGTAGCGGGCGGCGTCACCGATGGCGCCGGTGCCGGTGGCGCAGGCGGTCACGACGGTGCTGCTGGGGCCGGTCGCGCCGTAGCGCATGGCGACGTGCCCGGTGGCCATGTTGGCGATCATCATGGGAATGAACATGGGGCTGATGCGCCCCGCGCCGCGTGAGTGCAGCACCCCGGCCTGATCCTCGAAGGTTTTCACGCCGCCGATACCGCTGCCGACGATGGTGCCGGTGGCCTCGCCGCGCAGCTCCTCCTCGGTCAGGCCGCTGTCCTGCACGGCCAGTGCGGCGGCAGCCAGCGCGAGTTGAACGTACCGGTCGAGCTTGCGGGCCTCGCGGGGGTCCACGAAGGGCGACAGGTCATCGTTGACTTCACCGGCGATCCGGCTGGCGGTGTCGGCCGGATCGAAGTGCGTGATGGTGGCAATGCCGCTCTTTCCGGCGCGTTGCGCCTGCGCGTAGGCCTGCGCGCCCACCCCGATGGGCGTGACCGGCCCGAGGCCCGTGATAACAACCCGTTTCAACCCTGAGACGCTCACTGCATCCCCCCCTTTGGTGTGCCGGAGGTGCGCGCGAAGACGGCGCCGCGACCTGCGGGCAGTGGTGCTGGCATTGGCTTGACCTGCGGCGTGGCAGGTGTTCGGTCCCACAACGGCGGGGGGCGGGAGCGGCCATGCACCGCGCCCCGCCCCGTCATCCTGCGCCCCCCGAGAGTGGAGGGCGAGGCCACCGCGTTTACTGCTTGGTCTCGATGTAATCCACGGCGGCCTGGACCGTGCGGATCGTTTCGGCGTCCTCATCGCTGATGGTGATCCCGAACTTGTCTTCGAGACCCATGATCAGTTCCACGGTTTCGAGGCTGTCGGCGCCCAGGTCCTCCACGAAGCGGGCCTCAGGGACCACCTTGTCGCCGTCCACACCGAGCTTGTCAACGATCACGTCTTTCACATCATCAAAAGTTGCCATGAGTTCGTACCTCCTGATACTGAAGTCTGCGCCAGTCTACACGCGGCGCCTGTGAGAGGCGGCTGATCTGAACGGGGTTCAAGTCGGCTCCCCGGGGGCACGTTGGGTCAGTGGGGATTCAGGCCGCCGTCCACGCCGATGGTCTGCCCGGTCACGTACCCGGCGGCGTCGCTGGCGAGGAACGCCACGACCGCCGCGACCTCCTGCGGCTGCCCGAAGCGGGCCAGCGGAATGCTGCCCAGGTATCCCTGCTGCACGTTCTCCGGGAGTTGCGCGGTCATGTCGCTCTCGATGAAGCCCGGCGCGACGGCGTTCACGGTGATGCCGCGCCCGCCGTACTCCTTGGCCAGCGCCTTGCTCAGGCCGATCAGTCCGGCCTTGCTGGCCACGTAGTTCGCCTGCCCGGGGTTGCCGGTCAGGCCAACCACGCTGGCGATGTTGATGATCCGGCCCGAGCGGGCGCGCATCATGTGCTTGATCGCGGCGCGGCACGCGCTAAACGCACTCGACAGGTTCGTCTGGATGACGGCGTCCCAGTCCTCGTCCTTCATGCGGATCGCGAGGTTGTCCCGCGTGATCCCGGCGTTGTTCACGAGAACGTCCAGGCGGCCCATCGTCCCTATGACGTTCTCGACGAGCGCCCCGGCGTTAGCGGGCACGGTCAGGTCGGCCCCGAAGACCTCGGCGCGGACGCCATGCGTGGCGGCCTCGGCAGCGACCTTGCGGGCCTCGTCGGCGTTGCGGCCGTAGTGAACGGCGATATCAAAGCCGTCCTGCGCGAGTTTCAGGGCCATGGCGCGGCCCAGGCCACGGCTACTGCCGGTGATCAGGGCAACTTTACGGGGGGTTTCGGTCATGGGTGGATTCTCCGGGGAAAGGGGGTTGGGAGCTTCACAGCGTGAAGTCCTGCACCTGCGCGGCCGTGCCGACGTTGATGGTGCGGGCGTCGGGCAGGATGCGTTTGATCAGGCCGGCCAGGACGGTGCCGGGGCCGAACTCGATGAACACGTCCGCGCCGGCCGCCGCGAGGGCCTGGATGGTCTCGACCCAGCGCACGGCCCCGGTGATCTGTTCGGTCAGCAGGCCGGGCAGGGCAGTGGGGTCCGTGTTCGGCTGCGCGGTCACGTTCGCGTACACCGGGAAGGCGGGCGGCGCGAACGCGGTCGTCTGGAGGTCCGGGGCGAGGCCAGCAGCGGCCGGAGCCATGAGCGGGCAGTGGAAGGGCGCGCTGACCTTCAGGGGAATGGCTTTCAGGCCGCGCGCCTTGAGGGCAGCGTTCGCGGCCTGCACGCCTTCGGTGGTGCCGCTGATGACGGTCTGGGCGGGCGCGTTGAAGTTGGCGGGCTGCACGCCGTCGGTCTGGGCGCAGACCTCCAGGACGACGGCCGGGTCGCCCATGACGGCGCTCATGGCTCCGGCCCCGACAGGCACGGCGTCCTGCATCAGTTCGCCGCGCCGGCGGGTCAGGCGCAGCGCGTCCCCGAGACTCAGGGCGTCGGCGGCGACCAGTGCGGAGTACTCGCCCAGCGAGTGCCCGGCCGCGAACGCGGGTGTCAGGCCGGTCCGTGCGCGCCACGCGCGGTAGGCGGCGACGCTGGCGGCCACCAGGGCGGGCTGCTGGTTGGCGGTCAGGGTCAGGTCGTCGGGTGGGCCGGACTCGATCAGGGCGCGCAGGCCCGGCAGGACGTGCTCGACCTGCGTGTAGACCTCGGCCGCCTCGGGGAACGCGGCGGTCAGGT
Source organism: Deinococcus sp. (assembly GCF_018260555.1). Lineage (GTDB taxonomy): Bacteria > Deinococcota > Deinococci > Deinococcales > Deinococcaceae > Deinococcus. The sequence goes on along the minus strand of NZ_JAGLBB010000022.1, from coordinate 25,285 downwards.
CGGCGCCCATGCCGACGCTGTGGCTGCCCTGGCCGGGGAACAGAGCAGCGATCTTCATGCGCTCACCCCGGCCTGCGGTGCGGGGCGCAGGCTGGGCGCGCCGCTCCACCACTTCATGGTGCCCGCCACCCAGCTCAGGCCACCGCCGAACGCGATCAGTAGAAGTTGCTGGCCGTCCTGCACGCGGCCGTCCTGCACGGCCTCGTCAAGGGCCATGGGGACGCTCGCGGAACTGGTGTTACCGTAGCGGTCGAGGTTCACGACGGCGCGCTCCATGGGCAGTCCGAAGCGGTCCATGGCCGCCTCGATGATGCGGACGTTCGCCTGATGCGGAATGACCCACTCCACGTCGGCGGTGGTCAGGCGGCTCTTGGCGAGGACCTGCCCGCCGCTCTCGACCAGCACGCGCACGGCGAACTTGAAGACCTCGCGGCCGTTCATGCCGACCGAGTGGCCCATGTCGAAGCCGCCGGGCAGGGTGGGGGCCACGCAGCGCAGGTACAGGCTGGACCCGCCGTTGCCGTCGGCGCCCATCACGAATTCCTGAAAGCCGTACCCGCTGGGGACCGGACCGACCACAGCGGCGCCCGCGCCGTCCCCGAACAGAATGGCAGTGTTGCGGTCGTCCTGATCCACGATCTTGCTGAGGGCCTCGGCGCCCACGACCAGTACGCGGCGGGCCACGCCGCTCATGATCAGGCCCTGCGCGACGCTCAGGCCGTACACGAAGCCGCTGCACGCGGCGCTCAGGTCAAAGGCGGCCGCGCCGACCAGACCGACCTGCATGCCGATCAGGGCGGCGGTCGATGGCATCAGCGCGTCGGGGCTGACAGAGGCGCAGATGATGGCGTCCACGTTCTGAAGGGCCTGCGGGTCGCGTTCCAGCATGTTGCGCACGGCCATGACGCCCACGTCGGACGTGAACTGTTCCGGCGCGGCGAAGCGGCGTTCGCGGATGCCGGTGCGGGATTCGATCCAGTCGGCGTTGGTGTCGATGCGGGCCTCGAATTCCGCGTTGGGCACGATGCGTTCCGGCACGTACATGCCCAGCGCGGTGATGCCGAGGCTGGGGCGGGCGGCGGGGTCACTCATGCCACGCACGCTAGCATTCTTTGAACGCCCGTTTAATGAATTTGGGACAGAGTTCAGGGCAGAGTTCCGGAAGACCCGCATGGCCCCGCACCGCAAAAAAGGTGGGGAGCGCCCCTCAGGACACTCCCCCCTTGACCGGACGCCGGTTTACTCGGCGGCTTCCTGGCTGCTGTCTGCCGCGCCGGTTTCCCCGGTGCTGGCTTCCTGGGCAGGGGCTTCGGTCTGGTCGCCCGTCAGCTGCGCGATGGCCTGCTGCAGCGCCTTCTCGCGGATCAGGCTGGTGTAGTACGAGTTGATGCCGTTCGGCCCGAGCTGCTTGCTCAGGTCGGCGGGGCTCAGGCCGTTCGCCTGCGCCAGCGCCATCATGGTCTGGTTGAACTCGGCGTCGCTGACCTCGACCTTCAGGTCCTCGGCCAGGCGTTCCAGGGCCAGGTCGCGCTTCACGCGGGTCTCGGCGTTCTTGTCGAGGTCCGCCATGAACTCGTCGAGCTTGCCCTGCTCCTTCATGAAGGTCTCGTACTCGCCCCACTTGACGCCCTGGCGGCTCAGGTCATCCTGAATCTCGGCCTGCATGGCCTCGCGGCGGCGGTCCAGCAGCGCCTGGGGAATGTCGGCGTTCATGCCCTCGACCAGGTGAGTGATGAACTCCTCGCGGCGGCCGGCTTCGCCTTCCTGCTGCGCGCGGCGTTCCAGTTCAGCCTTCAGGTCGGTGCGCAGGCGCTCCAGCGAGTCGAAGTTCAGGCTCTTGGCGAACTCGTCGTCCAGTTCCTGCAGCTTCTTGGTCTTCACGTCCATGATCTTCACGGTCACGGTGTGCTCGGCGTGCTCGTGGTCGCCGTGCTGGTGGGCAGGCACGGTGATTTCCACGGTGTCGCCCTTGTTCTTGCCCAGCAGCGCGTCGCGCACGTGCGCCTCGGCGACATCCAGGTACACGGGGTAGGTCCCGCCGTCCTCGCCCTGCTCCTCGATGGTCACCTGATCGCTGGCCTCGATGGCGCGGTCGGCGTCGTCGAAGGTCGCGTTGCGCTCCTGCAGGTCACTCAGGGTGCGGTCCAGGACCTCGTCGGTGATCTCGGGCGCGGCGGCCGTGAGGCGCAGGCCGCTCCAGTCGCCCAGGGTCACTTCAGGGTAGGTTTCGCCCTTCACGGTGAATTCGAAGGACTGACCGCTCTTCAGGGGCTGCGGGTCGATGTTGGCGTCCACGAGGCTGAGCTTCAGTTCACGGGCAGCCTGGGAGTAGTGGGTTTCCAGCAGACGGTCACGCACTTCCTGCTCGACGTAACCTTTCCCGACGCGGCCCTCGATGACCTTGCGGGGCGCTTTGCCCGGGCGGAAGCCGGGAACGCGCACGTCGCGCGCCAGTCCGGACCACACCTGGTCGTATGCGCGGTTCACTTCGGCGGCCGGCACCGACACCTTGAATTCCACCTTGTTGCCTTCTCTGCTGATCAGCTCTGCCATTGGGTCTCCCGTCTGCGCCCGCAGCGCCCCGCCCCACGTGTGGGACCAGCCGCCAGGGCGCGTTTCTCGTTGATTCTGCCGTGTCGGCCGCGCCCCCACCCGGGCAGGGGCGCGCGACATGCCGCCAAGCATCATAGTGCATTTACCCGGCCGCACCTGCGGGAAGCGGCGGCCGGACCCCCTGGGAGATCCGGCCGCCGCTGCGCCGTACTGGTGCGGGAAATGGGACTTGAACCCACAACCTGTGAAGGGCCAGATCCTAAGTCTGGTGCGTCTACCAATTCCGCCATCCCCGCGTGTGTTCCCTGACCCTGGTGCGCTCAGGGAAAAAAGACGTTCCGGCCCACTGCATCTCTGCGGGGGCCGGAACCGGTCTGGGGTGGATTAGGGGACTTGAACCCCCGGCCTCCGCTTCCACAGAGCGGCGCTCTAACCAACTGAGCTAAACCCACCGTTCGTTTCACCCACCTGCTCACGGGCCTATACAGCTTAAAGGCGCGGGGGCGGCGTGTCAATCCCGCCCCCACGCCTCGCCGCTCAGGGCAGGGTCTTCAGGTACGCCTGAATGGCGTTCAGTTGCGCCTCGGTGGCGGCCGAGCCGTCCAGTCCCGCGGTCTCGAAGCGTGGCATCACGGTGCTCAGGGTGCGGCCGTCCGGCGTGCGGCCGTGCAGAACGGCCTGCGTGAACTCTGCGGCGCTCCAGCCGGCCGGGGCAGCCAGGGCCGGGCCGAGGGCTCCCCTGGCGTCGGCGCCGTGGCAGCCGGCGCAGTTCCCGGCGTACAGCGCGCCGCCGTCTGGGACGGTACCGGTGGCGGCCGAGACGGCGGCGCCGCCACCCGTGCCGGCCAGCCGTTCTCCCGCCTGGTACGCGGCGGTGCCCAGCGCGGCAGCCACGGCCAGCGTGGCCACGAAGGCCGTGATCTGCCCGCGGGTGAATCCGCGGTCCTCGGCGCCGCTCACCAGAGCCTCTGGCCAGGAATGAACTGGTAGTTTGCGAGCATCGGGGCGATGACCGGGCCGTACACCAGGATCACCAGGATCAGCGCGGCGAAGGTCAGGGCCAGCAGCGGTTCGGTGCGGCGCACCAGCAGGCTGGCCTCCCGCAGGTTCTGACCGGCGGGGCTGATGGCCTCACTGGTGGGGATGGGGGTGCTTTCCGGGTCGTCCACGCGCGGCGAGAGCAGCGTGCGGATCAGGACCGTGTAGAACAGGATCGCCGCGACGAACAGCACGCCGCCACTGAGGGCCGTCAGGAGTTTGGGCAGGGCGATGTTCATGCTGTCGTACATGCCCTGCTGCGCCGAGGCGCTGACCTGCGCGCGCCGGGGCACGCCCGCCAGTCCCTGCCAGTGCATGCCGAGCGCGAACAGCATCATGCCGCCGAACCACCACCACGCCGAGGCGAGCGCCATGCGCGGCGAGAACAGGCGCTTGCCGGTCAGGTGCGGCACCAGCCAGAACATCACGCCCATGAACGTCAGGGTGGTCGCGGTGCCCACCGTGATGTGAAAGTGACCGGGAATCCAGGCGGTGTTGTGCACGACCGGCGCGAAGGCCATCGAGGCGTTCACGATGCCGCCCGCCCCACCGAAGATGAACGACACCATGGCGAGCACCTGCGCGGTCACGCTGGCGTTCCCCCACGGCAGGCGGCGCACCCAGCCGACCACGCCCCGGCCCCCGCGGGCGCGGGCGGCGTCTTCGAGAGACGCGGCGGCGCTGAAGGCGGTCAGGAGGCTGGGCACGGCCACCAGGAACGTCAGGAACATGTGAATGACCTTCCAGTTGTTCTGCACGTTCGGGTCGGCGTACTGGTGGTGCAGGCCGACCGGCACGCTGAACACCAGGAACATCGCGAACGCCAGTCGGGTCAGGCCCTCGCTGGCCATGCGGCCGCCCGCCTGCCGGGGCAGGAACGCGTACCACGAGATGTACGCGGGCAGCAACCAGAAGTACACGATGGGGTGCCCGGTCCACCAGAACAGCGTCCTGGCCAGCAGCGGGTCCACGCCGCGCGTGAGGCCCAGCGACCAGGGAATCAGCATGCCCACGACCTCGACCACCAGGCCCAGGGCGGCCACGCCCCACATCAGCCAGGTGGCGACCGACGCTCATGTACGTCACGATGGGCGTCACGCGGCCCGGGTTGGCGCGTTTCCAGCTCAGCCACAGCGCCACGACCTGCGCGGCGACGAGCAGGCTCGCGGCGACCATGACGGCCGCGCCGATGTAGAACACGGGACTGCCTTCTAGCGGCGGGTAGAAGGTATACAGCACCGTGGCGTTGTTCATCAGGAGAGGAACGGCGGCCGTGAGCAGCCCGGCGGTCATGATCAGGTACGTGATCCACGCAAAGCGCATGTTCGGCCGGACGTTCAGGTCGCGGGCCGGTAGGTACAGCATCCAGCCGCTGATGAAGAACTGCGTGAACACCAGCGCGTTCAGGACGCCGTGCAGCGTCAGCCCCTGGTAGTAGGACTTGATCAGGACTTTCAGCAGCGGAAACTCGTACACGTTCACGCCGCCGTAGTTCAGGGCCTGCAACGGCCCCAACAGCACGCCGATCATCAGGGCCAGGAAGGCCGTGACGGCATAGTACTGCGTCAGTTTCTTCAGGCTGGTGAGGGTGGCGCTGTCCAGGGCGGGCAATGCCGGGTTGGAAGCCGTCTGGGACGGAAGGGCGGTGGTCATGGGGTCTCCGTAGGCGCTTCGACGATGAAGCGGGTAATCATGTTGTGGTGACCTACCCCGCAGTACTCGTTACAGATGATGTGCTGCTCGCCGGGGTGGCGGAAGGTCACGGTGAGCGAGGCGACGTGGCCGGGCAGGATCTCCACGTTCACGTTCGTGCCGGTCAACTGGAAGCCGTGCACGACGTCGGTGGCGGTCACGTGTAGCGTGACGGGCACGCCCGCCGGGACGCGCAGCACCGACGGCTGGTACGTGAACCCCCCGGCCACGAGGTAGGCGTCCAGGGTGCCCTGGGCGTTCATGACCGGCTTGCCGGAATCGTCCATCACCAGGCCCGGTTTCGCGAAGGGCGTGGCGGCCAGCTGCGCGGGGTCCACGTGGCCCTTCACGATCGCCGCGTCGTGTGCGTGGCCGGTGCCGGACCCGAGCAGCGGGTACGTGCCGCTGATCAGGCTGGCCAGCACGCCCACGAACAGCAGGATCGTCAGGACGACCGCGACGCCCAGCCACGCCGTCTCGTAGCGTTCCAGGGTGTGGTGGTCCAGGCGGACGGGGTCGGTGCCGCTCACGCGCGCCCCTGCAAGACGCCCAGCACCAGCATCCACAGGCCCAGGATGCTCAGCAGCAGCGTGAGGACCACGGCCAGCGTGCCGCGTGGAGCCGCGCCCCGCGTGGGGGGCCTGTCCTGTGAGAGCGTGTCTGCTGGCGGCGCGCCGCGCCCCTGGGGTGGGACGCTCACGTCGAGGCTCCCGCGCCGGTTGCGGCCGGACTGGCCGCCGCGTAATCGCGCAGCACGTCACTGACGGTCACGACGCCCACCACGCGCCCGGCTGGGTCGATCACGGGGAGCGCGCCCACCCGGTGCAGCAGCATGGTGTGAGCTGCGTCACGGGCGTCCGCGTCGGGGGTGGTGGTCAGGACCGAGCGGCGCATCACGTCGGCGACCGTGACGGCGGACAGCCGGGTGGTGGCCTCCCAGGGGGACACGCCAGACACGCGGCTGGGCGTGGCCTCGCGCAGGTCACGGTCGGTGACGATCCCGACCAGCGTGCCTTCGTCAACGACCGGCAGGCGCCGGATGCCGTGCGACCGCATCAGGTGCGCCGCCGCCAGGAGCGAGAGGGTGGGAACAGCTGTGATTACCGGGGTACTCATTAGGGTATGAATTCGCATGGGGAACCCTCCATGCGTGCAGGCTCCCGTGGGGGCATTACGGGAGCATTACGGGGGCATTACGGCCGCGTGCCAGGCTCCCCCCGGCCTCCTTCCCGGCCCCCTCCCGGCCACTGTGCGCCCGGATCAGTCGCGCGAGCCGACCGGGCGGAACGGGGTGTCCGCGCAGGGCAACTCGCCGCCTTTCAGGCGCTCGGCCAGGGCAACGGTGTCTGCCATGGGCGTGTCGCCGATCTCGGCCGCCAGGAAGGCCCGGTAGCGGCGGTAGTGTTCGGTGGCGGCGTAACGCCCCTTGGTCGTGGCGAGACAGGCCATCAGGCGCTGGTGGTGGTCCTCACCGATCAGCGGGTCGGTCGCCGCGGCCCGCACGAGCGCCTGCGCGGCCAGTGAGCACTCGTGCGAGTCGCAGTGCAGCCGCGCCAGGGTCAGGTGCGCCTCGACGACAGCGGCGCGGTGGGCCTGCCGGGCCGCCTGCACCCATTCGCCGCTCACGTGCGGTAGGTACTCGCCGTCCGCGCTGGCCAGGGCGCGGCGCAGCAGTTCCTCACGTTCGCGTGGAGGGGCGGCCTGCCGCGCGCCGCGCAGCGCGTCGTGCAGGGTGTGGGTGTCGCTGGCGGCCAGCAGGTCCGGGTGTAGCGCGTAGCGGCCCCCGCGTTCAGTCACGGCGTCCGGGTGGCCCAGCGCGTGCCGCAGGCGGTGCAGCGCCACCCGGAAGCGGTTCAGGGCGGCGGGCGTGTCGTCCAGGTCCCACAGGTCGCGCAGCAGGTCGTGGCGGTAGCGGCCTTCGGGGTGGGCGTGCAGGTACCACAGCAGCTCCCCGGCGCTGCGGGCGGGCCACACGACGGCCGCGCCGTTCACGAGGACCTCGGCCTGCCCCAGCGTGCGCAGGAGCCACGTGGGCACGGGAGGGCCGCCGGGTGTCTGGGGCTGGGGAATCGTCATACGACCTCCGGGAAGACCTGCCAGTATTCTGATACGGATTCCGGTTGATTCGGTGGGGTTCTGAATCAATCCGAGCGGACGCGAGTAGGAACAGCAGACGGATTGGGCGGAATGGAGCTCAGTCCGTCTGACAGGTTCCGGCCGGTCAGCGTGCGGGGTGCACGTCCCTGACTGGGGGTAGTGTGTACCCACATGAATTTCAATCTACCAGAGGACCTGCGCGGGGTGCAGGCGACTATCCGTGACTTCATGCTGTCGCGCGTGGAGGCCCGCGCGCACGAGATTGAGGAGACGAACAGCGTTCCCCCGGAACTGCTGCGCGAGGCCGCCGACCTGGGTCTGTTCGGCCTGAGCATCCCCGAGGAGTACGGCGGGGTGGGCCTGGGCACGCTGGGCCGCTGCGCCGCGTACGAGGCGCTCGGCATGGGCCACATGGGATTCGGGGGTGTGATCAGCGCGCACGCCAGCATCGGCACCAGCGGCCTTGTGAAACTGGGCAGCGACGAGCAGAAAGCGCGTTTCCTGCCGCGCATGGCGACCGGCGAGTGCGTCGCGGGCTTCGCCATCACGGAACCCAGTTCCGGCAGCGACGCCGCGAACATCCGCACCCGCGCCGAGAAACGCGGCGACGTGTACGTCCTGAACGGCACCAAGCACTACATCAGCAACGCGCCCATCGCGGGCCTGCTGACCGTCATCGCCATCACTGACCCCAGCAGGGGCACCAGGGGCATGAGTGCTTTCCTGGTCGAGCCGCAGACCACGCCCGGCGTGAGCATCGGCACAATCGACGAGAAGATGGGCCAGAAGGGCGCCCTGAGCGCAGAAGTGATCTTCCAGGACGCCGAGATCCCGGCTGCGAACCTGCTGGGCCCCGAACACATGGGCTACCGCGAGGCGCTGGGTATCCTCACGAACGGCCGCGTCGGCATCGCCGCGCGCTCTACAGGCGCCATGCAGCGCCTGCTGGACCTCTCGGTCGCGCACGCCAAGGCCCGCGAGCAGTTCGGGAAGCCCATCGCGGAATTCCAGGCGGTGCAGTTCATGCTGGCCGAAATGGAAATCGCCGTGCAGACCAGCCGCGTGCTGTGGCAGAAAGTCGCGTGGATGGTCGACGAGGGCCAGGACGTGCGCCGCATGGCCAGTGTGGCCAAGTACCACGCCACCGAGGCACTCTCGCAGGTGGCCGACAAGGCCGTGCAGGTCGCGGGCGGCATGGGGTACATGAAAGGCAGCCCCGTCGAACGCTACTACCGCGACCAGCGCCTGCTGCGCATCTACGAGGGCACCAGCGAAATCCAGAAGATCATCATCGCGGGCGACCTGCTGCGGTAAGTACCCTGCGTTTATCTCGTCGATAAACCGCGCGGAGCGCGGAGCAGAAGAAAGGACGTTGGAGCGGGAATGGCGAGATTCCGGGAAAGCGCCGGAACCTCTCCATGTGAGCTTCAACGTCCTCAGTCAGTCCTGACCTGTCCGCCACCAGCGCAGGAAGGCGGGCAGGCGGGGCATGTGTGAACGCCTCGTCAGGTTCCCGTGAGGGTTGTGTCAGGCTTTCAGGGGTAGGATTTCAGCGTGAAGCACGAGGAATAGGCTGTTTGGCGGAGGGGCGCGGCAGGCTTGCCGCAACGCCCCCAACTTGATATAGTGGCACTCAAGTTTCTTGGTATCAAGCACGCCAGGAACCCCGCATCTCAGCCAGACCCGACCGGGCCAAAGGAGTTCCGCATGCCCACCGAAACCCACACCCTCCCCAGCAACGTTCCCGTCTGCCCCGTTCGCGGCAGCGTCATCTACCCCACCATGGTTCAGCACATCGACGCCAGCCGCGCCATCTCCATCGGCGCGATCGAGGCGGCCATGGCCAGCGACAAGGTCATCCTGATCGTCTCGCAGAAAGACAAAGACATCGACGACCCCAAGGGCAGTGACCTGTACGACGTGGGCACCGCGTGCAACGTCCTGCGCGTCCGCAAGAACCCGGACGGCACCGTGCAGATGCTCGTGTCCGCCGTGGCCCGCGTGAGCGCCAGCAACTACACGCGCGGCGACTACCTCAGCGCCGACATCATGCCCATGCCCACCGAGGCCGACGAACCCGTGGAACTGCAGGCCCTGAGCCGCGAACTGCGCGAACGCTTCGAGGCGATCTCCTCGGGCGGCAAGTTCACGGCCGAGAACGTGCAGAGCATCGGCGGGAAGGAAGACATCGGCGAGATGGCCGACCACATCGCCTTTAACCTGGATTTCAAGCTGGAAGACAAGCAGGCGCTGCTGGAACTGCCCAGCCTGACCGCCCGCATTCGTAAACTGCTGACCCTGCTCGACACCGAGCAGGAAGTGCAGGCCGTGCAGGCCAAGATCCGCGCGCAGGTGAAAGAAGAGATCGACAAGAACCAGCGCGAGTACTACCTGCGTGAGCAGATGAAAGTCATCCAGAAGGAACTCCAGGGCGGTGAGGACGGCGAGGAAGGCGACGAGGCCGAGCAACTGCGCGCCAAGATTGACGCGCTGGGTCTGAAACCCGAGGTGAAGAAGGAAATCGACCGCGAGGTCAACCGACTGGCCCGTATGCACCCCGACGCCGCCGAGGCCAGCGTGATCCGCACGTACCTCACCTGGGTCACGGAACTGCCCTGGAACGAGCGCAGCGAGGATCAGCTGGACGTGGGCGCCGCCGCCGCCATCCTGGATGACGACCACTACGGCCTGGAGAAGGTCAAGGACCGCGTGCTGGAATTCCTGGCCGTGCGCCGACTGCGCAAGGAACGCGCCGCGCGCGGCGAACTGAGCGCCGAGGACGTGAACAAGGGACCCATCCTGGTGTTCACGGGCCCTCCCGGCGTCGGGAAGACCTCCATCGCGCAGAGTATCGCCAAGGCGCTGGGCCGCAAGTACGTGCGCATCGCCCTGGGCGGCGCGCGTGACGAGAGCGACATCCGTGGTCACCGCCGCACGTACATCGGCGCGATGCCCGGCCGCCTGATTCAGGGCATCCGCACCGCCGGGACCAAGAACCCCGTCATTCTGCTCGACGAGGTCGATAAGCTCGGCTCCAGCTACCAGGGCGACCCCTCGGCCGCGCTGCTCGAAGTGCTAGACCCCGCGCAGAACCAGCACTTCACGGATCACTACCTGGGCGTACCTTTCGACCTGAGCGAAGTCATGTTCATCGCCACCGCCAACTACCCCGAGCAGATCCCCGCGGCGCTGATGGACCGCATGGAAGTCATCGACTTTTCCAGCTACATCGAGCAGGAGAAACTGGAGATCGCCAAACGCTACCTGCTGCCCCGCCAGCTGACCCAGAACGGCCTGAAAGGCAACCAGATCGCGTTCACGGACGCCGCGCTGGAAAAACTGATCAGCCACTACACCCGCGAGGCCGGGGTGCGCAACCTGGAACGCGAGATCGGCACGGTCGCCCGTAAGGTGGCGCGCCGCATCGCCACCGGCGAGACCAAACGCGCCAAGGTGACGGACAAGGAACTCGAACGCTACCTCGGGCAGGCCCGCCACACCCCGGAAACCGAGGGTAAGGAGGACACCGTGGGCGTCAGCACCGGCATGTTCTACACCCCGGTGGGCGGCGACATCCTGTTCGTGGAGACCAGCATCAGCCCCGGTAAGGGCCTGGTCCTGACCGGGCAGCTTGGTGACGTGATGAAGGAATCGGCCCGCGCCGCCCTGACGTACATCAAGAGCAACGCTGAACGCTTCCACATCGACAAGGCACGTATCGACGACAGCGAGATTCACATTCACGTGCCGGCTGGCGCGATCCCCAAGGAAGGCCCCAGCGCCGGGGGCGCCATGGTCACCAGCCTCATCAGCGCCCTGACCGGCATTCCTGCCCGCCACGACGTGGCCATGACCGGCGAGATGACCCTGACCGGCCGTTACCTGCCCATTGGCGGCCTGAAGGAGAAGGTGCTGGGTGCCCGCCGCGCCGGGATCAAGCACATCATCATGCCCAAGGCGAACGAGAGCGACCTGCGGGACATCCCGGTGCACCTGCGCACCAGCATGCGCTTCCACCCCTGCGAGACCGTCGATCAGGTCCTCGACGTGGCGCTCGTGGGCGGCCTGAAGGCCCTCGAAACACCCCGCGACGGCAGCGCGCCCGCCGAGCCACCCGCCAAACGCAGGGGCACCCGCCGCAGCCCCGACGCCCGCGCCTGATACGGACCCGGATTGAATGGCAGCCGGGCGGGTTCCGGGCGTGGAGTTGATCACCCGTAACCCGTATGAGCCGAACACTCCGATCAGGCGCCCTTCCCTGCCCCCACCCGCTGCGGTGGGGGTTTGGCTTGCCCGCTCCTATGCGGGCCGATGCGCCGCCTCCTGACCCTGCTGCTCGCGACCCTGGGGGCGACCCTGGGCATGGCCCACGCCGCGTACTGCTTTGACGTGCCCGGCGAGGACCGCACGCTGCTGCCCCGGTTTCAGGGCAGCCCACGGCAGGTGACCGAGATTCGCAGCGAAACGAACCCGGGCACGCCGGACGCGCCCCCGCGCACCACCCGCACGTTCACCTTTCAGGGCGGCCGCCTGACGCAGATCGAGACGCAGGCCCCGGGCGACCAGACCCGGACGCTCCTGACCCTGACCGGCCGGGCCGGGTACCAGCGCGCCTGGGTCGGCCTGGAGGGCGCGTTGAGCGGCAGTCCGTGTCACGCCCGCGCAGGTGCACAGGCAGCCGCGCCAGCCGGTCACGCTGATCTTCGACCCGCAGGGACGGCTGACGGGTGACAGCGGCGTGTGGGAGGACCCGACCCTGCAAGCCGTGAAGGAACAGGTCAGCTGTACCTATTCCAGCGCCAACCGGCAGGTAGTGGAGCGGGTCACACGCGCCGGGGCCGGGTCCCAGGTGACGACCGCGCAGCTCGATGAACGCGGCCGCCTGATTCGGCGGGAGATCACCGTCAGCCTCCCCGGTTCAGGCGCAGGCAATCTCCGCCAGAGCACGTACACCTACGCCCCGGACGGCACGGGCATCCGCGTGAAGGACCATGCGAACGGGGAGCTTCTGCCTGCGCAGCAGATGGACACCGACCCGAACGGGCGCGTGACGCGCGTCCGCATGGCCGACCTGGGCGAGGTGCAGGAACAGTGGGCCTGCACCTACGACCGCGCCGGTAACTGAACGGCGCAGACCGGCACCATGCAGGGGCAGACATTCATGACAGTGACGCGGCGCATCACGTACTGAACGCTCCTGAAGAGCCGCGCAGGGCGCGCTATCCTGCCGGGTGATGAGCGGCCCACTGACTTTTCTCGTGGCGAGCCCGCACCTGCGCGGCGAGGTGTTCGGGGGCGCGGTGATCCTGCTGCTGGAACACGACCAGCAGGGCGCGATGGGACTGATCGTGAACGCCCCCATGGATCAGAGTGTCAGCGACCTGCTGCCCGACACGCCCGGGCAATCCGACCCGGCCTGGATGGGCGGCCCGGTGGACCCGACACTCGGGTGGTGCCTGTACCCGCAGCCGGTGGGCCTGGAGGGCGAGATGCGGCTGACAGCGAACCTGAACGTATCGAGCAGCCTGGACGTGCTGCGCGCCGTGATGGCCTCGGGGCAGCGCTTCATGCTGGTCCTCGGGTACGCCGGGTGGAGCGCCGGGCAACTCACCGAGGAAGCCCGGGAGGGCAGCTGGGTGTGGGTGGAGCAGGACACCCCGGAACTCCTGTGGGACGTACCCGCCGGGCAGCGCTGGCAGGCGGCGCTGGACCGGCTGGGCGTGACCCCGGAAACGATCATGCCGGGCGGCGCTCAGGCCTGACCGGACCCCCACAGCGGGGGCCCGAACTGGCCCTGACCCGGGCCAGGAATCTGCCTACACTCGCGCCCCACCCCCAAGGGCTTGCGCGGCATATGGGTGCGTGCTACTATCCCTCTCGCGCCGGAAACGGCCCGCCACAGGTATTCGGCAGTAGCTCAGTGGCAGAGCATCCGACTGTTAATCGGACGGTCGTTGGTTCGACCCCAACCTGCCGAGCCAGATGCAGCCCCCACTTCGGTGGGGGTTTTTCATTTCCGGTATGGGCCTGGATGGAATGGTGGGCAAACACAGCTCGCCTCCGTGTGGGCGCGAGCGGGATGAGGGCGGCCTGTCAGATGGACTGCGTTTGTTTCGCTGGCTACCTGGCGCTGGCACGGGCCGTGAACGAACGGGCCACGAACGGGACAGACGCCAGCCCGTGTAGCCCACTCCGTATCAGAGCAGGCGGCCCTGTTCCGGACCGTGGCCGGGGTCGGGTGTCTGCACGGGAACGCCGTGGGCGTTCAGGGCTTCGCGTAGCTGGGGAATGTTGTGCAGCGCGTGGCCTTTGGTGGTGTTCTCGAACAGGACGTACAGCTCGCTCAGGTCGTCGGCGGCCAGGGCGATCTTCTGGGCCCACCCGTCCATTTCGGCGCGGCTGTAGCGGTAGTCGTGGCGTTCGGCGGCACTCTGCCCTTCCCACCAGCTCCCGGCGTTCCGGCCGTGCAGGCGCAGGTAACCCACGTCCCCGGTGACATGCAGTTGGGGTTCGGGCAGGCCTCCGGCAGGCGGGTAGTCGGGGCTGACCCAGATCAGGCCGCGCTGCGCCATGCCTTCACGGACTTCGGGGCGGTCCCAGCCTTCGTGGCGCATCTCGACAGCCAGTTCATGCCCGGCGAAGCGTTCGGCCAGCTGGCCCAGGTAGCGGCGGTTGGCGGGCGTACGGTGAAACGAGAACGGGAACTGCGCGAGGTAGGGGCCCATGACGCCCGCCTCGCGCAGCGGTTCGGGGCTCTGGAGCATGCGGTCGAAATCGGCGTCGGTGGGCGCGCGGTCGTGCGTGAAGACCCGGTGGAGTTTCACGGTGAAACGCACCCGGCCGCCGCTCTTGCGGGCCATGCCCTCGAAGGCCTTCAGGCCGGGAATGGCGTAGAAGGAGCTGTTCAGTTCGGCGGCGTCGAAATGCCGGGCGTAGGTGGCGAGGTAATCGTCCTTGCGCACGCCCTCGTAGATCAGGCCCTGTTCCGTCCAGTCGTCGTTGCTGTAGCCGCCGCAGCCGATGTACACGCGCATACCGTTCAGGGTAACGGCGCGGGCTGCGCGCCGGGCCCACCGCGCCCTTGCGGTGGCCTTGAGCGTTCCGCGCGTCCCTCATACGGACTCCGGATTGTATGGTCTTTGCAGCCCATTCAATCCGAGCGGATGTGAGTGGGAGCGGGGCGGGTTCCGGACGTGGAACTGGCAATCCGGTGAAGTTCCGGATTGTCAGCGAAACAAACGCAGTCTGTATCCGGTGGTCAGCCGTTGAGGCCGGGGGGGCGGTTGAGGGTGGTCCAGAAGGCCTGGATGGTGCGCATGGCGTCGCGGAATTGCGTGAAGTCCATGGGTTTGATGACGTAGGCGCTGGCGCCGTGCGCGTAGGATTCGCGGATGTCGCGGCCCTCGCCGCTGGTGGTGAGCATGACGACCGGAATGCCGCGCAGCGCAGAGTCGGCGCGGATGGCGTCGAGCACGGCGATACCGTCCATGTGCGGCATTTTCAGATCGAGCAGGATCAGGTCGGGCAGGGTGCCCCGCTCACGGGCCTGTTCGAGCAGGGCGATGGCCTGCGCGCCGCTGCTGGCGACACTGACCTCGTGGCTGTCGGGGCCGACCCGAGCCTCGTCGAGAGCCGTCAGGGCAAGTTCCACGTCGTTGGGGTTGTCGTCGATGAGCAGGATCCGGCGGGTATTCACAGTGCCCCCCACGGCCGGTTGCCGGGTCGGTGAAACAAGAGACCTGCGACCGGGCGCCGCAGCCGAACAACAGCTTAGCAGGTACCATGAGAGATGTATAAAGCCGGGTTAACATTTGAGGAGGTCGCAGACGGACCCCGTCTGTTTCGTTGAGGGCGCACAAGGACGCGGGGCCGGGGTGCCAACTCCAGGCCCGGCACCCGCTCCGTTCCTGCTCGCCCTGCGGCGCCGCCGTACGAGTTCGCCCGGATGCGCCGTACGAGTTCGCCCGGATGCGCCGTACGAGTTCGCCCGGATGCGCCGTACGAGTTCGCCCGGATGAAAGGGGACTGTTGTCCACGCCGGACCCGCGCCGATCAGGGCCGTCACGCACGGTGAGGGCCGCGCCGAGCGCGTAGACTTGCCGTCATGTTGACCAAGCGCATCATCCCCTGCCTGGACGTGCAGAGCGGCCGCGTGGTGAAGAACGTCCGGTTCTTCGAGGACCACCGGGACGCCGGGGACCCCCTGGTCCTGGCCCAGGCGTACGAGGCGCAGCAGGCCGACGAACTGGTGTTCTACGACATCACTGCCACGCATGAGGGCCGCAGCCTGATGCTGGACGTCGCGGCGCGCGTGGCCGAGCAGGTCATGATGCCCCTGACCATCGGGGGCGGCGTGAACGCACTGGCGTACTTCCGGCAACTGCTGAACGCCGGCGCGGACAAGATCAGCGTGAACAGCGGCGCCGTGGCCCGCCCCGAACTGATCCGCGAGGCCAGCGACCACCACGGCGCGCAGTGCGTGATGCTGAGCATCGACGCCAAACGCCGCCCCGACGGCCAGGGCTGGAACGTGTACCGCGCTGGCGGGCGCGTGGACACCGGCCTGGACCTGATCGAGTGGGCGGTGCGCGGCCAGGCGCTCGGCGCGGGCGAGATCTGCCTGAACATCATGGACGCCGACGGCACCCGCGCCGGCTTCGACCTGAACGCGACCCGCACGGTCGCCCGGGCGCTGGACATTCCCGTGATCGCGTCCGGCGGGGCCGGGAAACTCGAGGATTTCCGCGATGTCCTGCGCGGCGGCGACAGGGGTGGGCACGCCGACGCGGCCCTGGCTGCCAGCGTCTTTCACTTTGGGGAACTGACCGTCCCGCAGGTCAAGGCCTACCTGAAAGGCGACGGCCTGCCCGTGCGGCCCGACTGGCACGACACCCACCGCTGAGCGGACCCAGTTGCGCCCAGATGTCACCAGCACTCACGTCACTTGCCCAGGCGTCACCAACCGTGAACGACGGGCGGGGAGAGGGGCGCCCGGTGAAGCTCTCCTCTACTGTTCTGCCTGCTTTCCTGCCCCCGGAGGGGCCTGACATGACCACCCGGACTTCCGATACCCTGAGCCCCAACACCCCGAGCCCCAACACTCCGGGCCCCGGCGCCCTGAACCTCGATGCCCTGAATTTCGATCCGCAGACCGGCCTGATCCCGGTCGTCACGCAGGACGCCCGCAGCGGCGCCGTGCTGATGCAGGCCTACGCTGACCGCGCCGCCGTCGAGCGCACCCTGGACACCCGCGAGGCCACGTATTACAGCCGCTCCCGGCGGGAGCAGTGGGTGAAAGGCGCGACCAGCGGCCACACGCAGCAGGTTGTGGACGTGCAGGCCGACTGCGACGCCGACAGCCTGCTGTACCGGGTCGTGCAGACGGGTCCTGCGTGCCACACCGGCGCGTACTCCTGCTACCACCAGCCGCTGATGCCCGCTCAGGCCCCCCAGGCCGGGCTGGATGGCACGCTGGAGCGCGTGTTTGCCACCATTACCGAGCGGCTGGCCACGCTGCCCGAGAACAGTTACGTGGCCCGCCTGCACGCCGGAGGCCTGGACCGAGTGCTGAAGAAGATCAGCGAGGAAAGCGGCGAGGTCCTGCTGGCCGCCAAGAACCATGACCGCGCCGAACTGGCCACCGAGGTCGCCGACCTGCTGTTCCACACCCTGTTCGCCATGGCCGAGGTCGGCGTTTCACCCGCCGACGTGGCCGCCGTGCTGCACGAACGCGAAGGGAAAACCGGGCTGAAAGGACCAAAAGAAGCGGGGTGATCCGGATCATACGGATTCCGATTGATTCGGTGCACTTCTGAATCAATCCGAGCGGACGCGAGTAGGAACAGCAGACGGATTGGGCGGTGTGGAGCCGCAGACGGCGCTTTTCCGACTGTGGTGGCATGGAGCGGCAGTCCGTATGAGAGGCGCGGACGGAGCACAATGACGGGCGTGACCCGACCCGACCCACCCACCGACCTGTCAGACAAGGCCGCCTGGAGGGCGTGGGCGCGGGCCGTGCGGGCAGAGGTACCGGACGTGTCGGGCGCGGTCGTGGCGTGCCTGCGGGTGTTTCTGCGGTCGGTGGGGGCGCGGCGGGTGCTGGCGTACCGGGCCCTGCCGGGCGAGCCGGACGTGGCGGCCCTGCACGGCGAGTTCGAGTTACTTACCACCCGCGCCCGCTTTCGACCCGCCCCGAGGTTGACGCTGCACGCCTGGGAGTCGGCGACGGAACCCAGCCGCTTCGGGGCGCTGCAACCGCCGCCCGGCGCGCCGGAGCTGCCGTTGTCGTCGGTGGACGTGGCGCTGCTACCGGCGCTGGCGTTCGACGTGCGGGGTGTGCGGCTGGGGTACGGGGGCGGGTTCTACGACCGCCTGCTGCCGGACTTTGCGGGGGTGACGGTGGGCGTGACCGCCCGGGCGCTCGTGGCGGCGCGCTTGCCACGTGACCCGCACGACTGCCCGGCCGCGTGGCTGGCGACCGAGGATGGTGTCACGGCCACCCTGAGCGGCGAGGAGCGGCCTGTATGCCATGCTGGGCGTATGACGCAGACGATCACGGTGCAGGTAGAGGGGTTCGGAGAGATTCAGGCGCGCAGCGGCGAGCGACTGGTGCTGGCACTGGAGCGCGGCGGCGTGGATATCCTGCACCGTTGCGGGGGCGTGGCACGCTGCACGACCTGCCGCGTCAGTTTTCAGGAGGGAGAACCGAGCGCCATGACGGCTGCCGAGTTCGACAAACTGACCGAGAAGAACCTGATCGGGCAGGCGCGCCTGTCCTGTCAGATCGAGTGCGCCCCCGGCATGAGCGTCACCCCGCTTCAGACGGCGCGCAGCACCGGGCTGGAACCCGGCAAGGCCCCCGCCGAGGAGATCGAACCGGAACCCGTCTGGAGTACCCGGCCCGGCGCGTCCACCGAGGGCTGACCTGCGCCTCTGCTGGAATGGATGGGGGGTTGTTGCCCGTCATTTCACCAGAGTCAGCGCCCACAGGGCCGTGCTGCCGTAGCCCCGAAGTGCGGGGGCACTCAGCGGGGGCCAGTGGCAGCCGGAGAGTCCGCGCCGCCGTCGGTCGGCCCAGAGCTCGGGGGGTTATCGGGGGCGGAGGGGTGGTCAGCGTGCCGGCGGGCCAGGGGGTCGGTCAGGGCGGGGGTCCAGCGGGTTTCACCGCACCCACACGCCCCGCTGCTGTCCTGCGGCGCGCTGCCCGCACGGCCCTGGCCCGCGCGGGCGTGCCGGACCTGACCGCAGCGCAGGCAGGCGAGCGGGCCAGCGAACGCCTGCGCCTCGGCCACGCCGAGTTCACGGGGCGGTTCCAGGTCCCAGGGCGGCACGACCGGCAGGCCCGGCGGCGGGTCGTGCGGGTGCGTGAACACGGTCAGGCTGCCGTCCTGCTCGAAGTAAGCGCGCTGCACCGCGCCCAGTTGCCGCACGCCCTGGGCCCGCAGGCGCTCGAACACGTCCTCGCGACTCAGGTTGGCGCGTTTCAGGCCCAGTGGGGTCAGGACGCCGTCGCGGATCAGTTCGACCGGCGTGCCCTCCACGAACGTCTCGACGCGCTCGCTGACAATCACCAGGTGCGCGGTGAGGCGTTGCAGCCCCACGACCACCGCCATGACCAGCATGGCGTGTAGCAGCGGCACTTCCGGGTAGAACATCGGGTCGCCCGCCGCCGAGCCCAGCCCGATCACGATGGCGACCTCCAGCGGACTGAGTTGCGCCAGGCCGCGCTTGCCGGTCACGCGCAGCAGCAAGAGCAGCCACAGGAACATCACGGCCGTGCGGAACACGATCTCCAGCAGGAACAGAGGCGGCGTGTCGCCCAGCAGCATCCGCGCCCAGTCGAACGGAACGATCTCGGCGCTCATGGTTGCCTGAGCGGCAGGCCCAGCCCGGCCAGAATGCGCGCGCGGTCCCAGCCGGTCAGGATTGAAAGTTCAGTCAGAGCCGCCTTAAAGTCCTCGCCGGGCACGGCGTCACCGACCGGGGTCAGGGCACGCAGACGGCTCCACAGGGCGTTGCGCCGCTCCAGAAACGCACGCCCAGCACTGTGCTCGCCCCCGCGCTTCACTGCGCCGTCTCCGACTGGGTTCATGCCCGGAGTGTAGTGGGCCACACACACCCGGGTCTTGAGCAACGGTTCAGGAACAGGCGCGCCCCCAGCGGCCTGCGTTCAGCGGTAGCGGGCCACGTCCCGCAGGTGCGCGGCGTAATCGTTGTTCACGTAGATCTTGCCGTTCAGGCCGTGCAGGAAGTACAGCGCGTCCCGGCCGTCCGCCATCTTGCGTTCGGGCTTCAGGACGGCCAGCAGCGCCGCCTGACCGGGGTTGTTGATCGGCCCGGCCGGCAGCCCCTGGCGGGTGTACGTGCTGTACGGCGTGTCCTTCTTAAAGTCCCCGGCGCTGCGGTCGAGTTCCGGCAGGTCCTTGCCCAGTCCGTACGCGACAGTCGGGTCGCTACCCAGCGCGATGCCGTCGCGCAGGCGGTTCAGGAACACGCCCGCCACGACCGGCATCTCGGCGTCGTTGGCGGCCTCGGCCTGCACCATGCTCGCCAGGATCACCCAGTCGCGCACGCTCAGGCCCAGGGCTCTGGCGGCCGCCACGTTCGCGGGCGTGAATTCGGTCTGCATGCGGTCTAGCATCGTCTGCACGATCCTACGGGGCGTTTCTGCCGGGCGGAACTCGTACGTGGCGGGGAACACGAAGCCCTCCAGGTCCGGCTGGTCCCCGGTGTACGGGCTGAGATTGGGGGTGCGCAGCGCCTTGAGAATGGCCGCGCCGTCGAACCCGGCCTTCTGGAAGATGGCGGGCAGGTCCCTGACGCGCCGCCCCTCGGGAATGGTGACGACGACCGTCGGAATGCGGGCCGGGCCAGCCAGCTTCTGCGCGACCTGCGTGGCCGTCATCTGCCCGTTCAGGTCGTACAGGCCCTCTTTCAGGCTGCCAGCCGTGCCGTTGCGCCGCATGATGAACCGCAGCGCGTCGGCGTTCTTCACGACGCCGTTCTCCTGAAGGGTGCGGGCCACGCCGCCCAGCGTGTCACCGGGTTTCACTTCCAGCGTGTACGGGCCGCCGCCCGCCGGGCCCAGCAGACTGCGTGCGTACAGCAGCGCCCCCCCGGCCACCAGCAGCGCCAGCAGCAGCGCCAGCAGCAGCGCCCGCGCCCACACGGGCAGGCGGCGGCGCGCCCTCAGGCGGGTCACAGGGCCACCGTCACGCCGTAACGCCGGAGCCGCTCATGCAGGTCCGCGTCGGCCGGGGGGCGCGCTCCGAAGCGCGACACGACCCAGCCGCCCACCTGCACGGCCAGCCCCGCCGCCCGCACCGCGTCCCCGTGCGTCAGCCACCCGGCCAGGAACGCCCCGCCGAACGAATCCCCGGCGCCCGTGGCGTCGATGACGCGGTCCTGCGTGGCCGGCACCTGCACCCGCGCCTGCGCCGGACCCTCGATCAGCACGCCGTCCTCGTCGAGTTTCATGACGATCAGCGCCCGTGGGTACCGCGCCCGGAACCAGTCCATGGCCGCGTGCCGGTCGGCGTGACCGCTCATGGCGCGCGCCTCGTCGTCGTTCGGGAAGAACACGTCGAACGGCACGTCCTCCAGCACGCGCAGGAACGACTCGCGGCCCATCTGCTGAATCATCTGGAAACTACCGGGGTCCAGGCTCAGGGTCGCGCCCGCCCCGCGCGCCACCCCGGCCGCCAGGAGTGCCGCCGCGCGCGGCGGATCGCGGAACAGACTCCAGGCGGTCAGGTGCAGGTGCGCCGCGCCGCGCAGCGTGTCCAGCGGCAGTTCCTCCGGCAGCAGTTCCCAGTCGGCGCCCTGCCCAGTCAGCATGGCCCGCTGCCCGCGCCGGTCAATCAGACCCAGAATCACGCCCGTCGGATGCTCCCGGCTGAGCAGCAGGTCCGTGCCCACGTGCTCGGCGTGCAGTTCAGCGGTCGCCAGTTCCCCGAATCGGTCCAGGCCGATCTTGCCGGTAAACCGGGCCGGGTACGCGCAGCGGGCAGCCCACACCGCCAGGTTCGCGGCGCTTCCCCCCCCGGACAGTTCGATGCGGCCCGTGCTGTCGCCGCCCGGCAGCAGCATGGTGTCGGGTTTCGCCAGCACGTCCCACGTCAGGTCACCCAGCGAAACAAGAGGTTTACGTTCAGTCATCGCAGCACAGAGCATAGCGCCTGCCCGCGCGCTACCCGACACGCCCGCAAGGCCCGAGACGCCCAGCCCCGCCCGCCGGTCTCAAGGTCTTGAGACCGGCGGGGCACAACCGTTAGCATGCAGGGCGTGTTCCCCCACAAGTCACACCTGCTGCTGTACGGCCTGCTCCTGGCCGGCACGCCGGGCCTGAACGTCGCTGACGCCGAACGCGCCACCCCGGCCAGCGCCCAGCCCGGCAGCAGCGGCATTCAGCCCGGCAGCAGCGGCATTCAGTACGTGCCGACCGCCCGGCCCTTCCCGAAAGCCCGGGCTGGCGAACCCGTCCTGCTGACCCTGACCGGAACGCGCACCGAACGGCTGACCCTGAACCAACTGCGCGCCCTGCCTGCCGCGCAGTACGCCAGCTGGCATCCTCAACTCCAGCAGACCTTCACGTACCGGGGCGTGCCCCTGCGGGAGCTCGCGCAGCGCGGCGGGTTCCTGGGCCGCGACATCCGCGTCACGGCCGACGACGGCTTCATTGCCATCATCCGCGCCGACGACTACCAGAAGGCACCCATCATGGTCGCGTACGAAGCCGACGGCCGCGACATCCCCATCCTGAACAAGGGCCCGCTGCTGATCGTGTTCCCCCCGGACCGCCGCTTCCCCGCCAGCCGGTACAGCAGCCAGTGGGCGTGGTACGTCACGGGCATCAGCGCCCGCACCCCATGACCCCCAGCCCACCCACGGCACCCGCGCCTACCGCCCCGCCGCGCCGCCTGCTGGGTGTCCTGCTGTGCCGACAGGACCTGATCCTGGCCCTGCTGCCCAGCCTCCTGTCGGTCGCGCTGCTCACCGTGGCGTTCCTGCCCGCCTTCCGGTCCCTGAACAACCCGGACACCACCTGGAGCGGATACAACTACCAGGGGTTCCTGAACCGCGTCCTACAGTACGCGCGCACCACCACGGACCCCGACGCCACTCCCGCCCGGCAGATCACCAAACGCGACCAGGTCCTCTCGGACATCCTGCTGGCCAGCAGGCAGGCCACCAGCGGTCACCCGGACCCCCTGTTCGCCGAACTTCCCGAACGGGAACGCGACGCGGGTGTACGCCTGAACAACATCATTCCCCTGGTCAACAGCGGCACCCCCGCCGACGCCGAACACGCCGTCCGTATCGCCGAACAACTGAACTCTGCGGCGCACACCCACCTGACCAGCGTGCGTAACGAACTGACCCGCAACCTGCGCTTCATGCAGATCACCGTCCTGGTCGCCGCGCTTGTCAGTGGCAGCCTCGGCTCTGCGCTGATCCTGCGCGCCCTGAACACCACCCGTCGGGAACAGAACGCCCGCGACGCCCGCGACGCCCAGCACCGTGAAGCCCTGGGCATGGCCGCCCACGAACTCCGCCGTCCCCTGCAGGCCCTTCTGCTCTCCACCGACGCCCTGCGCGGCACCGACAACCCCCGCCTGCGCGAACATCTGCTGCGCAGCATTGAAGACCAAGCCGCGCAACTCGCCGTGCGCACCGACCTCGAACGCCTCGAACTGATGTACGTGAACATCGAACCCCGCCCCGAACGCACCGACCTGAACGCCCTGCTCGGCCGCCTGGAAACCGAACGCGTCCGCACCCGCCGCCCGCCCACATCCATTCACGTTCAGGCCGACCCCAACCACCTGCGTCAGATCCTGGAAAACCTCATCGAGAACGCCCAGCGCTACTCCCACGACCTGATCCTGCTGACCCTCGACGGCCCCGCCCCCGGACGCGGCCCCATGATCCGCGTACTCGACAACGGCCCCGGCCTCCCCCACGATCTGGTCGAACGCGTGTTCGATATCGGCTACCGCAAGCCCGGCACCCCCCACCGCGAAGGCCAGGGCCTGGGCCTGCCTGTCGCCCGCCGACTCGCCCGCGCCAACCACGCCGACATCACCCTGCACTCCCCCGAGGGGGGCGGCCTCGAAGCCCGCGTGACCTTCTCCGCCCCCGCCCCGGAGCCCGCCACCGACCCCCCTGTCCCCTACTCCCTGTCCCCTACACCCTGACCACTGCCCCCTGACCGCTGCCCACTGCCCACTGCCCCCAGCGGCAACCATGCCACCCGATGTACTACCCTGAACGCTCATGCCTGACGCCCACCCCAACCCTCCCCCGAGAAGCTGGAGTTCGAGCGGACGCAGGCAGCCACGGAGATCCAGCGCACGGCACTGGGGCAGGCACGCAGTGAGGTGACGGCGCTGCACGCGCATCTGGAGTCGCGGGTAGAGCAGCGGACGCCGGAGCTTCAGGCGGCGAATGATACGGACTGCCGTTTGTTTCGTGAACAGATCGGAACACCACCGTTCTGTTCACTCCACGTCCGGAGGGGCGTTTCTCTCCTGCTCGCTCCGCTCGGATTGACCCGGAACTGCAGCGAATCAATCGGAATCCGCGTGAGGAGCTCAGTGGGTCTGAAATGGCCGCTGCCTGATCTGCCCGGCCTCTGACAGTCAGGGGGTGAGAGTGCCATGCTGGGGCATGTCGCCTTTCGTGTTCCTGCTCCCCCTGTTGGCCGGGTCTGCCCTGGCCGCCGCTCCGGAAGCCCATACGGGGCCGCCAGCGTTTCTGGTACAGCTGACGTTGCTGCTGGGTGTGTCGGCGCTGGCGGCGTACCTGTCGTTCCGGTTGCGCCTGATTCCGATCATCGGGTTTCTGGTGGCGGGCGTGGTGGCGGGCCCGGGCGCGCTGGGCCTGATCCGGGATCAGGAGCTGATCGCGGCGGCGTCCGAGGTGGGCGTGATGCTGCTGCTGTTCACCATCGGAATCGAGTTCAGCCTGGAGCGGCTGTCGCGGATTGCGCGCCTGATTTTCCTGGGCGGCGGGTTGCAGGTGGGCCTGACCATTCTGGTGGCGGCGGGAGCGCTGCTGCTGACGGGGGTGGGCGCGCCGGACGCGGTGTTCACGGGCTGCCTGATCGCGCTGTCGAGCACGGCGATCGTGATGCGCCTGCTGGGCGAGCGCGGGGAGACGAACGGCCCGGCAGGGCAGGTGAGTCTGGGCATCCTGATCTTCCAGGATCTGGCGGTGGTGCTGATGGTGCTGCTGATTCCCATGCTGGCCGGGCAGGGCGGGGGCGCGCTGGGCGTGCTGGTGGCACTGGCGAAGGCGGGCGGAATCATTGCGTTCGTGCTGATCGCCGCGCGGCGGATCGTGCCGCCCGTCATGGAGGTCGTGGCGCGTACGTGCAGCAGTGAGATTTTCCTGCTGGCGGTCGTGGCGCTGTGTTTCGGCACGGCGAGCCTGACGGCCATGGCGGGGGTCAGTCTGGCGCTCGGGGCGTTCCTGGCGGGGCTGCTGGTCAGTGAGAGCCGGTACGGGGCGCAGGCGATGGGTGAGATCCTGCCGCTTCAGATTCTGTTCAGCGCGGCGTTCTTCCTGTCGGTGGGGTTACAACTGAACCTGGGGTTCCTGATGGGGCACCTGGGGGCGGTGCTGGGCGCGGCGCTGTTGATCGCGGTGTTGAAGGTGCTGGTGACCTTCATCAGCGTGCGCCTGCTGGGCGAGCCCACGCGGACGGCGCTCCCCGTGGCGTTCCTCACGTCGCAGGTGGGCGAGTTCTCGTTCGTGCTGGCGACCACAGGCACGGCGCTGGGCCTGAGTTTCGCGGGCATGGGCGCGCAGGGCGGCGGGGTGTTCATCGCGGCGACGGTCCTGCTGATGGCGTTCACGCCGGCCATGAGCGCCCTGGCAGACGCGCTGGGCCGCCGACTGCCCG